>JAZKHR010000050.1:0-48035 GCA_040385305.1 Pseudomonadota bacterium
GCAGCATCCGGTGCGGATTCTCGAGCTGGTTCTTGATGTCGACCAGGAACAGCACTGCGTCCTTGCCGTCGATGATGCGGTGGTCATAGCTGAGCGCGATGTACATCATCGGCGCGGCGATGACCTGGCCGTTCTCGACGATCGCGCGTTCCTTGATCGCATGCATGCCGAGGATCGCGGATTGCGGCGGGTTGACGATCGGGGTGGACATCAGCGAGCCGAAGGTGCCGCCGTTGGTGATGGTGAAGGTGCCGCCCTGCAGGTCCTCCAGCTTCAAGCCGCCTTCGCGCGCCGCCTTGGCGTAGCCATCGATGGCGTGCTCGATGTCGGCGAACGACAACCGCTCGACGTTGCGAAGTACCGGCGTGACCAGGCCCTTGTCGGTGGACACCGCGATGCTGATGTCGGCGTAGCCGTGGTAGATCACGTCATCGCCATCCACAGAGGCGTTGACCGCGGGGTGGCGCTGCAACGCATTGGCCGCGGCCTTGGCGAAGAAGCTCATGAAGCCGAGCTTGATCCCGTTGTCCTTCTGGAACTGCTCGCCCAGCGCCTTGCGCATGGCCATCACGTTGGCCAGGTTGACCTCGTTGAACGAGGTCAGCATGGCGATGGAGTTCTTCGACAGCATCAGGCGCTCGGCGATGCGCTTGCGCATGCGGGTCATCGGCACGCGCTCTTCCGGGCGCGCCCCGCCCGCAACGCCCGCGGTCTTGCCGCTGGCATAGTTGACGATGTCTTCCTTGGTTACCGCGCCGCGGCGCCCGGTCCCCTCGACCTGCGCCGGATCCACGCCGCTGGTGGCCGCCGCAAAGCGGGCCCCTGGCGGAAGATCGCCAGCTGCCGGGGCCGGGGTGTTGCTGGCAGGTGCCGCGGCCTGCGCCTTGGCGGCCTCGGCCCTGGGCTGCACCTGTTCGGCGCCTGCGGCCGGCGTGGCCGCGGGCGCCGCAGCGGCGGGAGCGGCAGCCGCCACCGCGCCTTCCTCGATCACCGCGATCACCTGGGCGCTGGTGACGGTGGCGCCGGCCTCGAACTTGATTTCCTTGAGCACGCCATCGACCGGCGAGGGCACCTCCAGCACGACCTTGTCGGTTTCCAGGTCCAGCAGGTTCTCGTCGCGCCTGACCGCGTCGCCGGCCTTCTTGTGCCAGCTCGCGATGGTGGCGTCCGACACGGACTCGGGCAGAACCGGTACTTTGACTTCGATGGCCATGGGGTGGCGTCCTATCGTGAATCGGGTTGGATTATTCGGGGCAGGCGTCGCCGCGCACCGGGTTGACCAGCGCATCGGCGATCAGCGCGGCCTGCTCGGCCACGTGCTCGGCCAGGTGGCCGGCGGCAGGCGAGGGCGAGCGCGCGCGACCCGCGTAGCTGAGCGATTGCTTCGGCTGCAGGCAGGCGCGCAGATGGTGCTGGATCTGGTACCAGGCGCCCTGGTTCTGCGGTTCTTCCTGGCACCAGACCACGTCGGCGGCGGCGCCGAAGCGCTTGAGTTCGGCCACCAGCTCCTCGCGCGGGAACGGATACAGCTGCTCGACGCGAACCAGCGCGACATCTGTGATCTGCTGCTTCTGCGCTTCTTCCAGGAGGTCGTAATAGACCTTGCCCGAACACAGCACCGCGCGGCGCGCC
This sequence comes from Pseudomonadota bacterium, assembly GCA_040385305.1. Lineage (GTDB taxonomy): Bacteria > Pseudomonadota > Gammaproteobacteria > Xanthomonadales > Xanthomonadaceae > Thermomonas. The sequence continues at coordinate 1,633 of JAZKHR010000050.1, forward strand.
TTCTTGGCGGTCACGTTGGTATCCGGGATCAGGCGCTGGAATCCTCCGTTGGCGAGTTCGTCCAGGCTGGACACCGCCAGTTTGTGGCGCAGCAGCGACTTCGGGGTCATCACTACCAGCGGCTTGCGCGTGCTCATGCGCATCTGCCGCCGGATCATGTGGAAGTCCTGCGCCGGCGTGGTGGGCGCGCACACGATCATGTTGTCCATCGCGCACAGCTGCAGGAAGCGCTCCAGGCGCGCCGAGCTGTGTTCCGGGCCCTGGCCCTCGTAACCATGCGGCAGGAACAGCGCCAGGCCGCACAGGCGGTCCCACTTGGCCTCGCCCGAGGACAGGAACTGGTCGATCACCACCTGTGCGCCGTTGGCGAAGTCGCCGAACTGGGCTTCCCAGATGTCCAGGGTCATCGGGTCCGCAGTCGAATAGCCGTACTCGAACGCCATCACCGCTTCCTCGCTGAGCAGCGAGTCGATGATGGTCACGTCTTCCAGGCTCCGGGTCGGCGTGTCCTTGAGCAGCTCGCGCAGCGGCAGGTAGTAGTTGTCGGTGGCCTGGTCGTGGAGGATGGCGTGGCGGTGGAAGAACGTGCCGCGGCCGCAGTCCTGGCCGACCAGGCGCAGGCGGTAGCCTTCCTGGACGAGGGTGGCGTAGGCCAGGTTCTCGGCGAAGCCCCAGTCGCCGGCCTGCTCGCCAGCCGCCATCTTGCGGCGGTCCTCGTAGATCTTGGCCACGCGAGGGTGCAGCTTCACCGCATCCGGAATGGTGTTGATCGCGCTCGCAAGGGCGTCCAGCGTGCCGCGCTCCACGCGGGTGTCCGTCTTTTCCGACAGGTTGCCGGCGAGGTAGGTGCCCCAGTTGACGGTGAACTCGTCAGCCTTGACCTGGACCACGTCGGTAGTGACTTCGCCGGCATCCAGCTTGTCGCGATAGGCGTCGACGATGGCCTGTGGTTCAGTCGCTGCCAGGCTGCCCTCGGCCACCAGCCTGGCGGCGTACAGGTCGCGCGTGGTCTTCATCGCGCGGATCTTCTGGTACATCAGTGGCTGGGTGGCGGCCGGCTCATCGGCCTCGTTGTGGCCGTGGCGCCGGTAGCAGACCAGGTCGATGACCACGTCCTTGGCGAAGCGCTGGCGGAAATCGAAGGCCAGCTCGGTGACGAAAGCCACGGCTTCCGGGTCGTCGCCGTTCACGTGCAGGACGGGGGCGCCGACCATCTTGGCCACGTCCGTGCAGTACAGGGTGGAGCGCGCGTCTTCGGCGGCGCTGGTGGTGAAGCCGACCTGGTTGTTGATCACGATGTGCAGCGTGCCGCCCACCGCGAACCCGCGCGCCTGCGACATCTGCAGCAGTTCCATCACCACGCCCTGGCCGGCGAACGCGGCGTCGCCGTGCATCAGCACCGGCAACACGGCCTTGCGGTCCTTGTCGCCGCGACGCAGCTGGCGTGAGCGCACCGATCCGGTGACCACCGGGTCCACGATTTCCAGGTGCGACGGATTGAAGGCCAGCGCCAGGTGCACCGGGCCGCCCGGGGTGGCAACGTCGGCGGAGAAGCCCATGTGGTACTTGACGTCGCCGGTGTGTGCGCGGTCGCCATGGGCCACGTGCTCGAACTTGCCTTCGAATTCGTCGAACAGCTTGCGCGGCGGCTTGCCGAGGGTGTTGATCAATACGTTCAGGCGACCGCGATGGGCCATGCCCAGCACCAGGTCCTTGACCCCGTTCTCGCCGCCGCGGCGGATCAGCACGTCCAGCATCGGGATCAGGCTGTCGCCGCCCTCCAGCGAAAAGCGCTTCTGACCAACGTATTTGGTGTGCAGGTAGCGCTCCAGCCCCTCGGCGGCAGTCAGCCGCTCGAGGATGCGGCGCTTGTCCTCCGCGCTGCGGCCATAGCTGCCGGCGGCGGTTTCCAGCCGTTCGTACATCCAGCGACGCTGTTCTGCGTCCGTGATGTGCATGAATTCGGCGCCGATGCTGCCGGCGTAGGCGGCGCGCAGCAAGGAGAGCAGTTCGCCCAGCTTCATGCGTTCGCGCCCGGCCACGCCGCCGGTGCTGAATTCGACGTCGAGGTCGCTTTCGGACAGGCGATGGAAGCCGGGGGCGAGGTCCGGTGCATCGGGCTTGGGCGAGAGCCCCAGCGGATCGAGGTTGGCGGCCAGGTGGCCGCGCGAACGGTAGGCGGTGATCAGCTTGCCGATTGCGCGTTCGCGTTCATCGCCTACGCCGCTGGCCGGGCCTGCGGCCACGCCGCGGGCCGACAGGCGGCCAGCCGCGGCGATGCGTTCGATGACCACCGAATGCGGCACGTCGCCGGCGCTGGCGAGGCCTTCGAAATACTGCCGCCATTTCGGTCCGACGCTGTCGGGCGCAACCAGGTAGTGCTCGTACAGATCCTCGATATAGGCGGCATTCGCACCGAGCTGCGAGGACTGGGCAAACTGCTTCAGGAGACTGTCCACCATGGCGTGGGAGGCGGCTCGTAGTAAGTGATTGATGCGGCTGGGATTGGGGATCCAACCGTGGCCCCATGAATGCGGGCGCGAAGGACGTGAAGTATAAGCCCAGCGCGTTGCGCACTGCACCACGTGGCGCGGTCAGATCCCCAGGGCGCGGTATTCGCCGACCGGGCGAGAGCGCTCCCATGCGGCGTCGTGGTCGGCGCGCAGCTGCCGGCAGCGTGCTGGAGCATGGTGTTCGGCCTCGCCATCGATGCGTTGGCCCAGGCTGCGCAGGTAATAGCCGCCAGCATCGTTGGCGATCCACGCCGCGGGCGCGTTGCGATCCACCGGGTCCTGCAACTCGCGGAAGGCGAACACGCTGGAGAGGCGCTGGGCAAGGGCGATCAGCGGTGCGTGCGCCCGCTGCGGTGCGGCGGCATCGTGCAGGAGGATGCGTACCTGGTTGCCGCGCCCGGCGGTGGCGAAGCGGCGCAGGGCCTGCATGACCTCGGGCGCGTCGAACATCCATGGATCCAGCGCGAAGCTGCGGATCCACAGCGTGCGCCGGGCTTCGGCGATGACACCGACGGTCGTGGCGATGCCAGCGGCGATGGTCTCCACGCGCTCCGGGCCCGTCAGTGTTCGCACCATGGCCTGGTGCTCGATACCGGCCTCCATGAAGCGTGCGCCTTCGGGCTTGAAGCCATGCCGCGCATAGAAGCTCTCCGCCGACACCTGAGCATTCAGGCGCACGTCCGGCCAGCCGCGCCGCTGCGCTTCGTCGACCAGTGCCAGCAGTAGTGCATCGCCGACGCCGCGCCCGCGCCAGGGCGCACGCACCGCCATGCGCCCGATGTGGCGTCCGGGGGTCAGCCGCGCGGTGCCAACCGGGGTGCCGTCCAGCAGCCGCGCCAGGACGTGCGCGCATTGCGGATCCAGGGCGTCGTGTTCCAGCTCGACCGGCACCCCCTGTTCGCCTACGAATACTTCGTCGCGCACCGCGCGCAAGTCGGCCAGCGCGCCATCGAATTCCACACGTTGCACGCGGAACGGCTGCAGGGACGGATCTTCGCGGCTCATGCGTCCTCATCCTCGGCCCAGAGGCGGTAGTGGCCAGCCTCAAGCAGCGCGAACACGGCATCGCGCCCGGTTTGCGACAGGCCGTCATACAGGCGGCCGTCCACTGCATCGGCGCCCGCCAGTCGTTGCGCGTCGCGCTGGGGCAGGGGCATCACCCGGCCACCGGCGTACAACCTCGCGCCCTTTGCCGCCTTGCGCCAGGCCATCCGCGACCAAGGGTGGCGCTGCAGGGTAGCCCCGTGCGCCAGGTCCCACTCCACCTCGATGCGCGGCCGTGGCGCGTCGTCCGCCGCCGGCTCCACGGCACTGCGGTAGGTGGTGATGAAGCCGCCGAACCAGTCGCCAAGCGCGTCGGGGTCGCGCATGCGCAGCAGGTTCAGCGCCTCGACCACGCGCGTCATCGCCGCCGGATCAATCTCATAAGGGTCCGTGGCGGGCGCGAGGTCGGGATCGCGCAAGCGCAATTGTTCCGGGGCGTCCGCCGCCAGCGTATCCACGAAATCGCCCAGCAACTCCGCGGCCGACGGCGCGCGCATGCCCACCGAAAACGTCAGGCAGGCGTCCTCGGCCACACCGTGGTGCGGCACGCCGGGTGGCAGGTACAGCATGTCGCCCGGACCGAGGACCCACTCGTGGTCTGGCGTGAAGTCCCTTAGTAGCTTGAGTTCGACATCGTCGCGGAAGTCGAGTGGCGGCGCGTCCGAAGCGTCGACCTGCCAGCGACGGTGGCCCTGCGCCTGCAGCAGGAACACGTCGTACTGGTCGACGTGGGCGCCGACCGAGCCGCCGCGCGCCGCAAAGCTCACCATCACGTCGTCGATCCGCCATCGCGGCAGGAATGCAAAGGCTTCCAGCAGGCCGCGGATATCGGCATCCCATTTGTCCACGTCCTGCACCAACAGGGTCCAGTCGTGGTCGGGCAGGGCGGGGAAGTCGTCCTCCAGGAACGGGCCATGGCGCACACTCCACGCATCAGCGGCGCGGTCGTGCTGGATCAGCCGGGCGAGCACGCCGTCCTCGCAGGCAAGGCCCGCCAGGTCTTCCGGCGCAAGCGGCGATGCGAAGCCCGGAAACGCGTTGCGGATCAGAAGCGGCTTTTTCTGCCAGTACTCGTGCAGGAAAACGTCCGCCGGCATGCCCAGCGGCGACAGTCGCGATGCATCGACCTCAATAGCCAGCGGGGCGCTGCGCCTGGCCATCAGACATCCCGCGCCAACTGGTCTGCAAGCCCAACGTAGCTGCCCGGTGTCATTGCCAGCAGGCGCTGCTTGTCCGCATCCGGCAAGGCGAGCGAAGCGATGAACGCGCGCATCGAATCGGCATTGATGCCGTGCCCGCGCGTCAACGCCTTCAGCTGTTCGTAGGGATTGGGCAGGCCATGGCGGCGCATCACGGTCTGCACGGCTTCGGCCAGGACTTCCCAGCTGGCGTCGAGGTCCGCGGCCAGTCGTTCAGGATTCACCGACAGCTTGCCCAGGCCGCGCTGCAGGGCCTCGATGCCGATCAGCATGTGGCCGAAGGCCGTGCCGAGTGCGCGCAGCACGGTGGAGTCGGTGAGGTCGCGCTGCCAGCGACTGATCGGCAACTTGGCGGCAAAGTGCTCGAACAGTGCGCTGGCGATGCCGAAGTTGCCCTCCGCGTTCTCGAAATCGATCGGGTTGACCTTGTGCGGCATGGTGCTGCTGCCGATCTCCCCGGCCTTGACCGCCTGCTTGAAATAGCCCTGGGAGATATAGCCCCAGATGTCGCGGCAGAGATCGATGGCGATGGTATCGATGCGCTTGCAGGCGTCACACAGCTCGGCGATGCCGTCGTGCGGCTCGATCTGGGTGGTGTAGGGCTGCCAGTCCAGGCCGAGTGATTCCACGAAGCGCTGCGAGAACGCGGGCCAGTCGATGTCCGGATAGGCGGCGACATGCGCGTTGTAGTTACCCACCGCGCCATTGATCTTGCCCGGCATCGGCAACCCCGCCAGCACTTCGCCCTGGCGCTGCAGGCGCGCGACCACGTTGGCCAGCTCCTTGCCCACGGTAGTCGGCGACGCGGTCTGCCCGTGGGTGCGCGAGAGCATCGGCAGCGCTGCATGTGCGTGCGCCATGGCGCGCAGGGTTTCGATCAAACCGTCCAGCCTGGGAAGCAGCACCTGCTGGCGCGCCTGGCCCAGCATCAGGGCATACGACAGGTTGTTGATGTCCTCGCTGGTGCAGGCGAAGTGCACGAACTCCAGCGCCGGACCAAGTTCAGGATCGTCCTGGAGGCGTTCCTTGATCAGGTATTCGACCGCCTTGACGTCATGGTTGGTGGTGGCCTCGATGGCCTTCACGCGCGCTGCGTCCTCGACCGAAAAATCCTCCGCCAGGGCCCGCAGCCGTGCAGTGGCCACAGCCGGGAACGGCGTCAGTTCGACGATGCCGGGTTCCGCGGCCAGGGCCAGCAGCCATTCCACTTCCACCTTCACCCGCGCCTTGATCAGGCCGTACTCGGAGAAGATCGGGCGCAGCGCATCGACCTTGCCTGCATAGCGGCCATCAAGCGGGGACAGTGCGGTCAGGGCGTCTGGCATGGCGGTTTGGCGTGCGGGAGGCCGTCATTGTAAAGCTTGCAATTCCGAACCGTGCCGGCGCTATGCTCGGTGGGATCCGAGGGGAACACGGCATGGCGAAGCGAAAGGATTTCCGGACCGAGCACGACAGCATGGGCGAGCTGCAGGTGCCAGTGTCTGCACTGTGGGGCGCGCAGACCCAGCGCGCGATCGAGAACTTCCCTGTCTCGGGCCGGCCCATGCCTGCGGCCTTTATCCGTGCCCTCGCGGGAGTCAAGGGGGCGGCGGCTGCGGTCAATGCCAAGCTGGGGTTGCTGGACGCCGAACGCGCCGATGCCATCACGGCCGGGGCAAGCGCGGTGGCGAGCGGAGAACACGCGGCCCAGTTCCCCATCGACCGCTACCAGACCGGATCCGGCACCTCCAGCAACATGAACGCGAACGAGGTGATTGCCACCCTGGCAGCACGCGCATCCGGAATGGCCGTCCATCCCAACGACCACGTCAACCTGGGCCAGAGCAGCAATGATGTGATCCCGACGGCATTGCGGGTGATGGCGGTGCAGGGTATGCACGAACAACTGCTGCCGGCGCTGGCCCACCTGCGCAAGTCCATCGACCGCCGCGCGAAAGCCATCGGCAAGACGGTGAAGACCGGCCGCACGCACCTGATGGACGCCATGCCCCTGACCTTTGCCCAGGAGCTTGGCGCGTGGTCGGCGCAGCTTGAATCCGCGCGGACCCGCATCGAGGACAGCCTCAAGCGCGTGCGCCGGCTGCCCATCGGGGGTACTGCCATTGGCACCGGCATCAACGCGCATCCCAAGTTCGGCGAGGGCATGGCCAAGGCGTTGTCCAAGGCAACCGGCGCGGCGTTCGCATCCGCGCAAAACAAGTTCGAAGGGCTGGCGGCGCAGGACGACCTGGTCGAACTGTCCGGCCAGCTGAACGCGCTGGCGGTGGCCCTGATGAAAATCGGCAACGACCTGCGCTGGATGAATTCCGGACCGCTGGCAGGCCTTGGCGAGATTGAATTACCGGCGTTGCAACCGGGTTCCTCGATCATGCCCGGCAAGGTCAACCCGGTGATCCCGGAGGCCCTGTGCATGGCCTGCGCGCAGGTCATGGGCCTGCACCAGGCGGTGTCGATTGCTGGCCAGAGCGGCAACTTCCAGCTCAACGTGATGCTGCCGCTGATCGCCTGCGACATCGACGAGGCCACCAGCCTGCTCGCCAACGGCATGCGCGCACTGGCGGACAAAGCGATCGACGGGATGGCAATCCGCGAAGACCGCGTGGCCGATGCGCTGGAACGCAACCCCATCCTGGTCACCGCGCTCAACCCCGTGATCGGCTACGAGGCGGCCGCCAAGATCGCCAAACGGGCTTACGCGGAGCAGCGTCCGGTGCTGGAGGTGGCGCTGGAAGACAGCGACCTCGGCGAAAAACAGTTGCGCCGCTTGCTCGATCCCCGCGCACTGACGGCGGGAGGCATCAAGGGCGACGCAACCGGGGCACGTTGAGCAGGCGCCTGGCGGGCGCTGGGCTACTTCCGGGCGGGCCATTCCCCGGGCACTTGCTGGCCGGCCACCACCGCCGCGATACCGGCGCAGGTCCGCGCCTTGCCTTCGGCTGACGCCGCTTCGAACTGGCCGGTGCGCGAGCGGACCAGGTCTTCACGATAGCTCGCCAGGGTCTGCGCAGGGTCCAGTTCCGCCATGGTCAGCAGGCGGCCACGCTCAATGCGGGGCTGCTGGTCGGCCATGAAGCGCAGGTATCGCGGCGCAACTGTCTGCACGTAATCCGGGGAGAGCGCGGCGCAGCGTGCGCTCATCTCCGGCAGCATGAAGCTGAGCACATAGGCGATGTGGTCGTTGTAGGCGCGGTTGAGGACCGGGTCATCGGTCGGCGGCGCCTGCGCACCTGCGTGCGCAGATAGCAGCAAACCAAGCGCCAATGTGGTCTTGCGATGGAAGCTCATGTGGATGTCCTGGTAATCGTCAGTTGCTGCCGATGGAAATGCCGGCGTGCTCGCCGTTCTGGCCGCATTCGTCGATGTCGGACTGGGTCATGCTGGCGTACGGCTTGAACGCCGGCAGGCTGGCCGACAACTGCTCCTGCGAGGCCAATAGGGGCGGCAACATCGCGCAGAGCTTGAGCGCCTCGGCTTCGATCTTCTTTCCTTCCGCATCCATCTTCTGCTCGAACGCCTTGCCGCCGGCATCGCCGCTGAAGATCGCGCCAACCACGCCGGTCACGGCCTTGCCGGCCAGGTCCGCACCCTGCGCACCGATGGCCATGCCTGCACCCGCGATGCCGATGATCTGCTCACGGTAGGCCAACAGTTGCTGGCGCTGCACCGCATCGATCGCCACCGGCTTGGCCTCGATCAACAGGTCGCCCTGCGGGGTGATTTCGGCCTTGGGGAGGTTGGCGTTGTCCCCACTGCGGATGCGACGCCCATTGATGTTGATGTCGATGCCATCCGGCCCGATGCCGATGCTCTGCGTGCGCATTTCCTCATGCGCCTTGGCGAGCGCCTGTTCCACCTTGCGACCAATGAAGCCTTTTTCGGCGCTGGACGCCGCCGGCGGTGCCGCTGGCGGGGGCGGCGCTGGCGGAGCGGGGGGCTCACTGCAGGCGCTCAGCGCCAGGCCGGACAGCAGGGCGGCGGCGAGGGCATGGACAGGCTTCATCACGGACTCCTTGGAAACGGGTTGGTGGATCAACGCGAAGCGAATTCGCTGCGGACGTCGGCTTCGCAGTCGTGGATGTCGTCCGCTTCGAGGGTGGCGTAAGGCTTGAACTGCGGCACGCTGGCGGCGAGCCGCTGCTGGGAGTCACGCAGCGCCGGCAACTGCCGGCACAGGCCGCGCACCGCAGGCTCCACCTGATTCCGGACCACGCGCTCCACGCGGCGTTCCAGGCTGCCGGTCATCGCCCCGAACAACAGGCCGGCAAACGAACCGTTACCTACCGCGTCGAGCGCGGCCTCCGCACTGCGCTCGCCGATCGTGATGCCGTACTTGCCGACTTCCACCAGGCGGGCGCGGTAGTCCAGCAAGTGGCGGCGCTGGGTGCTATCGGTCGCCACCCGCTTGCCTTCGATCAGCAAATCGCCCTGCTGGGTGATGTCGGCGCGGGGCAGGTCCTTGCGGCTGCGGTTGGTGTCGCCGAACTGGAGATTGTTGTCGACCCGCAGGTTTTCCGTCTCCAGTTCGCGGCGGGCCTTGGCCAGCTCGATGCGCACGTCCTTGTGCGCATCGGCGAGTTCATTGCGGATCTCGGCGGAGATGCCCGGGGCCTTCGGTTCAGCGGCCTGCGCGGCGAGCGGCAGGAGCAGGCAAAGGGGGGCGGGAAGCAGGCGCATGTGGTTCATGGTCAGGTCCTGTGAAGATGCCAAGGCTCAGTTGTCGTCGCGCCAGCGGCGCATGCGGATCGCGGCGTAGATCATCGCGGCGCCGGCCAGCACGCCGATCCACAGCTGTGGGGTGAGCAGCAGCGAATAGGAGGTCTGCAGGGACAGCACCTGGTGGACCGATTCCAGCTGGCGCGCGGCTTCAGAAGCGGTGACGTGGGTGTTGGAGAGATCCAGGGCACTGAACCAGCTGCCGGGCACCACGCTCAGCAGCATTCGGGCGACCACGTTCTCCCAGAACCAGCCGCCGCCCAGCCTGAAGGCCTGCATCATGTCGAACCAGCTGACGAAGATGCCCGTGAACACCGGCAGCAGGATCGCCCAAAGGAACGGCTTGCTGCGCGACCACGCGGAGCACAACATCAGCCAGCCCGCCGTCGGCAGCGCCCACAGTGCGTACACCGGGATGGTCGCGATCATCAGGCCCGCCAGTTTCAGCGGGTTGCCGGGACCCCAGAGCAGCTGCACGGGATTGCCGTTGTGCAGCAGCACGAACAGGCTCAGCAGCGACAGGAAGGCGAACATGCAGGCAGTCGCCACGCCGACCGCAATCACCGGTGCCACCAGCACCGCGCTCGCGACCTTGGACAGCACTGTGTCGCGGTCGGATACCGGCAGTGACTTCCAGAACAGCACGCTGCGGTCCTTGCGCTCGTCGTACAGCGAACCCAGGCAGTAGAAGAACACCACGAAGGCGAGCACGATCATCGGCCAGGCCGACGACATCAAGGTACCGATGTCGATGCCGCCGGCGAGCTTCTGCATGTCCTCGGCGTCCATCTTCGAGGTGATCACGCTGAGGTCGAGGCCGTTGACCATCGTCTCGCCGTCGATCTTCATCTTGCCGGCGGCAACGGCCTTGCGGCCCGCCACTTCGCCGACCAGCAGCGCCATCAGGGTCAGCAGCAGGGAGATCCCGCCGGCCCAGATCGGCGCCCAGAAGAAACCTCCCTTGTGCTCCCAGAATTCGCGCCTGAGCAGCAGCTTGAACTTGTGTGTGGCATGCGGGGCAGGGCGTGCGCCGCGCGTGGTGTTGACCGCCACATCGTGGTCGATCGAGCCTTGAACAGACGTGTTCATGCGTAGGTTCCCTTCATGGTGGCGACGAACAGGTCGGCGAGGCCCGGACTGCGGGTTTCCCCGAATTCGGCCAGGCGCGCGGGATCGGCGCCATCGAACAACATCACGGTCTTGCCGAACGGCAGTGAACGCTCGTCCAGCGGCTTGAGTGCGCGTGCTGCCTCCAACTGGTCGGCATTCACCAGCACTTCGGTGTAGCGCGCGCCCACCGCGTCCATCGAGGCATCCAGCACGATCTTGCCGTCGCGGATGAACATCACGTCGGTGAGGATGTGCTCGATCTCCTCGACCTGGTGGGTGGTGACCAGGATGGTCTTTTCCTCGTCGAAGTAGTCCTCCAGCAGGCGCTGGTAGAACTGCTTCCGATACAGGATGTCGAGGCCCAGCGTCGGCTCGTCCAGCACCAGCAGCTTGGCGTCGATCGCCATCACCAGGGCGAGGTGGAGCTGCACGATCATGCCCTTTGACATCTCGCGCACGCGCAGGTTGTCGGTGAGCTGGGTGCCTTCAAGGAAGCGACGGCACTTGGCCTCGTCGAAGCGCGAATGCACGCCGGCCACGAATTCGATGGCTTCCCTGACCTTGATCCAGCGCGGCAGCACGGCCACGTCGGCGATGAAGCAGACATCGTTCATCAGCTCATCGCGCTGGGTGCGCGGATCCTTGCCCATCACCTTCAGGTCGCCCTCGAACGGGATCAGGCCCAGGATCGCCTTCAGCGCGGTGGTCTTGCCGGCGCCGTTCGGCCCGATCAAGCCGACGATGCGGCCCACCGGGATCTCGAAGCTGGTGCCGTCGAGCGCGAGCTTGTTCTTGTAGGCCTTGCGCAGGCCGCGTGCGGTGACGACATTGTTCATGACTGCGCTCATTTCGGTCCCCATTTGCGCTTGGGATCAAGCAGTTCGGCCGGGTCCAACCCCAATCGCTGGATGCGTTCCAGCACCAGCGGCCATTCCTCGGTCAGGAAGCGGTCCCGCTCGCTGGTCTTCAGGCGCGCCGGCGCGCCTTCGGTCACGTACATGCCAAGTCCCCTGCGTTTTTCGACAAGTTGGTCGTCCGCGAGCTCCTGGTAGGCGCGCGAGACGGTGATCGGATTGAGCTGGTATTCGGCCGCCACCTGGCGGACCGAAGGCAGCGCATCGCCAGGCTTGAGCACGCCGTCTAGCAACATCGCGACGACGCGCTCCTTCAGCTGGCGGTAGATGGGAGCGCCATCGCTCCATTCGACTGCGGTCATGGCTCAGCCCCGGGGAACGAAGGAAAAGAAAGGCATGGAGACCGATTGCCGGTTGCCGCGCACGGTCCGCACGGAACTGCGCGGGGTGTTTGCGGCAGGCTCGACGTCGTCGATGGCGGCATCCGGCAGGGCCGTGACCTCCTCGATGGTGGCGATGGCAGTCGGGTCGACCCCTGCATGCAGCGTAGGCATGACCGGGGCGCCGGCGATCAGGCCAAGCGTGAGCAGGCTGCTGCTCGCGATGATGGCCATCAGTGTGTTGTGGAGCTTGCGGTTCATGGTGAACGTCCTGCTCTGGGTGTTCGGTGTTGTAGGCAACTATAACACTAGAAACTGCCACGTCAAGCACCGATACACCCAACTAACGGCATACTCGCCGCCACTTGCCTGGAGCCCCGCCATGAACCGCATGCGCCACCTGCTGATCGCCGCTGCCTTGCTGCTCCCACTGACTGTTGCCAGCGCCGCCGGTGGCCTGCTGGACCGCAGCTACCGTCCCTTGGCCGGCAAGGCCCCGGTCAATCTGTCCAAGGCGTACTCGGGGCAAGTGCTGCTGGTGGTCAACACCGCCAGCAAGTGCGGCTTCACCCCGCAGTTCGAAGGGCTGGAAGCGCTGCATGCCAAGTACAAGGGCAAGGGCTTCGCGGTGCTCGGTTTCCCCTCCGGTGATTTCAAGGAGCAGGAATTCACCGATGAGAAGCAGATCCAGGAATTCTGCACGCTCACTTACGGCGTCAAGTTCCCGATGTTCCAGAAAGTCCACGTCAAGGGCGATGACGCCACGCCGCTGTACAAGGATCTGATCAGGACCAGCGGGGACGCGCCGAAGTGGAACTTCCACAAGTACCTGATCGGTCGCGACGGCCGCACCGTCAAGAGCTTCGGCACCCGCGTTGCGCCGGACGACAAGGCGCTGGTCGCTGCGATCGAAGCGGCATTGGCGGCCCCGCAAGCTGTACCGCAGGCCAAGGCGGGCAAGTCCCGCTGAGCACGGGGATTGCCGCCTCCGGCATTGCGTCCGACAATGGCGGGCCGGTCGCCGCTGCCTGTCGCGACACACCCGTTCACCGATTCGCCAGGAGTTCGCGATGACATTTTCCCTGCGCGCCATGAGCGTGCTGCTGATCGCCATGTTTGCCAGCGGTGCCGCTTTTGCGCAGAAGGCGCCCTCCACCCAGCGCGAGAAAGTCGGCTACATGATCGGCATGGACGTGGCGAAGTCCGTCGCCCCGGCGGTGCCCGACATGGACCCGGCCAGCTTCCAGCGCGCACTGGAGAATGCGCTTGTACGCGGCAAGCCGCTGCTTGACCCGGCGGAGGCCAAGGCGGTGTCCGCGTCGCTGATGGCAAGCATCAACGCGAGGCGCGGCGGCGGTCCGGCTGGCGCCCCCGTGGACCGGGCCAAGGTCGGCTTGCTGGTCGGGTCCGACGTCGGCCGTTCGCTCGCCGACATCCGCGACGAATTCGACCTGACCATGCTGCTGGAAGGCTTCATGGCCGCTTCCGATCCAGCCAGGAAGCCGGCCCTGAGCGAGGCCGAAGCGCTGGGTATCCGCACCGAGCTCGGGACGCGCCTCAGCGCCGCCGCGGCTGCGAAGGCCGCCGCCGCCGCAAGCGCAGGCCTCAAGGCGGAGCAGGCATTCCTCGCCAAGAACAAGGGAGTCAAGGGCGTGTTCAGCACCCCTAGCGGCCTGCAGTACATGGTGCTTCGCCAGGGCAACGGCCCGCGTCCCAAGCCCGGCCAGAAAGTCCGCGTCAACTACGTAGGCAAGCTGCTCGACGGTACCGTGTTCGACAGTTCCTACGCGCGTGGCCAGCCCGCCGAATTCGGACTCAACCAGGTCATCGCCGGCTGGACCGAAGGCGTTGGCCTGATGCCGGTAGGCGGCAAGTACCGCTTCTGGATCCCGGCCGCGCTCGGCTACGGGGAAAAGGGCGCCGGTGGAGAGATCCCGCCGAACTCCACGCTCACCTTCGATGTCGAATTGCTCGGCATCCTGTAACTGTCCATCCGTATTTCGCCTGCCGCGCCGCGGCACCGCACCCACCTGTTCCGGAGTTTGCCCACGATGAAGTGCACCATCCGCGCCACCAGCCTCGCCATCGCCGCCGTGCTGGCGCTCTCCGCCTGCAACAAAGACGCCGGCAAGGCCGGAGCCACCAAGCCCGCCGGCGACACCGCCGCGACGACCGAGGCCGGCAAGTTCCCGGGCCTGCCTACCGAGAAGGAGCAGATCAGCTACACGATCGGCATGGCGATGGGCAAGCAGCTGGAAGAGATCAAGGCCGAGGTCAACCTCGACACCGTGGTCAAGGCCATGCGCGCACAGATGGCGGGCGAGAAGTTGCTGCTAACCGAGGAACAGGCCAAGGGTATCTTCGAGACCTTCGGCCAGAAGATGCAGGCCAAGCAGATCGCCAAGGCGATGGCGGATGCCAAGGCCAACCTGGATGCCGGCGCCAAGTTCCTGGCCGAAAACGGCAAGAAGCCCGGCGTCGTCACTACCCCGTCAGGCCTGCAATACCAGGTGCTGACCGCCGGCACCGGCGCCAAGCCGGCCCTCGAGAACGGGGTGAAGGTGCACTACAAGGGCAGCCTGCTCGACGGCAAGACGTTCGACAGCTCTTACGATCGTGGCGAGCCGGCGGTGATGCCGCTGCAGGGCGTGATCCCGGGCTGGAGCGAAGGCCTGCAACTGATGCCGGTCGGCTCCAAGTACAAGTTCTGGATCCCGTCCGCACTGGCCTACGGCGAGCAGGCACCGCCGACCATCGGCCCCAACCAGGTGCTGGCGTTCGAAGTGGAGTTGCTCGAGATCGTCAAGCCTGCCACCAAGTAAGCACGTGCAATGACCGGGCTGGTCGCCGCATGGCGCCAGCCCCTCAACGCTCCCAAGCTTCGCGGAACCTAGCGCATGCGCGTCTGCATTTTTGGCACCGGTTACGTCGGCCTGGTTACCGGCACCTGCCTCGCCGAGGTGGGCCATGACGTGGTCTGCGTGGACATCGACGCAGCCAAGGTGGAAGGCCTGAACCAGGGCGTCATCCCCATCTACGAGCCTGGCCTGACCCCGATGGTCAGGGCCAACCATGCCGCTGGCCGCCTGCGTTTCAGCACCGATGCCGCGGCAGGGATCGCCCATGGCGACATCATTTTCATCGCGGTCGGCACGCCGCCGGACGAGGACGGCAGCGCCGATCTCCAGTACGTGCTCGCGGTTGCCCGCACCATCGGTCGGCACCTGGACCGGGCGGCGGTGATCGTGGACAAGTCCACGGTCCCGGTCGGAACGGCCGACAAGGTCAAGGCGACCATTGCCGCAGAACTGGCAGCGCGCGGCGCGGGCATCGGCTTCGACGTGGTCTCCAACCCGGAGTTCCTGAAGGAAGGCGCGGCGGTGGAGGACTGCATGCGCCCGGACCGGATCGTGATCGGAGCGGACAGCGCCGCGGCGATCGCCACGCTCAAGCGCCTGTACGCGCCGTTCAACCGCAACCACGACCGCATCGTCAGCATGGACGTGCGCTCGGCGGAGCTGACCAAATACGCCGCGAACGCGATGCTGGCCACCAAGATCAGCTTCATGAACGAGATCGCCAACATCGCCGAACAGGTGGGCGCCGATATCGAGCAGGTGCGCAAGGGCATCGGCTCGGACCCGCGGATCGGCTGGCACTTCATCTATCCGGGTGCCGGCTACGGCGGCTCCTGCTTCCCCAAGGACGTGCAGGCGCTGGCGCGAATGGCCCAGCAGTCCGGCGTGCAACCGCGGCTGTTGGACGCGGTGGAAGCAGTCAACGACATGCAGAAGGGTCACCTGTTCAAACTCATCCAGCGCCACTACGGCGACGCCACCGCCTTGCGCGGCAAGACCTTCGCGGTCTGGGGCCTGGCCTTCAAGCCGAACACCGACGACATGCGCGAGGCCTCCAGCCGCCGCCTGCTGCAACAGCTGTGGGACGCCGGGGCACACGTCCGCGCGTACGACCCGGAAGCGATGCGCGAGGCGAAACGCATCTTCGCCGAGCACGATGGACTGGTGTTCTGCGATTCCGCGACCGGAGCGCTGCAAGGCGCCGATGCGCTGGTGGTAGTTACCGAATGGAAGCAATTCCGCAGCCCGGATTTCACCTTGCTCTCGGGAGCGCTGGGTGACGCGGTGGTGTTCGATGGCCGCAACCTGTACGAACCGGACGACGTCGAAGGCGCGGGTCTTGCCTACTACGGCATCGGCCGGGGCCGGTCGGTGCGGTCGGCGGACTGACATGGCGGACACGACCGGCATCCACGGCCTCGAAGCGCGCATGGTCGAGCTGGAAATGCGCCTGGCGTTCCAGGAGCAGGCCCTGCAGGAACTCAGCGATGCGCTGGCGGCCGCGCGCGATGGCGAATCACGCAATGCGCTGTTGCTGCATCGTGCCCTGGAAGAACTGCGCTACCTGCGCGGCGCACTTGCGACCAGTGCAGTTACCGGCGACCCCGCCAGCGAACCACCCCCACCGCATTATTGAGCCCCATGACTACGACGCTGCGCGACCAATTGCTGGGCCTGGGCTTCAAGAGCGCGCCCAAGCCCGAGCGGAAACCCGAGCGGAAACCCGACCCCAAGCGTGATGCGAGGCAGGTGCCGCGCCAGGACCGCAATCAAAAGCCGGGCGCGGTCAACCGCCCGCAGCTGCCAAGGTCGCCGCGCGCCAACCCCACGCATGCGCAAGGCAAGCCGCCGCGCTCCCGCGAAGACATTGACCTGGCCAAGGCGTACGCCATCCGCGCCCAACGCGAGAAGGACGAACGCATCGAGGCGGAGCGGGTCAAGCAGGAAGAGGCCCGCCAGCGCCGCGAAGCCAAGGCGAAGCTGTCCGAACTGCTGGCCGGCAAGGGACTGAACGCAGCCGACGCCGAACACGTCCGCCACTTCGAATATGGCGGCAAGATCAAGCGCATCCACGTCACCGCGGAGCAGCTGAAAGCGCTCAATGCCGGGGACCTGGGGGTGGTGCAGCTCGACGGGCGCTACCTGCTGGTCGATGCCGCGATGCTGGCCCTGGCCGAGGCCACCTTCCCCCCGGCGGTGGCGCTGAAGGTCGACCCCAAAGCGGCTGCCGGGGACGATCCCTACGCCGATCCGCAATACCAGGTGCCGGATGACCTGATCTGGTGACGCCGGCGCGGCCTTATTCGGGGTCGTAGTCGAGGTTGGTCGCCAGCCAGCGTTCCGCCTGCTGCAGGCTCACGCCCTTGCGCCGCGCGTAATCCGCGGCCTGTTCCTTCGACACGCGGCCGACCACGAAGTACTGGCTGCCCGGGTGGCTGAAGTAGTAGCCGGATACGGCGGCGGCCGGTGTCATCGCGTAGCTCTCGGTCAGCTGCATGCCGGTATGGCGGGTGGCATCCAGCAGGCGGAACAGGGTCGCCTTCTCGCTGTGCTCAGGACACGCCGGATAGCCGGGTGCCGGGCGGATGCCGCGGTAGGCCTCGTCGATGATTGCTGCGGGATCGAGCTGTTCGCCTGCCGCATAACCCCAGAACTCGGTGCGTACGCGCTGGTGGAGGCGCTCCGCCAGCGTTTCTGCCAAGCGGTCGGCCAGTGCCTTGAGCAGGATCGCGTTGTAGTCGTCGTGATCCGCCTCGAAACGGGCCACGTGCGGCTCGATACCAATGCCCGCGGTCACCGCGAACGCGCCGATCCAGTCCTGCTTTCCGCTGTCCTCGGGCGCGATGAAATCGGCCAGGCAGAAATCCGGTCGCTCGACTGGCTTGTCGACCTGCTGGCGCAGGAAGTGCAGGGTGGTGGGCGTGCCATCGACGTCGACCACCACGTCGTCGCCCACCGCTTGCGCGGGCCAAAGCCCGAACACCGCCTTCGCCTGCAGCCACTTCTCGTCGATGATGCGCGCCAGCATTGCCTGCGCGTCCGCGAACAGCTCGCGCGCCTGCATGCCGACCACGGCATCGTCCAGGATTGCCGGATAGCGACCGGCCAGTTCCCAGGTGTTGAAGAAGGGCGTCCAGTCGATCAACGGCAGCAATTCGGCCAGCGGATAATCATCAAAGGCATGCAGCCCCGGCTGCACCGGCGTGGGTGGCGTGTAGTCCGCCCAATCGCCGTCGAAGCGTTGCGCGCGTGCCTTGTCCAGCGAAACCAGGCGCTTGGCATCACCACGGTTGCGGTGGCGCGCGCGGATCTCCGCATAGTCGCTCGCGGCTGCATCGACGAACGCGCCGCGCAGGTCCGGCGACACCAGCGATTGCGCCACGCCTACCGCACGCGACGCATCCTTGACCCAGATCGTCGGGGACTTGTAGTGCGGGTCGATCTTCAGCGCCGTGTGCGCGCGCGAGGTGGTCGCGCCACCGATCAGCAACGGCACGCTGAAGCCCTGCCGCTGCATCTCGCGGGCAACATGGCTCATCTCCTCCAGCGACGGCGTGATCAGCCCGGACAGGCCGATGATGTCGGCGTTCTCCGCCTTGGCCCGGTCCAGGATCACCTGCGCAGGCACCATCACGCCGAGGTCGATGACCTCGAAATTGTTGCAGGCCAGTACCACCCCGACGATGTTCTTGCCGATGTCGTGCACGTCACCCTTGACCGTGGCCATCACGATCTTGCCGTTGTTCTTGCCGGCATCCCCGGTGCGCAGTTTCTCGGCTTCGATGTAGGGCAGCAGATGCGCAACCGCTTTCTTCATGACGCGCGCGGACTTCACTACTTGCGGCAGGAACATCTTGCCGGCCCCGAACAGGTCGCCGACCACGTTCATGCCGTCCATCAGCGGCCCTTCGATCACGTCCAGCGGGCGCGTCGACAGCACGCGCGCCTCCTCGGTATCGGTTTCGATGAAGGCATCGATGCCGTGCACCAGCGCGTGGCTGAGCCGCTCGCGCACCGGCTTGTCACGCCAGCGCAGGTCCTCGACGCGCTGTTCGCCCTTCTTGCCCTTGAACCTGCCGGCGATCTCCAGCAGCCGCTCGGTGCCGTCCTTGCGCCGGTTGAGCACCACGTCCTCGACGCGCTCGCGCAGGTCGGCTTCCAGGTCGTCGTACAGCGGCAATCCGCCGGCGTTGACGATGCCCATGTCCATGCCGGCGCGGATCGCGTGGTACAGGAACACCACGTGGATGGCCTGCCGCACCGGCTCGTTGCCACGGAAGCTGAAACTGACGTTGGACACCCCGCCGGAGACATGGCTGAAAGGGAAGCGGCGCTTGAGTTCGCGGGTGGCCTCGATGAAGGCGACTGCGTAATCGTCGTGTTCCTCGATGCCGGTGGCGATCGCGAACACGTTGGGGTCGAAGATGATGTCCTCGGGCGGGAATCCGATTTCCTCGGTGAGCAGCTTGTAGGCGCGCGAACAGATCTCGACCTTGCGCTGGACGGTATCGGCCTGGCCGGCCTCATCAAAGGCCATCACCACCACCGCCGCACCGTAGCGCCGCACGAGCCGCGCCTGGCGCAGGAACTCGGCCTCGCCTTCCTTCATCGAGATCGAGTTGACGATGCCCTTGCCCTGCAGGCATTTCAGGCCTGCCTCGATCACGCTCCACTTCGAGGAATCCACCATCACCGGGATGCGCGCGATGTCCGGCTCGGCGGCGATCAGGTTGAGGTACTCGACCATTGCCTTCTCGGAATCGAGCAGGCCTTCGTCCATGTTGACGTCGATCACCTGCGCGCCGTTCTCGACCTGCTGGCGGGCCACCACCACGGCCTCGTCCAGGCGGCCATCGAGGATCAGCTTCTTGAACTGGGCACTGCCGGTGACGTTGGTGCGCTCGCCGATGTTAATGAAGTTTGATTCGGGGGTGATCGAAAGCGATTCGAGACCGGACAGCCGGGTCTGGCGGAGCAGGGCGGTCATGCGCGCGCTCCAGTTGTAGCCGCTTGCAGCACCGGAATGGCCCGCGGCGGAACGCCGCGCACGACATCGGCGATGGCTGCGATGTGCTCCGGGGTGGTGCCGCAGCAGCCACCCACCAGATTGAGCAAGCCGGCCTCGGCGAATTCACGGAGAACCCCCGCCATGTCCTCCGGGGTTTCATCGTAGCCGCCGAATGCGTTCGGCAGGCCGGCATTCGGATGGCAACTGATGTGGGTATCTGCCACCTGCGCAAGAACGTCGACATGGGCGCGCAGGTCCTTGGCGCCCAGCGCGCAGTTGAGGCCGATCGACAGAGGTTGTGCGTGTCGCAACGAGTACCAGAAGGCTTCGGCGGTCTGCCCGGACAAGGTGCGGCCCGAAGCATCGGTAATGGTGCCGGAGATGGTCACCGGCAGGCGCATGCCGAGTTCCTCGAACACGTCATCGATGGCGAACAGCGCGGCCTTGGCGTTGAGAGTGTCGAACACGGTCTCCACCATCAGCAGGTCGGCGCCGCCTTCGATCAGGCCGCGGGTAGCCTCGCGGTACGCATCGGCCAGTTCATCGAAGCCGGTGGCGCGATAGCCAGGACGGTTTACGTCCGGGCTCAGCGATGCGGTGCGGCTGGTCGGCCCCAGCACGCCGATGACGAAGCGCGGCTGCGGCGGCTTGCCTTCTGCAAGATCGCGCGTTTCCGCCGCGTCACAGGCAGCACGTGCCAGCGCGGCGCCTTTGCGATTGAGCTCGCGCACCAGGTGCTGCAGGTGATAGTCGGTGAGGGAAATGCTGGTGGAATTGAAGGTATTGGTCTCGACCAGGTCGGCGCCGGCCTGCAGGTAGGCATCGTGGATACCGCGGATGATGTCGGGGCGGGTCAGGGTCAGCAGGTCGTTGTTGCCGCGCTGGTCCTGCGACGTGCAACCGCAATCCTTGCCATGCGCATGGCCGTCCGCTGCGAACAGTGCATCGAAACCGTGGGCGAAGCGCTCACCGCGGTAGTCGGCTTCCTCCAGATCGTGGCGCTGGATCATGGTGCCCATCGCGCCGTCGATGATCAGGATGCGTTCGGCCAGTGCCGCCTCCAGCGCGACCACGCGCGCAGGATCTTTCCATGGCAGCTTCATGGCTTGATCCCCAACAGCGAGATCACCTCGAAGTGCGGCGGGCGCTTTTCGCGGGTGACGGTGTCGCAGCTGGCGATCTGCACGCCGGCTTTCTCGGCGAACTTGCGCAGATCCTTTTCCGCGAAACCCAGGTTGCGATGCCCATAGGCCTCCACCACGCTGCGGTGTTCATGCCGGGCAAGACTGGACAGCAGCAGCCGCCCGCCTTGCCGCAACACGCGCGCCGCTTCCGCCACGGCCTGCGCCGGGCGGTCTGCATAGGTCAGCGCATGCATCAGCACCACCAGGTCGAAGCTTGCGTCCTTGAACGGCAACGCATGCATGTCGCCCTCGCGCACCTCGACATTCGGGTAACGGCGCAGGCGCTCGCCGGCGGCGGCGACCACGCGCTGGCTGGAGTCGATGCACACGTAGCGCTTGGCGTGCGGTGCCAGCAACTCCGCGAGTACGCCGTCGCCCGAGGCGATGTCGAGCACATCGCCCGGTGCCAGCAGCGGCAGCGCGGTGCGCGCCAAGGCTTCCCAGGTGCGGCCAGGCGAATAGTGGCGTTCCATGTCGCCGGCGACGCTGTCCGCCCAGTTCTGGTCGGCCGCGCGCATTGCCAGCACGCTCGGCACCCGCTCGCCGTCCTGGCGCAGCAGCGGATCATCGCTGCCCTGGCTGATCGACTGCCACAGCGCCCGTTGCGCGGGGTCCAGCGCGGCGTCGTCGAAGCGGTAATACGCCGACACGCCGGAGCGGCGGTCCCGCACCAGCCCAGCCTCCTTGAGCTTGGCCAGGTGCGTCGACACCCGCGGCTGCGCCAGCTGGGTGATGGCCGACAATTCGGCGACAGTGAGTTCCTCGCCCTCCAGCAGGGCGAGAAGGCGCACGCGGGTGGCGTCCGCAAACACCTTCAGGCGCGAGGACCAGCCTTCGAGATCCATAAACATCTTTCCATCGCGATTCAAAGATAAGTGTGTGCCGATGCGGGCTGCGGGTCAAGCTGCCGCATCGACGCGAACGGCATGGTGCGATGGGGAGGAAACCGCGTGAGTGCGTGGCGCCACGCGGATCCGCAAGGCAAATACCCGGCACCCTCGCCATCGCCGCGGCTGGGGTTGCACGGCGCCCGGCGCTACAATTGCAATCCTTTGCAGCCACCCCGGAGCGCGACGTGGATTTTGGGTTTACCGAAGAGCAGCTGATGATCCAGGACGTGGCCCGGCGCATTGCCCGCGAGAAGATCGCGCCGACCGCCGAACACCACGACCACACGGGTGAATTCCCGCTGGAGAACATCCGCACCCTTGGCGAAAACGGCTTGATGGGCATCGAGGTCCCGGCCGAATACGGCGGCGCGGGCATGGACCCGATCAGCTACGTGCTGGCCATGATCGAGATCGCCGAAGCCGACTGCGCGCACTCCACCATCGTCTCGGTCAACAACTCGCTGTTCTGCAATGGCATCCTCAAGTTCGGCACCGAGGCGCAGAAGCAGCTGTACGTGCGCGCCATTGCCGAGGGCCGCGAGATCGGCGCATTCGCGCTGACCGAACCGCAGTCCGGCTCTGATGCGACGGCCATGCGCTGCAAGGCCGTGAAGCAGGCTGACGGCAGCTACGTGATCAATGGCAAGAAGAGCTGGATCACCTCCGGCCCGGTCGCCAAGTACATCATCCTTTTCGCGGTGACCGATGCCTCCAAGGGCGCCAAGGGCATCACCGCGTTCATGGTGGACACCGCCAAGCCCGGGTTCCACCGCGGCAAGACCGAGCCCAAGCTCGGCATCCGCGCCTCGGCCACCTGCGAGATCGAATTCCAGGATTACGTGGCCACTGCCGATGAAGTCATCGGCGAGGACGGGCAGGGCTTCAGGATCGCGATGGGCGTGCTGGACGCGGGCCGCATCGGCATTGCCTCGCAGGCCGTGGGTCTGGCCAGGGCGGCCTACAAGGCCTCGGTGTCGTACGTGCAGGAACGCAAGAGCTTCGGCCAGCCGATCGGCTCGTTCCAGATGATCCAGGCCAAGATCGCCGACATGAAGTGCCGCCTGGATGCCGCCGAGATCCTCACCCTGCGCGCAGCATGGGCGAAGATGGAAGCCGACAAGACCGGCGGCCGATTCAGCACCGAGGCATCGGTGGCCAAGCTGACCGCATCCGAGGCCGCCATGTTCATCACCCATGCGGCGGTACAGATCCACGGCGGCATGGGCTATTCCAAGGAAATGCCGCTGGAGCGCTATTTCCGCGATGCCAAGATCACCGAAATCTACGAAGGCACCAGCGAGATCCAGCGGCTGGTGATCGCCCGCAACGAGACCGGCCTGCGCTGACCCGCCACCTGCGACCGCGTGCCCCGCATTGCCGGGGCCGCGCCAGGGCGTCCCGGGACCTCTCTCAAACGCATCTCTTCAAGGCACATCACGCGATGACCAGCAACGTCGACGGCGCCGGTGGCGCATCCCCGAAACCGATCCTGAGCGCGCTCGGCAAGCGCGTGCCGAAGGCGAGGCTGGCCGAGGCGCGAGCCTTCGTCGAGTCGTTCTACCGGCGCATGGACCAGGACGAATACGACCAGCACGGCCCGGACGGCTGGGCGGCGCTGGCGGCCGACATCCTGGAGTTCGCCCGCCAGCGCAAGCCGGGCCACGCCAACGTGCGCCTGTTCAACGCCGTGGGCAAGGAACACGGCTGGGAGTCGCCGCATACCATCGTGCAGGTGGTCAATGACGACATGCCGTTCCTGGTCGATTCGGTGACCATGGCGATGGCCGAGCAAGGCATCGGCGTGCACGTGTTGGGTCACCCGGTAATCCCGATGCTGCGCGATGCCAAGGGCAAGCTGCTCGAAGTGGGCACGGGTGCGCCGGAATCCCTGATCCACCTCGAGATCGACCGCCAGCCGCAAGCGGCGATGGCGGGCATCAAGGCGCGCATCGAAACCGTGCTGGCCGACGTGCGCGCCATCGTCAACGACTGGGCGCCGATGCAGGCCACCATGCTCGAGGTGGCGGATCAGTTCCCCGAGCGCAGCATGCCGGTGTCGAACGAAGGCCGCAGCGAGGCGCAGGAGTTCCTGCGCTGGGCCGCCGCCGATCATTTCACCTTCCTCGGTTACCGCGAATACAAGGTGGTGAGGCAAGGCAAGGAAGACGTTCTGCTCGCCGACGAAGCGTCCGGCCTTGGGCTCTTGCGGGGCAAGGATGCCAGCATGCCGCGGCGGCTGAAGTCGCTGGCCGCGCACTACATGCCGCATTCGGGTTCGGTGGATGCGCTGATCCTGACCAAGACCAATGCACGCTCCACCGTCCATCGCCCCGGCTACATGGACTACATCGGCGTGCTCAGCTTCGACGCCAAGGGCAGGCCGGTGGCGGAACAGCGCTTCCTCGGCCTCTACACCTCCAGCGCCTACCACCGCCGCCCATGGGAAATCCCGCTGGTGCGCGAGCGCCACGAATACGTGATGCGACGCTCCGGCCTCAACCCCAACAGCCACAGCGGCAAGGCCCTGCGCCATATCCTGGAGACCCTGCCGCGCGACGAGTTGTTCCAGTCCAGCGAGGAAGAACTGTTCCAGACCGGAATGGGCATCCTCGGCCTGCAGGAGCGCGTGCGCAGCCGGCTGTTCCTGCGGCCGGATCGCTTCGGGCGCTATTTCTCGGCGCTGGTCTACATCCCGCGCGACCGCATGAACACCCAGGTGCGCACCCGCATCGAGGGCATGCTCAAGCGCGCACTCAACGGCGAACATGTGGACACCACGGTGCAGATCGGCGAATCGCCGCTGGCCCAGCTGCACATGATCGTGCGGCCGAAGCCGGGCGAGGCTGCCGAGTTCGACCTGGCGGAGCTGGAAGACAAGCTGGCGGAGATCGTGCGCGACTGGCGCGATGAACTGCGCGAGCAACTGGTGGCCCGACATGGCGAGGAAACGGGCCTGAAGCTGGCCAATCGCTATGGGCGCGCGCTGCCGGCGGGTTACATAGAGGAAGTCAGCCCCGCCGTCGCTGCCAGCGACGTCGACTGCCTGGCTGCGTTGAATGGCCCCGACGACCTGCGGCTTTCGCTGTATCGCTCGCGGCGCAAGGCTGGCGGGTTGCGCTTCAAGCTGTTCCGGCAGCTCGACGACATCCCGCTGTCGGATGCGCTGCCGATGATGGAGAACATGGGCCTGCGGGTGATTTCGGAACATCCGTACAAGGTCGAGTCGAGCGCCGGCGTCGCCTACATCCAGGACTTCGAGGTGGAGTCCCAGCAGGGCGGGATCGCGGTGGATGCGATCGACGAGAATTTCGAGGACGCTTTCGCGCGCGTGTGGCGCGGCGAGGCAGAGAACGACGGCTTCAACCGCCTGGTGATGGCGGCGGGCCTGTCGTGGCGACAAGTGGCGATGCTGCGCAGCTATTGCAAATACCTGCTGCAGGTCGGCGTGCCGTTCTCGCAAAGCTACGTGGAAGCGACGCTGGCCCGTTACCCCTTGTTGTCGCGGCTGTTGGTGGAATTGTTCGAGGCCCGCTTCGACCCGGCCACCGGCAGCGAGAGCAAGGCCGAGGTGCGGCAGGGCATGCAGCGCTTCGAGACGCAGCTGAAGGCGCTCTCAGCCGGTGACGAAGCCGCCATGGCTGCCCTGCAACAGGTGATCGACGCACGCAGCGGCAGCCGCGAGCGGCAGGCCGAGGCCACGCGCGCGGCCCTGCTGGGCCTGATGGACCGCGTCGCCAGCCTCGACGAGGACCGCATCCTGCGCAGCTTCATCGGGGTGATCGACGCCACCCTGCGCACCAGCTACTACATCGACCGCGCCGACGGCGTGCGCAAGGACGGCGGTCCAGCCGACTACGTCAGCTACAAGCTGGATTCTTCCAGGGTGCCGGACCTGCCGAAGCCGCGACCGTACCGGGAGATCTGGGTGTGCGGCCCGCGCGTGGAAGGCATCCACCTGCGCTTCGGGCCGGTGGCGCGCGGCGGCCTGCGCTGGTCCGACCGTCGGGAGGACTTCCGTACCGAAGTGCTGGGCCTGGTCAAGGCGCAGATGGTGAAGAACACGGTGATCGTGCCCGTCGGGTCCAAGGGCGGCTTCTTCTGCAAGCAGTTGCCTGACCCCGGGATCGACCGCGATGCCTGGTTCAATGAGGGCGTCGCCTGCTACAAGCGCTTCATCAACGGCCTGCTGGACGTCACCGACAACCTGTCACCGGATGGCAAGGTGCTCCCGCCCGTGGGCGTGGTGCGCCATGACGGCGACGATCCCTACCTGGTGGTTGCCGCCGACAAGGGCACCGCGACCTTCTCCGACATCGCCAACGGCATCGCCCAGGCGCACGGGTACTGGCTCGATGACGCGTTCGCGTCCGGCGGCTCGGTGGGCTACGACCACAAGGGTATGGGTATCACCGCGCGCGGTGGCTGGGAATCGGTCAAGCGCCATTTCCGTGCGATGGGCCGCGACTCGCAGAAGCAGGACTTCACCTGCGTCGGCGTCGGCGACATGTCGGGTGACGTATTCGGCAACGGCATGCTGCTGAGCAAGCACATCCGCCTGCTGGCCGCGTTCGACCACCGCCACGTCTTCATCGACCCGGACCCTGACGCTGCTGTTTCCTTCAGGGAGCGCGCGCGCATGTTCAAGCTGCCGCGTTCCAGCTGGGAGGACTACAACAAGGCGCTGATCTCCAAGGGCGGCGGCATCTACCCGCGCAGCGCCAAGTCGATCCCGTTGTCGGCGCAAGCCAAGGCCGCGCTCGGCATCGAGACCGACGTTGAATCCATGAGCCCGCCCGAGTTGATGAGCGCCATCCTCAAGGCGCCTGTGGACCTGCTGTGGAACGGCGGCATCGGCACCTACGTCAAGGCCTCCAGTGAACACCACAGCGATGTTGGCGACCGCGCCAACAACGCCTTGCGCGTTGATGGCAATGAATTGCGCTGCAAGGTGGTAGGCGAGGGAGGCAACCTCGGCCTGACCCAGCTCGGTCGCATCGAGGCCGCCCAGCATGGCGTGCTCCTCAATACCGACTTCATCGACAACTCGGCCGGCGTGGACACCTCGGACCACGAGGTCAACATCAAGATCCTGCTCAACGCCGAGGTGCAGAAGAAGAAGCTCACCCTGCCGGACCGCAACAAGTTGCTGGCGGCAATGACCGATGAAGTGGGCGCGCTGGTACTCAACGACAATTACCGCCAGAACCAGGCGATCAGCCTGATGGAGCGGATGAGCGTGTCGCGCATCGGCTCCAAGCAGCATTTCATCCGCACCCTTGAAGCGCAGGGCCTGCTGGACCGGCAGATCGAGTTCCTGCCATCGGATGCCGAACTTTCCGAGCGCAAGACCCGCGGCCAGGGCCTCACCCGCCCGGAGCTGTCGGTCCTGCTGTCGTATTCCAAGCTGGTGGCGTACCAGCAGTTGCTGGAGTCCGACGTGCCGGAGGATCCGTACCTGTCCAAGGAACTGGTGCGCTATTTCCCGGAGCCGCTGCAGGCCAAGTACGCCAAGGCGATGGAAAAGCACCGCCTGAAGCGCGAAATCATCGCCACCGCGGTGACCAACTCCACCATCAACCGGATGGGAGCGACCTTCCTCCTGCGCATGCAGGAGGACAGCGGCCGCAGCCCGGGCGAAGTGGCAAAGGCTTTCACCATCACCCGCGAAACGCTGGATGCACGCGAGTTGTGGGCGCAGATCGACGCGCTCGACGGCAAGGTCGCCGAGTCCGTGCAGATCGACGCGCTGCAGGTGATCTGGCAGTTGCAGCGCAGCTTTACCCGCTGGTTGTTGTCGCGTCCGGGCGCGATCCCGGACATTGCCAGCGCAGTCTCGCGCTACCACGATGGCTTCCGCGACATCCGCGCGGGCGAGGGCATCCTGCCAGGCCCGCAGCGGCCGGCCTACGAGGCAAGCATCCGTGACTGGCGCGCGCACGGGGTGCCTTCGGAACTCGCCGGCCAGCTGGCGGCTTTGCCGTACCTGGAGCCATGCCCCGACATCATCGAGGTGGCGCGCGAGCACAAGCTGAA
Organism: Pseudomonadota bacterium; assembly: GCA_040385305.1. Classification (GTDB taxonomy): domain Bacteria; phylum Pseudomonadota; class Gammaproteobacteria; order Xanthomonadales; family Xanthomonadaceae; genus Thermomonas. The sequence continues at coordinate 29,419 of JAZKHR010000050.1, forward strand.
GCCAGTGGATGTGGCCAAGGTACATTTCCGCCTGGGCGACGCGCTCAACCTGCCGTGGCTCGCGGAGCAGATCGACTTGCTGCCGGTCGATGGCCGCTGGCACGCGGTGGCGCGCGGCGTCCTGCGCGAGGAACTCGCCGCCCAGCAGCGCGCCTTGTTGCAGCAGGTGCTGGCGCGCCCGGGGGCGAATGCGGATGCCAAGGTCCGCAGCTGGCTGGAGCGGTCGGATCCCGCCCTGCGCTTCACCCTCGCCATGCTCAACGAGCTCGCCGCGCAGAAAACCCTGGACTACCCAACCGCGTCGGTGGCTGTGCAGCGGCTGTCGCAGCTCGCGCTGCGGGGCTGAGGCGATGGCGGTTCGGGGTATGCTCGGTCCATGAGCACGCCCCGCATCGCCCTGCTCGCAAGCCCCGCCGCCGAGGCGCAGGAAGCGCTGGCAGCACTGGTTTCAGCGCACGGGCAAAATCGTCCAGAAGAGGCGGACGTGCTGGTCGCCCTCGGTGGCGACGGCTTCATGCTGCAGACCCTGCACCGCCACGGCGGGCTGGGCAAGCCGGTGTACGGGATGAAGCTGGGCACCCTCGGCTTCCTGATGAACCAGTACCGGGGCGAAGGGTTGGTCGACCGCATCGCCAGCGCGGAGCCCGCGGTCCTGCATCCACTGGAGATGCTGGCCCAGACCGAGTCCGGCGCTACCGTTGGATCGCTGGCGTACAACGAGGTGTCGCTGCTGCGGCAGACTCGCCAGGCAGCCCATATCGGCATCGAACTCAATGGCCAGGTGCGCCTGGACGAGTTGATCTGTGACGGTGTGTTGCTGGCCACGCCGGGCGGCAGCACCGCTTATAACTTTTCGGCGAACGGCCCGATCCTGCCGCTGGGCGCCAACGTGATGGCGCTGACCCCTATCGCGCCGTTCCGCCCCCGGCGCTGGCGCGGGGCGGTGCTGAAGTCCGGCACCGAGGTGCGCTTCCGGGTGCTGGATCCGCACAAAAGACCAGTGAGTGTCACCGCGGATTCGCACGAAGTCCGGGACGTGATCGAGGTCCTGGTGCGGGAATCGCACGAGCGCATCGTGACCCTGCTGTTCGATCCGGAGCACAACCTCGAAGAACGGATCCTCATCGAGCAGTTCGCGGTCTGAGCCGCAGGAGCCCGCATGCCATTCAGCAAGATGGACAAGGACGTAGCCGGGCGCGCGAACCGCAAGCATCTGTGGACGCCAGGGCTCGCGGCGCTGGCTGCATTCGGGCTGGGCCTGTCGCTGACCCTGTGGCTTGCAGGCACCGAACGTCGCCGCGCCGAGGTCGAGCAGCATCGGACCTTCGTCTCCGCCGCAGCTCGCATCGTCGATACCATCGAGATGCAGCTCTCGGACTGCGAGCGCCTGATCCGGGCCTTCCAGTCCGTCTTCCTTGCCTCCAGCCAGGTGACCGCCGACGAGTTCGCCATGGTGTTCGACAACCTGCGCGATGACCGGGCGCGCATCAACCTGCAGGCGCTTGCCTACGCGCAGCGGGAGGTCCGTGCCGGACGCGACCACTACATCACCACCATCTTCATGCCCATCCGCGGGAATGAGGCGATCCGTGCGCTGGACGTCAGCGAGCAGCCGTCCAACCTGCGCGCGCTGCTCGATTCCCGAGATAGCGATGACGTCAGCATGTCGGCGCCCTTCATCCTGCGGCAGAGCCTGGCCACCAGCACTGGCGACATCGATGGCTTCATCCTGCGCCTGCCTGTGTTTGCCCCGGGTACCTCACCCACCACCGCGGCGGAGCGTCGGCGCGCCTTCGTCGGTTCGCTTGGCGCCTCTTTCCGCATCCGCGACCTGATCAAAGTGGCCATGCCAACCGAGCAGGGCTTGATCGCGGAGGTCCTGGTCGATGACATCACCGATGGCCCGCCGCGGCGCCTGTACCGCCACGCGTTCGGCACGGTGGACCCCGGCGTCCAGGAGCAGCGGCAAGTCCGCTTCGGCGGGCGCACCTGGGTGGTCAGCGTGCGCGGGTCGCGTGGTGCGGCGATCATTCCCTGGTCGGGTAGCACCCTCTGGCTAGGCGTGCTGGTGAGTACATTGCTGGCTGCGTTGGGCTGGTCCCTGGTCAGCACGCGGGAGCGCGCGGTTTCGCTTGCCAAGGCGATGAGCGACCGCTTCCGCTCCAGCGAGGATCGCTTCCGAAGGCTCAACGAATTGCTGCCGTCCTTGGTGGTGGTGGCCCGCCGCGATGACGGGCAAGTGGTCTATCTCAATGCGGCCGCACGCGACCGGCTCGGCGAGGTTGACGGTGAACGCAACCTGGCTGATCTGTTCGATGACGAGGCCTTCGCCGTGTTGTTCCAGGACGTCGCAAGGGCGGCGCCGTTGACCTCCGACCTGCAGATGATCCCGGCGGCATCCGAGCCGTTCTGGGCGAATGTCTGCGTGTCGAGGATCGACATCGACGAGGTGCCGACCTGGCTGGTGGTGGCCAGCGACATTTCGCAGCAGCGGCAGATGACGGAACGCCTGAGCTACCAGGCCAGCCACGACTCGCTGACTCGCCAGCTCAACAGGCGCGAGTTCGAGGCGCGGGTGAGCCATGCGCTGGCCTCGCCCAACGCCCACGACTGCGCGCTGCTGTTCATCGACCTGGACCAGTTCAAGGTGATCAACGATACCTCGGGACACCGTGCCGGAGACGAGCTGCTGGTGCAGTTGGCGGCGATGATGCGGGAGAAGCTACGGCCCAGCGACATCCTGGGACGCCTGGGGGGTGACGAGTTCGGCGTGCTGCTGGCGGGGGTTCGCAACGGGGAGGGGGCCTTGCAAGCTGCAGAACGGGTGCGACGCGCCGTGGAAGCCCATATCTTCAACTGGGAACAGCGCACCTACACGATCAGCGCGAGCATCGGGGCCGTCATGCTGAGCGGGAACGCAAGCCAGAAGGAATTATTCGCCCATGCGGACGCGGCCTGTTACCTGGCCAAGGAAGCCGGCCGGAACCGGGTGCATTTCTACTCGGAGGACGACACCGCCCTTACTTCGCGCCTCACCGAGATGGAGTGGGCGAGCCGCCTGCGGGACGCCTTGCGCGAGGAACGCCTGCTCCTTGACTACCAGGAGTTGCGTCCGATCCAGCCCGGGGTCGAGGAAACGGCGCACGTGGAAGTCCTTCTGCGCCTGCGCGCAGAAGATGGCCGAGAGGTCATGCCCGGCGCTTTCCTGCCGGCCGCGCTGCGCTACGGATTGATGCCCGCCATCGACCGGTGGGTGGTGGAAACGGCGCTCACCAACCTCGATCGGGTGCACCCGAGCGGCGCATTGCTGGGAACCTGCGCGATCAACCTGTCCAGCTCCAGCCTGGATGACCCGGAACTGTTCGAGCTCATCGCGGGGCTGATCCAGCGCCTGGAACTGGACCCCGGACGCCTGATGTTCGAGATCACCGAGACCGTTGCGATGCGCGACTTCGCCGCCTCCAGCGCGCTGATCTCGGGCTTGCGCACGCTGGGATGCCGCGTTGCGCTGGACGACTTCGGCGCGGGCATGTCGTCGTTCGGTTACCTGAAGAACCTTGAACTGGACATGGTGAAGATCGATGGCAGTTTCGTGCAGGAGCTCGCCACCGACCGCATGTCGCAATCGATCGTGCGCGCGGTGACCGAGATCGGCCACCAGCAGGGACTGAAGGTGGTCGCGGAGTGGGTATCGTCGGCGGAGATGCTGGACCTGCTGCGCGAGGCGGGAGTCGACTACGCGCAGGGCTTTGCGCTGCACAAGCCGGAACGGGTGATGTTCCAGCGAACGTAGGCATGGGGCCGGCTCGCGTCCGTCGCAGGTCGCGAGACCAAAGCGGGCGATACTGCACGCATGCAGCAATCCGTATGCGCCACCCCGCTGGTCGTCGCCATTACCGCCCGCGCACTGTTCCACCTCGAGGACAGCCATGGACTGTTCGAGGCGGAGGGCGTGGACGCCTACGCCGACCACCAGCGTGAGCGCGAGGACGATGTGCTCGAACCCGGCATCGCCTTCCCGCTGGTGCGCAAGCTGCTGGCGCTGAATGCGATCGCGCCCGAGCAGGCGCCCGGCGTCGAGGTGATCCTGCTCTCGCGTAATTCCTCTGACACCGGCCTGCGCATCTTCAACTCCATCCAGCATCACGGCCTGGATATCCGCCGCGCCACCTTCACTTCGGGCGCACCGGTGTGGCCCTACATCAAGCCGTTCGGCGCGCAACTGTTCCTGTCGGCGAACCCGGAATCGGTGCGGCGCGCGCTGGAGGCCGGCGTTGCCGCCGCAACCATCCTGCCGGCGAAAGCGACGCAGTCCGGCGATGGCCAGCTGCGCATCGCATTCGACGGCGATGCCGTGATCTTCAGCGACGAGAGTGAGCGCGTCTCGCGCGAGCACGGCGTGGAGGCATTCGGCCGCCACGAGCGCGAACGTGCGCACGAGCCCTTGTCGGGCGGACCGTTCCGGGGGTTCCTGTCAGCCCTGCACGAGCTGCAGGAGGCATTCCCCGTGGGCGATGCCGCGCCCATCCGCACGGCCCTGGTCACCGCGCGCTCGGCACCCGCGCACGAGCGCGTGATCCGCACCCTGCGCGAATGGGGCGTGCGCCTGGACGAGGCGCTGTTCCTCGGTGGGCGCGAGAAAGGCCCGTTCCTGGAGGCATTCGGCGCCGATATCTTCTTCGACGACTCCCCGCACAACATCGACTCTGCGCGCCGCCACGTCGCCGCCGGCCACGTGCCGCATGGCGTTGCCAACGATTGATCAGTCCGTGGGTGGGGCGTCGAACCGGACGTCGGACAACCGCCACCTCAACCCCTGGCGCTGGAACACGGCTACCACGGGTTGGCCGCTTTCGTCCGGAACCGTCGCGGTGAAACGCGAGGTGGACTCGTAGCGCAATTGCGCATCCCGCAACGGATCGGCCGGCCGCGGGGTGCCATACGTGTCGCCATCCACGGTCTGTCCGGTGCCGCGCATCCACATGCTGCGGCCCTGCAGCAGGGCGCCGATGCCGAGTGGGGTCACCATCGCATCGACCGCCGCGCCGCCCAGGCCGCTTGCGACCTGCAGGCCCATTGCCCCAAGTAGCCCGCCGCTTTCCGCCAGGCCGCCGCCCCGACGGGCAATGTAATCCTCCACATGCGCCTTCATGTTGACCCGCAGCGCCGGGAAATCGACATGCCGCTCCAGCGCCGACACGTCCTGGGTCTCCAGTGCCTTGCGGATGCCGTTGATCGCGAGGTAAGGCCCGGCGGCGACATACGCAAGCAGCAATGCCGCCACGATGGCGGCAATGATCAGGACGGACTTCAACGACTTTTGCATGGCCCAGGATCGGTCTCGGTGGTCGCCAGTCTAGACAACAGCGGCGTCGGGTGATGCATCGAGGTCGCTTGCGATGCGTTGGCCCCACGCCTCCAGCCGGTCCAGCAACGCCAGCCTGGCGGCATGGCCGTGGTGCTCGATGCGCAGCGCCGCGATCTGCTCGAGGAACTGGGCCATGCCCAGTTCCGCCAGCCCGCCGTCAGGCAGCAAGCGCTGGCGACGGTAATCATCCCAACGCGGGTGCTCGGCTGGCATGAGGGTGGCGGGCCAGTTACGGGCGCGGTACCGGAACAGCAATTCGGGCAGGCGCAGGTCCTTGAAGTCGAAGTGCTCCTTCGCCAGCAGGTGGGGCGGGGTGCCGCGCACCTTTGCGATCAGGCGCTTGTCCGCATCGCCGATGAAGCCGTCATACAACGCCGCATCGGCATCCACGCGGTCGGCCGGACGCTCGCGGGAGAACACGCGGCGGACTTTTTCGGCGATCTCCGGTGCGACCGCGCGGATCCGATGCGCGCGCCGGGCGACCGCATCCGGATCGATGCCGAGCCGTGCGAAATCCGCTTCGCGCAGGTGCTGCCAGGGCACCAGCGCCGGGCACTTGTTCGTGTGCACTTCCTTCAGCGGAACCCGTTGCTCGCCTGCGGGCAGATCCGCCTGGCGGATATACAGGCGCTCGGCGATGGCGTCCGCGTCGAGGTCGAGCAGGGCATCAGGCTCGCTGTCGAGGTCGAACACGATCACCCGTCCATCGATCTGCGGATGCCGGGCCAGCGGCAGCACCGGGGCTGCGCACAGCCTCGAGGCCGGGTAGCGCTGGGAAATGTGCAACAGTGGCGTGAGGTGGGTGGTGTCGAGCAGCGACATCGCATGGCGTTTGTCGCGCAGGCGCAGGGCGTACTCCCATAGCCTTGGCTGCCGGTTGCGGAACAGGCGTGCGATCCCGATCAGTGCGCGGACATCGCTCAGCGCCTCATGGGCCACGCCCTGCCGCAGCCCGTTGTCCTCGGCCAGATGTTCCAGCTTGAAGCTGGTGCCGCCGCCATCCTCGCGTTGCCGCCAGGTGATGCCCTCGGGGCGCAGCGCGTGCATCAGGCGCAGCGCGTCCAGCAGGTCCCAGCGCGAGTTGCCGCCCTTCCATTCGCGTTCGTAGGCATCGTGGAAATTGCGGTACAGGCCGAAGCGCACGAACTCGTCGTCGAAGCGCAGCGAGTTGTAGCCCACGCTGCAGGTGTTCGGTCGCGCCATCTCCTCGAAGATGCGGGCGAACGCGGAAGCCTCGTTGACGCCATCGCGCAACGCGTCCTGCGGAGCAATGCCGGTGATCAGGGTGGCGATGGGGGAGGGGAGCAGGTCATTGGCGGGCTGCACGTAGAACGAGATCGGCTCGTCGATCTCGTTCAGCGCCTCATCGGTGCGGATCGCGGCGAACTGGGCAATCCGGGTCCGGCGCGGGTCGCTGCCGAAGGTTTCCAGGTCGTAGAACAGGAAGCTGGCGGTCATGGCTGCCTCTAGAGCAGCGTGAGCTGCGCGAGCACCGCGGCATCCAGAGCGTCCCAATCGATGCCATCGAGGGATTCAACGCCGCGCGTTGCATCCGCGAGGATGTCCCGCTGGACGTCGCTGCGGTGCAGGGCGACGGAGTACGGGATGCGCATGAAGCTGACCATCGAGTAATGGGGTACGAAGCGGCCAGGATGTCGGTCCTGCAGGGCGAGTTCGAGCTGGCGTTGCAGCAGGAACGCTGCATCGTCCACCCTGTCGCGCATCTCGATGTAGTTCTCCAGCGCCATCCGCTGGATGGCCGCGGCATCCGGCTTGCGCTGCGCTTCGAACGCGGCGAACGCATCGGCCAGCGAGGCATTGCGTTCGAGGTGATCAGCCAGCGCCACGCAATCCTCGAACGCGCAGTTCATGCCTTGGCCGTGGAATGGCACCATGGCATGGGCGGCATCGCCGATCAGCAGTGCGCGTCCGTCCAGGTGCCAGCGGTCGAGGTACAGCGTGCCGAGCACGCCGACCGGGTTCGCCTCGTAGTCTTCGCGCAACTCGGGGATCAGCGGCAGGGCGTCGGGGAATTCGCGTTCGAACAGCGCCTGCGCGTCGTCCCCGGTGCTCACGTGTTCGAAGCTGGGATACTCGCCGGCGTGCGGCATGAACAGGGTAACGGTGAAGGTCCGCTCGTCGTTGGGCAGCGCGATGCACATGTAACGGTCGCGTGGCCAGATGTGCAGGGCGTTGGGTTCGATGCGGAAGTCGCCATTTGCCGCAGGCGGGATTTCCAGTTCCTTGTAGCCATGGTCCAGCCACTCGGTGCGTTCGCCAAGCGCCTGCACCTTGGTCATTTCTGCGCGCAGGGTGGAGCCGGCGCCGTCGGCACCGACAAGGGCGGTGAAGGCATGCGTGCTGTGGCCGAAACGCGCCGTGCCTGCCTCGAAATCCACCGCCGCGAGACCTTGCCCGAAATGCATGCGCGCACCGTACGATTCCGCCATGTCGAGCAGGACGATGTTGAGGTCGCCACGGTTGATCGACCAGATCACTTCGGAATCATCGCGGCCGTAGCGTTGCAGGCCGGGCTCACCGTGCAGCGGGTGCACGTAGCGGCCGCGCATCATCACCGCCTGCGCCATCACCGGAGCTTCTGCGCCAGCCTGTCTCAACGCATGCAGGCCGCGTTCCGCCAGCGCCAGATTGATCGACCGGCCACCGGCATAGCCATGCAGGCGGGGGTCGCCACGGCGCTCGAACACGTCCACCGACCACTCGCGCTGGGCGAGCAGGGTGGCAAGCAGGGCGCCGGCCAGGCCGCCACCGACGATGGTGATGGCGCGTTGCTCAGCCTGCATCCCGCCATTCCTTGGCAGTACGGGCGAAACGCAGCACATCGGCATGGGTGTTGTAGAGCGGCACGGGGGAAATGCGGATCACGTCCGGTTCCCGCCAGTCGCCCAGCACGCCGCGCGCGGCGAGGTATTCGAACAGGGCGCGTCCCTGCTCGCGCCCGCCGGCCACCCGGAGCGAGAGCTGGCAGCCGCGCCGATTCGGCTCGCGCGGGGTGACGATGTGCAGGGCATCGGAAAGGCCTTCGCGGATCAGCGCTTCCAGATAACCGGTCAGCGCTTCCGACTTGGCGCGCAAGGCCGGTATGGTGGCGCGTGCGAACTGCTCCAGCGAGGCGCGCAGCGGAGCGAGGCCGAGGATCGGCGGATTGCTGAGCTGCCAGCCATCCGCGCCCGGCGTGGGCTGGAACTCCGGAGCCATCCTGAAGCGTGACGCCTCGTCGTTGCCCCACCAGCCGGCGAAGCGCGGGCGGTGCGTGCGCGCATGGCGCTCATGCACGAAGCAACCGGCGACCGCGCCTGGACCGGCATTCAAGTACTTGTAATGGCACCAGACCGCGAAGTCGGCGCCGCTGTCGTGCAGTTGCAAAGGCACATTGCCGACCGCGTGGGCCAGGTCGAAGCCCACCACCGCGCCGGCTGCGTGGCCAAGTCGCGCGATCTCCTTCAGGTCGAAGGCCTGGCCGGTGCGGTACTGCACCCCCGGCCACAGCACCAGCGCGAGCCGATGCGCGTTCTCGGTGATGGCACGCTCGATCGCCTGCATCGACATCGCGCCGTCGGCTTCATCGGGCTCGACTTCGATCAGGGTCAGGTGCGGCGGCAATCCGCGGTATTTCAGTTGCGATTCCACCGCGTAGCGGTCAGACGGGAAGCTGCCCGCCTCGACCAGGATCGCGGTGCGCTCGATCGTGGGTTGGTAGAAGCTGACCAGCATCAGGTGCAGGTTGGCCGTCAGCGAATTCATCGCCACCACTTCACCCGGCTTCGCGCCGACCACTTCAGCGAGCGACTCGCGCACCAGCGCGTGGTAGGTCATCCATTGCGACGCGCCGGTGAAATGGCCTTCCACGGCTTGCGTCGCCCACTTGTCCAGTACCTCCTCGACGTAGGAGCGCGCGCGCTTGGGCTGCAGGCCCAGCGAGTTGCCCACGAAGTAGGCCTGCGGCGTGCCCTCGTGCAGTGGCAGGTGGAACTCGTCGCGGAAATGGCGCAGCGGGTCAGCGGCATCGCGCGCCAGTGCGTATGCGTCGGAAGAGATGTCGGTCATGGCTGTCATTGTAGGAGCGCCGCTTCGGCGCGAGATGTTTTCAATTCCTGCAGGGCGCACCGAGGCAGCGCACCTACAGGAAGCGGGACGCAGGCAAGCCCAGCCATTCGAGCGCCGTGCCGTGATACAGGCGGGCACGATCGGACTCGCCGAGGCCGAGGCGTTCGATGCCTTCGCCCGGTACCTGCTCGCCAAGCGGGAACGGGTAATCGGTACCCAGCATCACCCGGTCGCTGCCGCAGGCATCCAGCAGGTAACGCAGGGCGCGGTCGTCCGCCACCCAGGAATCGAAGTAAAGCCGCTTCAGGTACTCGCGCGGATTGCGGAAGTTGTCGGTGGCCACCAGGTCCGGACGCATGTTGAAGCCATGCTCGATGCGGCCGATGGTATACGGGAAGCTGCCGCCACCGTGGGCCATGCACACCCGAAGCTTGGGCAGGCGTTCCAGCACCCCGCCGAACACCAGGCAGCACGCCGCGCGCGACTGCTCCGCCGGCATGCCGACCAGCCACGGCAACCAGTACTTGGGCATGGTGTCGCTGCCCATCATGTCCCACGGATGCACCAGCACAGCCGCGCCGAGGTCGCTGGCCGCCTGGAAGAACTCGAACAGCTCGGGTGCATCCAGGTTCCAGTGCTGGCCACCTGGACCATTCAGGTGGGACCCGATCTGCACCCCCTGCAATCCGAGCTCGTCCACGCAGCGTTCGAGCTCGCGCACGGCGAGGGAAGGACTCTGCAACGGGACCGCACCGATGCCCGCGTAATGGCGCGGGAAATCCCGGCAGGTCTGCGCCATGTGGTCGTTGAGCGCGCGGTGCAGTTCCAGCGCCTGGTGCGGCTTGGCCCACTCGCTGAACATGACCGGCACCGTGCTCAGCACCTGCACCTGCACGCCATAGGTGGCGTAGTCGTCGATGCGGATCTGCGGGTCCCAGGTCTTGGGCCAGATCTCGCGGAAGAACTTGCCGTCCTTGTAGATGCGGTGGCGGCCATCGTCGCCATGGTGGATGACCGGGAACCGCGCGTCGCCGTACCTTGCGGCCAGGTCGGGCCAGTCGCGCGGCAGGTAGTGTGCGTGGACGTCGACCTTCAGCATGCGTGCGGGCCGATCACGTGATGTCCGCCTGCGATTGCGCATCCATGTCGTAGCGCGTGGGCCGCGGGTTGAGGGTGCCGCAAGCGCTGCAGGTGCGCAGGTGCTCATCGCGGTAGAAGCGTTCGAACACGCGGAAGAAATCCTGTTCGATGTCGACCAGGTGGAAGGATTCGGCGAACAGCTTGTGGTTGCAGGCGATGCAGAACCACATCAGCGCGTCGTCCTCGTGCGCCAGTCGCTTGCGCTCGATGACCAGGCCGATGCTGCCCTCCATGCGCTGCGGGCTGTGCGGTACCTGCGGTGGCAGGTAGAACATTTCGCCCGCGCGGATCGGGATGTCGCGCGGCTTGCCGTCCTCCTGGATGCGCAGGACCATCTCGCCCTCGAGCTGGTAGAACCACTCCGGTCCGTCCTCGTAGTGGTAATCGGTGCGCGCATTCGGGCCGCCGACGACCATCACGATGTAGTCGCCATCCACGATGCACTTGTTGCCGACCGGTGGCTTCAGCAGGTGGCGGTGGTCGTCGACCCACGCCTGCAGGTTGATCGGGTTCGGCAACATGCTCAATGCTCCAGCAACGCGATGCACTTCAGCTCGATGGCGATCGGCGTCGGCAGTGCGGTGATTCCCAGGGTGGTGCGGCACGGTGCCGCGGCGGGGTCAGGGAAGAACTCGGCCCACACACCGTTGTAGGCCCTGAAGTCGCGCCCCATGTCGGTGAGGTAGACGGTTACGTCCACCAGGTCCTCCCAACGCGCGCCACTGCTGTCCAGTACGGCGCGCACGTTCGCGAACACTGCGCGTGCCTGCGCCTCGATGTCATAGCTGCGTACCCGGCCGTCCGCGAAGTAGGCGTTGCCGGGGATCTCGTCACTGGCGGGGTCGCGGGGCCCGATCCCCGAGAGGAACAACAGGTTGCCGACCCGGCGCGCATGCGGGTAGCGTCCCACCGCCCTCGGCGCATTGCCCGCATGGATCGACGCGGACATCAGCGGTCTTCCTTGTCGATGCGTATCAGGTCGAGGGCAGCGGCATATTGGGCCTCGATGTCGGCTGCAGCCGCAACGTTCAGGCCGAGGTCGTGCACGCGGCCGTCGCGCAGGGTGTAAACCCAGCCATGCACCGACAGCGGCTGGCCGCGTGCCCACGCATCCTGGACGATGGTGGTCTGGCATACGTTGGCCACCTGTTCCAGCACATTGAGCTCGCACAGGCGGTCATGCTGCAGGGGTTGGCCATGCACCGAGGCGAGCAACCCCGCATGCTTCGTGCCGACATCGGACACGTGCCGGATCCAGTTGTCGGCCAGGCCCACGCGTGCATTGGTGAGCGCGGCATGCACCCCGCCGCAGCCGTAATGCCCAACCACCAGGATGTGCTCGACCTTGAGCACGTCCACCGCGAACTGGATCACGGACAGGCAGTTGAGGTCGGTGTGCACCACGACATTGGCGATGTTGCGGTGGACGAACACCTCGCCCGGCGCCAGGTCGACCACCTGGTTCGCAGGCACCCGCGAATCGGAGCATCCGATCCACAGGTATTTCGGCGCCTGCTGCTGCCACAGGCGCTCGAAGAAGCCGGGGTCCTCGCGTGCGACGCGGTCGGACCAGGCGATGTTGTTGCGGATGAGCTTGGAGAGGTCGGTCATGCGGGGCTCTTCATGGGGAAGCAAGCATTGAAATGGTGATCACAGCAGGATTCCCACGTTGCGTGGCTCGGTGAAGAAACGCATCGCTTCCATGCCGCCTTCGCGGCCCAGGCCGGAAGCGCCGTTGCCGCCGAACGGCGTGCGCAGGTCGCGCATCAGCCAGGTGTTGATCCAGACCACGCCGACCCGCAGGCCGGCCGCCAGGCGATGCGCGCGCGCGAGGTCGCGCGTCCACACGCTGGCGGACAGGCCGTAGTCGCTGGCGTTGGCCAGCGCAAGTGCGTCCTCGTCGTTGTCGAATGGCTGCAAGGTCACCACCGGTCCGAAGATTTCCTCGCGATTGGTCGTGCAGTAAGGGCCGAGCCCTTCGATCACGGTGGGCGCGATGAACCAGCCCGGGCGCTCCAGGGCATCCCCGCCGCTCAGCACCCGGCCGCCTTCGTCGCGCGCGCGCTCGATGGCGGCGCGCACCTTGTCGAAGTGCGCCTGCGACACCAGCGGGCCGAACTGGGTGGCATCGTCCAGCGGGTCGCCGATGCGCAGTGCCTTGACCCGCTCGACGAAGGCATCGCGGAAATCCGCGTAAATGCCGCGCTCCACCAGCAGGCGCGAGCCGCACAGGCAGATCTGCCCGCTGTTCTGGAACGCGCTGCGCACGAGGGTGTCCAGGTGCTCGTGCCAGTCGCTGTCGGCGAAGACCAGGGTCGCGTTCTTGCCACCAAGCTCCAGCGACACCTTCTTCAACATCGGCCCGGCAATCCCGGCGATGCGACGGCCCACCACGCTGCTGCCGGTGAAGGACACCGCCGCGATGCCCGGGTGCGCCACCATGGCCTCGCCTACGTCGGGCCCGCGCCCATTGACCAGGTTGAACACGCCGGGCGGAAAGCCGATCTCCGCCGCCAGTGCGGCCAGCATGGTCGCGGTACGCGGGGTGACTTCAGACGGTTTCGCGATGACGGTATTGCCGGCCGCCAGGGCCGGCGCGATCTTCCAGGTGAACAGGTACAGCGGCAGGTTCCAGGGACTGATGCAGCCCACCACCCCCAGCGGCAGTCGCAGCGTGTAATTCAGGCCGGCCTCGCCGTGGTGGGATTCGCTGGCGAACTGCGTGGCTGCGTGGGCGAAAAACCGCAGGTTGCTGACCGCACGCGGAATTTCGGCGTTGCGGGCGAGCGTGATGGGCTTGCCTCCGTCGCGCGATTCGGCCTCCGCAAACGCGTCCAGGCGCGACTCCAGCGCATCGGCCAGGCGCTCCAGCCAGCGCGAACGCACGCTGTTGGGCAGCGCCGACCAGGCTGGGAAGGCCGCCCGCGCGGCCAGGACGGCGGTGTCCACATCAGCGGTGTCGCCTTCGGCGACCTGCGACGCGACCGCGCCGGTGGCGGGATCGAACACATCGAGCCATTGCCCGCTGCCGGGTTCAACCGGCTTGCCGTCGATCCAGTGCAGGTCGCGATGCATCCCCCAAGTTTACCGCGCCGCCTTGCGCGACGCGCTCAGATCGACTGCATGCGGCCGCCATCCACTGCCAGCGAAACCCCGTTGACGTACCCGGCCGCGTTGCTGCACAGGAATGCGATCACGCCGCCCACGTCTGCAGGGTCTGCGAAGCGCCCGGCGGGGACGCTGGCGAGCATGGATTCGGCAACCTGTTCACGGCTCTTGCCGGTTGCCGCGCTGCGATCCGACAGGATCTGCTCCAGACGCTGGGTGCAGGTGTAGCCGGGCAGCACGTTGTTGACGGTGATGCCGTCGCCGCCGAGTTCCCGCGACAGGGTTTTCGCCCAGCTCGCCACGGCTCCGCGGATCGTGTTGGACACGCCGAGGTTGGCGATGGGTTCCTTCACCGAGGTCGAGATCACGTTGACGATGCGGCCCCACTGCGCAGCGCGCATCCCAGGCAACACCCCTTGCAGCAAGGCTTGGTTGGCGATGAGGTGCTTGTTGAAGGCATCGAGGTAGGCGGCGATGTCTGCGGCATGCGCGGCACCTCCAGGAGGGCCGCCGGTGTTGTTGACCAGGATGTGCACCGGGCGTTTCGCGACCAGCGCGGCAACTGCCTTGCCCAGTTCGGGCGTTTGCGCCACGTCCGCGATGATGAAGCCATGGCGTTGGTCGCCGTTGCAGGGCAGGGCAGCGACGGCATCACGCAATGCGTCCTCGCGCCGGGCGAGCAGGGTGACATCGGCGCCGAGCGCAGCCAGTTCGATGGCAGCGGCGCGGCCGATCCCCTCCGAGCCTCCGCACACCAGCGCATGCCTGCCGCCAAGAGCGAGATCCATCAGGCGCGCCCGCCCAGCTGCTGGATCATGTGCGGGCGGAGGGCTTCGTCATCATCGGCCTGCGGTGGTGCCACCTCAGTGAGCGAGAAGCCACGATCAAGTGCGTCCTCCTCGTCAAGACCGTCGAAGGCCACGAACTCCGCGTCCATCAATGCCGCGCAGGCGGTGTCCAGGCTGTCGTAGGACAAGGTGTTGCCATCGCTGTCGAATACCTCGCCGGTGCCGGCCTCGCGCTCGCGCAGCCGGGCCCAGACGATGGTGCGGCCCAGCGTGGCCAGCCACCAGCTGTCGCCATCCGCAGGATTCATTGCATGGCTCCCGCCACCAGCCACAGCAGGGCGCCCATGGCCACGCCGGACAGGATCACGAGCAGCGAGATCCGCGACGGGGTGGCCAGGCCGGACAGGTTGCGGTCCGGCGTGCTTCGGTAATCGGCGCGCAGCAACCACAGCAGCGCGCGGGGCTTGAGGAAGGCGCCGGCGCCAAGGCGCGCGCTGATCTCCGGATGGCGGTCGCGGATATGCACCAGCGCCAGCGGCCAGAAGATCAGGAACGCGGTGCCGCCAGCGATGGCGATGGCGAAGGCCAGCAAAGCGAAGAACAGGACCATGTCCGCACTCATCGATCAGCCTCCCGGCTCAGTATTCGGCCTGTCCCGGCGCACGCGGGTAGGCAATGGCATCGCGGATGTTCGACAGCCCGCAGACGTACACGACCAGCCGCTCGAAACCCAGTCCGAAGCCAGCATGCGGCACCGTGCCGTAGCGTCGGAAATCGCGGTACCAGCCGTAATGCGCGGGATCCAGGCCGAACTGCGCCATGCGTGCGTCAAGCATGTCCAGGCGTTCCTCGCGCTGGCTGCCACCGATGATCTCGCCAATCCCGGGCGCCAGCACGTCCATCGCCGCGACGGTACGGCCGTCATCGTTGAGGCGCATGTAGAAGGCCTTGATCTGCTCCGGGTAGTTCATTACCACCACCGGACGGCCCACGTGTTCCTCGGTCAGCCAGCGCTCGTGTTCGGTCTGCAGGTCGAGGCCCCATTCGACCGGGAAGTCGAACTTGCGGCCGCTGGCCTGCAGCAGGGAGATCGCCTCCGAATACTCGATGCGCTCGAACGGCGCATTGATGAAGGCCTCTAGCTTGCTGATCGCCGCCTGGTCCACCCGCTCGGCGATGAAGGCAAGGTCGTCGCCGCGCTCGTCAAGCACCGCGCGGAACAGGTGCTTGAGGAAGTCCTCGGCCAGGTTGGCATTGTCGGTCAAGTCGGCGAAGGCGATTTCCGGCTCGATCATCCAGAACTCGGCCAGATGCCGGGTCGTGTTGCTGTTCTCTGCCCGGAATGTTGGCCCGAAGGTGTAGACCTTGCTCAGGGCGAGGCAATAGGCCTCGACGTTGAGCTGGCCGGACACGGTGAGGAAGGTCTCCTTGCCGAAGAAGTCGCGGCTGAAATCGACTGCGCCGCCCTCGGTACGCGGCAGGTTGGCAAGGTCCAGGGTCGAGACCCGGAACATCTGGCCGGCGCCCTCGGCATCCGAGGTGGTGACGATGGGGGTGCTGATCCAGTAGAAGCCGCGCTCGTGGAAGAACCGGTGCACCGCCTGCGCGAGGCAGTGGCGGATGCGCGTCACCGCGCCGAACAGGTTGGTGCGCGGACGCAGGTGGGCGACCTCGCGCAGGAACTCCAGAGAATGGGCCTTGGGCTGGATCGGGTAGGTTTCCGGGTCTTCCACCCAGCCGACTACCTCGATGTCGGACGCCTGAACCTCGAAACTCTGGCCTTGCCCCTGCGACTTCACCAAGGTGCCGGTGGCGACCACCGCGCAGCCTGCGGTCAGCCGCTTCACTTCGGTTTCGTAGTTGGCCAGCGCATCCGGCGCCACGACCTGGATCGGGGCGAAGCAGGAACCGTCGCTGACATTGACGAAGCTCAGGCCGGCCTTGGAATCGCGACGTGTGCGCACCCAGCCGCGCACGCTCACCTGGCCGCCTTCTGGAACTTGGCCGGCTAGAGCTTGGGCCACGCTGATCGTTGTCATCCGGACATCCTGCCTGCAAGCGCGAGTAGCCCGGCAGTTTACCGGAGCTACACCCACTGCATTTACAATGCGGACATGGCCATCACCCTCACCGAAACCGCGCGCGAGCGTATCCGCGGCTACCTCGCCTCCGATCCCGCAGCCTTGGGGCTGCGATTCGGCGTGGCCCGCACCGGCTGCTCCGGTTGGGGCTACCGGATCGACATGGCGCGAAATCAGGACGCCGGCGACCAGGTATTCGAGGACGGCGGGGTACGGGTTTTCGTGGATGCCGACAGTCTTGCCCTGGTGGAGGGCACCCAGATCGACTTCCTCAAGCAGGGTCTCAACGAGCAGTTCGTGTTCCGCAACCCGAACGTGGCCGCCGCCTGCGGCTGTGGCGAAAGCTTCACCACGGACGCCGACAAGGCCGCCTGAACTCGTTCCTGACCGCGCGGGATTTGCGCGCAAGTCCTTGAATCTGCCATAATTCCCGGCTCCCGTTCGCGGGGGTTCTTGCCCGAACGCGTCCCTGCCAACCGCCGGGATGGCCGAGGGTTATCCCGTCCGGCACGCCGCCGGCCGATATCCAGAAGGAAACCACCATGCGTCATTACGAAATCGTGTTCCTGGTCCATCCGGACCAGAGCGAGCAGGTTCCGGCCATGATCGAGCGCTACAAGGGCACGATCGAGAACGGCAAGGGCACCATCCACCGCCTGGAAGACTGGGGGCGCCGCCAGTTGGCGTATCCCATCAATAACCTGGTCAAGGCCCACTACGTGCTTTTCAACATCGAAGCCGAACAGGCCGTGTTGGATGAACTGGTCGACAGCTTCCGTTTCAACGACGCCGTGCTGCGCCACCTGGTGATGCGCCGCGACGACGCGGTGAGCGAGCAGTCGCTGATCATGAAGAACAAGGACGAAAAGACCGACAAGCCGGAGCGTGGCGAACGCCGCCGCCGTGACGAAGACGAAGGCGCGGTCGGCACTGCCGATGTCGCCGACGACACCGCCGCCGAAGCCGCCTAAGCGCGCCCGACCCCAAGGAGCACTCCCATGTCCAAGTTCTTCCGCCGCCGCAAGTTCTGCAAGTTCACCGCCGAAGGCGTGACCGAGATCGACTACAAGGATCTCAACACCCTGCGCCAGTACCTGACCGAGACCGGCAAGATCGTGCCCAGCCGCATCACCGGCACCAAGTCGCGCTACCAGCGCCAGCTGCAGAACGCGGTCAAGCGCGCCCGCTTCCTGGCCCTGATCCCATACACCGACAACCACAACATCTAAGCGCTTCGCGTGCTCGGCGTGGCGGTGTCGCTGGTCGGCCGCGCGAATCCTCATTGACTGGAGTCAACTGCGGTTCGCGCGTCCTCCCGCTCCTAGCCACGCCTTCGCATGCTTCGCGCTCGAATCGTTTGGTCAAAGTCCAATCCACCCGTCCATTCGGACAGCACGCGTTGCGGGCCCTGGCTCGCTAACGGATACGGAGCAACACCATGCAACTGATCCTCCTGCAGAAAGTCGTGAATCTCGGCAACCTCGGCGACAAGGTCGACGTCAAGCCGGGCTACGGCCGCAACTTCCTGGTGCCGCAGGGCAAGGCCGTGCCGGCCACCGCCGCCAACCTGGCCGAGTTCGAGGCGCGCCGCGCCGACTACGAAGCCAAGGCCCAGGCCAACCTGGACGCCGCCACCGCCCGCCAGGGCAAGCTGGAAGGCGCCAGCGTCACCGTCAGCGCGAACTCGTCGACCGAAGGCAAGCTGTACGGCTCGGTTGGCCCGCGCGAAATCGCCGAGGCCATTACCAAGCAACTTGGCGTGACCGTCGGCAAGTCGGAAGTGGTGATGGGCGAAGGCCCGCTGCGCCACACCGGCGAATTTGAAATCCTGGTGCACATGCACGCGGACGTCGAGTCCAAGGTCAAGGTCGTAGTGGTGCCGGACGCCGCGTAAGCGTCGTTCCTACCCCATCAAGAACGGGCGCCTCGCGGCGTCCGTTTTCGTTTTGGGGCGAGACGTTTTTCCGGCCTGTCGCAGCCAATGAGATGCCCACCGGTTATCCACAGCTTTATCTGCAACGCTTGCCGGCGGACGCGACTAGGATGCATCCCTACGCACAAGAA
>JAZKHR010000050.1:48135-72165 GCA_040385305.1 Pseudomonadota bacterium
TTATCTGCAACGCTTGCCGGCGGACGCGACTAGGATGCATCCCTACGCACAAGAACAAGAACCGGTCCGCGATGACGGATCGCACAGGGGATTTCTCTACACCATGAGCGCACGACCGCAGCAGCGTCGCGAGCCGTACGACGCCAAGATCGAGCAGTTGCGGGTGCCGCCGCAGTCGGTGGAGGCCGAGCAAGCGGTGCTGGGCGGGCTCATGCTGGACCCCAGCGCGTTCGACCGCATCGCCGACCAGCTGGTCGACGAAGACTTCTACCGGCGCGACCACCAGTTGATCTACCGCGCCATCCGCGAGCTTGCGGAAAAGAGCCGCCCCTACGATGCGGTGACCTTGGGCGAATGGTTCGATTCGCAGGGCAAGTCCGAACTGGTGGCGGGCGGCGCGTATCTGGTCGAGCTTGCCAGCACCACGCCCAGCGCAGCCAACATCAAGGCCTACGCGGAGATCGTGCGCGACAAGTCGGTGCTGCGGCAGCTGATCGACGTCGGCACTGGCATCGTCAACGACGGCTTCCAGCCGGAGGGCCGCGAAAGCGCCGAGTTGCTGGCGAAGGCGGAGCAGGAGGTGTTCGCCATTGCCGAGGCCGGCTCGCGCGGACGCCAGGACTTCACCCCGGTGCGAAAGGCGCTGATCGAAGCCTTCGACGTGCTGCAGACCCGGAATGCCAATGGCGGCGGCATCACGGGCCTGCCGACGGGCTATACCGAATTCGACGAGATGACCGCGGGCCTGCAGCCCACGGACCTGTTGATCCTCGCGGCGCGTCCGTCGATGGGCAAGACCACGCTCGCGCTGAACATGGCCGAATACGCCGCGCTGAAATCGAAGAAGGCGGTCGCCATCTTCTCTATGGAAATGTCGGCAAGCCAGCTGGCCTTGCGCATGATTTCCTCGGTCGGGCGTGTCAATGCCACCCGCCTGCGTACCGGCGCTCTGGAGGACGAAGACTGGAGCCGCGTGTCGAGCGCGATCCAGCTGATGCGCGACGTCAAGGTCTTCATCGACGACACCCCGGCGCTCTCGCCCGACGTCCTGCGGGCCAAGGCGCGCAGGCTCAAGCGCGAGCATGACCTCGGCCTGATCGTGATCGACTACCTGCAGCTGATGGCAGTGCCGGGCAACAGCGAGAACCGCGCCACCGAAATCTCCGAGATCTCGCGCAGCCTCAAGGGGCTGGCGAAGGAACTGAACGTGCCGGTGATCGCGCTGTCGCAGCTCAACCGCTCGCTGGAGACGCGCACCGACAAGCGCCCGGTGATGGCCGACCTGCGAGAATCCGGCGCGATCGAGCAGGACGCGGACGTGATCGTCTTCATCTACCGCGACGAGTACTACAACAAGGAAAATTCACCGGACAAGGGGCTGGCCGAGATCATCATCGGCAAGCAACGCAACGGTCCCACCGGGTCGCTCAAGCTGAAGTTCTTCGGCGAGTACACCCGCTTCGACAACCTGGCCCACGATTCGGTGGGCAGCTTCGAATAGCGGGATGAAATCCTCGACCCACCAGCGTCCGACCCGAATCATCGTCGACCTGGCGGCGATCAGCGGCAACCTGCGCGCGATCGGCGCCCGTGTCGGCGTGCCGGTGATGGCCGTGGTCAAGGCCAATGCCTATGGGCACGGCCTGGTGCCGGTGGCGCAGCACCTGCAGGCGCAGGGTGCGGAACACCTGGGCGTCGCGTTCCTCGAGGAAGGCATCGCGCTGCGCGAGGCGGGCATCACCCTGCCGATCCTGGTGATGGGTGGGATCTTTGGCCCGCAGGCCGCCGACTTCATCGCGCATGACCTGGAGATCACGGTGTCGTCGCTGGACAAGCTGCGCCAGGTCGAGGAAGCCGCGCAAGCGCTTGGCCGCAAGGCGGTGATCCACCTCAAGATCGATACCGGGATGGAGCGCATCGGCGTGCACAGCTATTCCGCCGGGCCCTTCATCGAGGCCGCGGTTGCATCGCGCTGGTGCGAAATCAAGGGAATCTATTCGCACCTCGCCAACGCGGACGATCCGGCGTCCGGTACTACGCAACTACAGCTCGCGCGGTTCCTGGGGACCTGCTCGCATTTCGACCGCCTCGGTGCACCAATGCCGCTGCGGCACCTGGCCAATTCCGGCGGCGTGCTGCATTTCCCGCAGACGTGGCTCGACATGGTGCGGCCGGGGATCGCCCTGTACGGGGTGTTGCCGGACCCGATGTCGCAGCCAACCGTCGTGCTGGCGCCAGCACTGACGCTGGTCTCGCAGGTTGTCTACTTCAAGGTGGTCAAGGGCGGTCACCCCGTTGGCTACGGCGGCACCTGGGCGCCGGCGCAGGACACCCGCGTGGTCACGGTTCCGGTCGGCTACGGCGACGGCTATCCGCGGGCGTTGTCCTCGCGCGGGCAGGTGCTTGTGCGCGAGGAGCGCAGGCCGGTGGTGGGACGCATCTGCATGGACCAGTTCATGGTCGACCTTGGCCCGGACGGGACTGCGTACAACGAGGACGAGGTGGTGCTGGTCGGCCGCCAGGGCGGGAGCGTGATCACGGCCGAAGCGGTGGCCGAAGCTGCCGGCACCATTCCCTACGAAATCCTGACCGGCCTCAACCAGCGCATCCCGCGGTTTTACCTGGGAGGTTGAACCGCGGCCCCGCGTTGACCGTGCGCACGCGGGCGTGCTTCACTCGGACGCAATTCCGGGAGGTGGCATGGCGACGTCGAAACCGCGTGTGCAAGGCGGCCGGCGCGCCAGGCGCGAACCCATGTCGCGGGTCGATACCGCTTGGCTGCGGATGGAACGCCCGACCAACCCGATGATGATCACCGGCGTGCTGATGTTCGACGAGCCGATGTCGCTCGCGCAGCTGAGGCGGGTCATCCAGCAGCGCTTCCTGGCCTATCCGCGTTTCCGCCAGAAGCCTGTGGCGGGCGCCACCGGCGCCCACTGGGTCGAGGACGACAGTTTCGACCTCGATGGGCACGTTTGCCTGGCGGCACTGCCGGGCAAGTCCGACCGGCGCTCGGAGAAGAAGTCGCTGGAGCGCTTCGTCAGCCAGCTGGCCTCGAGTCCCCTGGATCCGGGCAAGCCACTGTGGCAGTTCCATCTCGTCGAGCGCTACCAGGGCGGCTGCGCGCTGGTCGCCCGCATCCACCACTGCTATGCGGACGGCATCGCGCTGGTCCAGGTGCTGCTGTCGCTGACCGATACCACCCGCGAATCCTCGCGCGACAGCCGGTTGGACAGCACCTGGCTCAAACAGGAGGCCGCGCCGGTCGCACGCCGGATGGGCGCGGTGGATCGCTACGTCAAGCTGGGCGGCAGGGTGCTGGAGCAGGGCGTCGCGATGTATCGCGACCCGACATTGGCCGGGATGATCGCCCGCGAAGGCGGTGAGCTGGCCCGCGAGCTGGTGAACGCACTCGTCCTGCCGGACGACCCGCCCTCGCTACTGCGCGGACGGCTGGGCGTGAGCAAGCGCGTGGCTTGGGCCGAGCCACTCGACCTGGAGGAGGTCAAGGCAGTCGGGCGGGCCTGCGACTGCACCGTCAACGATGTGCTGATGGCCGCCGCTGCCGGCGCGCTGCGCGGCTACATGCTGGAGCGTGGCGAGCAGTTGGACGGGACGACCCTGCGCGCCACGGTGCCGGTCAACCTGCGCCCGCTGGAGCACGCGAAGAAGCTCGGAAACCATTTCGGTTTGGTGTTCCTCGAGTTGCCAGTGGGTGAAGCCAACCCGGTGCGCCGTCTCGAGCGCATCTCTGAGTGCATGAATAACCTGAAGAGTTCCAAGCAAGCCATTGTGGCGTATGGCCTTTTGGCGGCTCTCGGCGTGGCGCCTCCCGCCATCCAAGAGATCGCCCTTGAATTGTTCAGCCGCAAGGCGAGTGCGGTTGCCACGAATGTCCCGGGACCGCCTCAACCGCTGTACTTGGCCGGCTGCACCCTGCGCGACATGATGTTCTGGGTGCCGCAGACCGGGTCCATCGGCCTTGGCATTTCCATCCTCAGTTATCGCGGGCAGGTGCATTTCGGACTGATCGCGGATGCGCGCCTGATCCCGGATCCGGATGCGGTGATCCGGCGCTTCGGGGACGAGTTCGACAAGCTCCTGTACCTGGCACTGATGGGTGACTGGACGCGCCGACTGGACGCCGCAGGCGCGGTCGATGCAATGCACGAATCGTCAACCGCAGCTTAACGAGCCACGGTGCGTTCACGTGCGGGCCACATGGCTGCCCCTAGCCTGTGCCGCGTATTCAGGAATACCTGAAGACCACCACACACCACGGAGTCTCCCGCATGAACAACCAGCTCAAGCTCGCCACGCTCGCTGCAACCCTGGCCGTCCTCACCGCCGGTTGCGCCACCTACACGGGCCAGACCACTGATCCGAACGACCCCAACCGCACCCAACGCGGCGCCCTGATCGGTGCGGCCATCGGTGCTGCCGCTGGCCTCCTGAGCGGTGACGATGCCGTGGAGCGTCGCCAGCGTGCACTTGTTGGCGCCGGTGTCGGCGCACTTGCGGGTGGCTCCATCGGCGCCTACCAAGACCGCCAGGAAGCCGAGTTGCGTCGCGCCGCGGCCGGTACCGGCATCGCCGTGACCCGCGATGGCGACGTCATCAAGCTCAACCTGCCGGACGGGGTGACCTTTGATTTCGCCAAGTACGACCTCAAGCCGCAGTTCTACCCGGCGTTGAACAACATCGCCAGCACCCTGCAGGAATACAACCAGACCATCGTCGAAGTCAGCGGGCACACCGACAGCGTCGGGTCCGACGCCGCCAACCAGACCTTGTCCGAGCGTCGCGCCAATTCGGTGGCCAGCTACCTGATGGGCCGCGGTGTCATCCGCGAGCGTTTCGAAATCGTGGGCATGGGTGAGCGCTATCCCATCGCCAGCAACGACACCGATTCCGGTCGTGCACTGAACCGCCGCGTGGAGATCCGCCTGTTGCCGCTGCGTTCGTAACGGCAGCTGCACCTGCGACACCAACGACGGGCCGCGCAAGCGGCCCGTTTCTCATTGGGGCCGGTTTCAACCGGCACACGGGCCGACAAAATAAAACGGGCTGCCCCAGGGCAGCCCGTCGTATTGGTGGAGATGGGGGGAATCGAACCCCCGTCCGAAGATGCTCCATGCCCGGCACTACATGCTTAGCTCACCGTTTGGTCTCGTCCTGCGGCAACACGGCGTGCGAAGCACACCACAGGACACACCCGCTGAAGTTAAGCCACTGGTTGGCGGGTCGCCGCCAGGGCCGGTTCCGTGATAATGACCCTACATCCACGAGCACGGGCACAAGTGGGTTCGGGGCTTACGCCTTAAGCGGCGAGAGCGTAGACGTCGTCGTTGGCGTCTGGGTTTTTGCAGCTGGATTAACGAGGAAAGCTACCCCCTCGGCATGCGCCAAGCGATTTCGCTACCCCCGTCGAATCCAGTGCATCCCCGGGAACGTCGATGTCGCTGACACATTGAGTATAGGGGCGCGCAACGTGTTCGCAAGCATTCGGTGCACGGTGACTGCCCATTCGCTGCCGCGGTTATCCTCTGGTCATGTTTGAGAGCAATGCTCCGTCCGAACCCGCCACCCCGCCTGCGTGGCTTCCGCGCTGGCGACGCGGCCATGTGTTCGCAGTGGCGGTGCTCCTGCTCTCGCAAACCTTGGTCACCATGGCTTGGCACGACGCACGCCAAAGAGAACTCAAGTCGGCCCAAGCCCAGTTCCAGGCAGACGTCGGCGCGCTCGCATCGCAGGTGCGGCAGCGGATCGACAGCTTTGTCCTGACCCTGCGTGGTGGTGCCTCGTTGTTTGCAGCCGTGCAAGCTCCTACGCCGCAACATTGGCACAACTACGTGGATGGGCTGGACCTGGGCGCGCAATTCCCGTCGTTGACCGGGATCGGATACGCCCCGTACATCGACCAGGGCGAGTTGAGCCGGCTGCAGGTACAGACCAACCAGGCCGGCAACGGCAGGCTGAGTTTCTGGCCCCACGGGGTACGCCGGCACTACGGTCCAATCCTGTATCTCGAGCCGCGAACGCCCGGGAACCTGTCCGCAGTTGGCTATGACATGTATTCCGAGCCCGTGCGGCAATCCGCCATGCGCGCGGCCATGGATACCGGGGAGGCCCGCCTCAGCGGGATGGTGCACCTGGTCCAGGACGCGGCGATGCCAGAGCCGGCCTTGCTGCTGTATACCCCTGTCTATTCTGCCGTGCCCATGCCTCATGACCCCGTGCAGCGCCGGGCATCGATGAAGGGCTGGGTTTACGCCCCGTTCCGCGTCCGAGGCATGATTGAGCACGCTCTTGCGGGTCTCAAGACAAGCGAGCGCGTGCGCGTGGTCGATGTGAGCGACGCACGCCATGCGGTGTTGTACGAAGACTCCGAGATCAGCAAGGTCAATACCTTCACGCATAGCCTGGCGATGTCCTTGCACGGCCGGCGATGGCGCTTCGACTTCTATTCCGGCCCGCAGCACGCGGCTGCCCCGCAGCTGTCTTCGCTCAACAAACTGCTTGCTGCAGGGACGGTCGTGGCCCTGCTCCTGTTTGCCCTGGCCTGGATGCTGGTGGGCACCCAGGTTCGGGCCCAGCGGATTGCCTCGGACATGACCGCGTCCTATCGGCGCAGCGAGCAGCGCTTCCGCAGCGCGATGCAGTATTCGGCGATCGGCAAGGTCTTGCTGGATACACAGGGACGCATCGTGGACGCGAATCCTGCATTCGCGGAGATGGTGGGGCGGACGCCAGAGGGATTGCAGGGGCTGTCGCTGGGCGAACTGTTCGACGGCAAGCCCGGCGATGCGCTGCGCACGTCGCAGATGGACATCGTGGTCGACGACAGCAACGGCGTGTTTCGCGCCACCCGTACCTTGACCCGGCATGGCAGGGAACTCCGCCACGTGCAGCTCACCATGGCCCCGGTACCGGGGGATCCGGACCGCGACATCGCCCGCCTGGTGCAGATGGAGGACGTGACCGAGCGCACGCGCGCGGAAGCGGCGGTCAAATCCCTCAACCGAACCCTGGAAGCACGGGTGGCGGCGCGCACCCGCGAGCTGAGCGAAGCCAACCGCGAGCTGGAGGCGTTCGCCTACAGCGTGTCGCACGACCTTCGCGCGCCGCTGCGCTCCATCGAGGGCTTCAGCCGCATCCTCAGCGAGCGCTACGCCGCTGGCCTGGATCCGGTCGCGCAGGATTACCTGGCGCGCGTCCGCAAGGCCACGGCGCGGATGGCCGAATTGATCGACGCCTTGCTCAGGCTGTCGCGAATCAGCCGCAGCGGGCTGGCGCTGGCCGACACAGACCTGAGCGCGATGGCCCACGAAGTGGTGCACGAACTGGCGCAAGCGGAGCCGGACCGCCGGGTGGACGTTCGCATCGCCCCCGGCCTGTTCGCCGTCGGCGACCGCGCACTGCTGCGCACCTTGCTGGAAAACCTGATCGGCAATGCCTGGAAGTTCACCCGGGATACCCCCGACGCGCGGATCGAGGTGGGTGTCGAAAGTGTCGCGGCAAACGACATGCCCAGGTACTTCGTGCGCGACAACGGCGCCGGCTTCGATCCGGAATTCGTCGACAAGCTGTTCCGGCCGTTCCAGCGCCTGCATAGCCACGAGACGTTCGCCGGGCACGGCATTGGCCTTGCATCGGTCAAGCGCATCGTCGAACGCCATGGGGGCGAGGCAAGCGCGGAGGGCGCGCCAGGGCAGGGCGCCACGTTCCGTTTTACCCTGGCCGACCCGAGCCGCGACGCCTAGCCGCGACGCTTGGCCGCGATTGGCGGACGCGCGCCTACGCGTCCTTGTTGTGGCGGCGCATGACCCGTTGCTTTTCGCGGTCCCAGTCGCGCTCCTTGCTGGCCTCGCGCTTGTCGTGGTTCTGCTTGCCGCGCGCCAGGGCCAGTTCAGCCTTCACTTTGTTGCCCTTCCAGTACAGCGCGGTCAGCACCAGAGTGAACCCGTCGCGCTGGACCCGGCCGATCAGGACGTCGATTTCCTCCCGGTGCAGCAGCAGCTTGCGCGAGCGACGTTCCTCGGGCACCACGTGGGTGGACGCAGAGAGCAGCGGTGTGATCTGCGCGCCATGCACGAAGACCTCGCCATCGCGGACCATGGCGTAGCCGTCGACGATGTTGGCGCGGCCCGCGCGGATCGCCTTGAGTTCCCAGCCCTGCAGCGCCATCCCGGCCTCGAAGCGCTGTTCGAGGTGGTATTCGTGTCGCGCACGCTTGTTCAGGGCGATGGTGCCGCCGCTGTTTGGCTTATTCTGGCCGGCCTTCTTGTTCATCGTGCCCATTGTCGCCGATCCGGCCCCGATGCGGCGTGCATGGATCGCCGTCAAAAACTTCCCGAGCCTCCATGCCCGTCATCGTCCGCAGTGCCCTGGTTGAACACTCCGCAGCGCGCATGTTCGCGCTGGTCAACGACATTGCCGGCTACCCGCGGCGCTTCGACTGGTGCCATGCGGCCGAGGTGCTGGAGCAGGGCGATGACCGGGTGGTAGCGCGGCTGGACCTCGGGCTGGGTGGGTTCCACACTTGGTTCACCACCGACAACACGCTGGCGCCTCCGCATCACATCGACATGGCCCTGCGCGACGGCCCGTTCAAGCGTTTGCAGGGGCGTTGGCAGTTCCACGCGCTCGACGAATCCGCCTGCAAGGTCACCCTGACGCTCGACTTCGAGCCGCAGAGCCGGCTGCTGGGGCCGGCGTTGGCGATCGGCATGCAAGGCCTGGCCGACCGCATGGTCGACGATTTCGTGCGCGAAGCGGATCGCGGCGGCGGATGATTCGGGTCGAACTGGTCCGGGCGTGGCCACGGCGCTTCGAGGCGGTGAGGGTCGAACTTGCTGATGGCGCCAGCGTAGCCGACGCCCTTGCCAGCGCGGGCTGGGCGCTGGATGCGGAATTCATCGGGGTCGCTTTGTTCGGCTCGAACGCCACGCTTCAGGCGGCGCTGCAAGATGGCGATCGCGTGGAATTGTTGCGGGCGCTGCAGATGGACCCGAAACAGGCCCGCAGGTTGCGTGCTGCGAGGCGCGGCTAGGCTGCGGCCACGCGGGGCATCAGCGCTTCTTCTTGTCCTTGGCCAGGTTGCCGAAGCGAGCCATGGTCTTGGCCAGTTCCGAATCCTGCTCCGGAAAATATTCACCTTCCCACTTGGCCAGCGCTTCGTTCTCGAACCACAGGGTCATGGTCTTCACTTCGGTGGGGCCGGAGCGGCCGGTGCGGCGGCTGGCGGCGTAATCCCAACGGTCTTGGTGGAACGGATCGCGGATCGACGGGGTGCCCATGAGGGTCATCACCTGGCGCTTGTCCATACCGGTCTGCAACTGGTCGACCGCGGCCTTGTCCAGCAGGTTGCCCTGGTAGATGGGCTGCCGGTACAGGACGCCGCAACCGCTTGCGAACAGCACCGCGAGGACGAAGGGAAGCAGCTTGCGCATGGGGTTGGCAGGGCAGTGGTCGAGGCCGCCGATGATACACTCAAAGCCCGGCGGCACGGCCTGCAGCAACGCCTGCCGGGGTTGTGGTTCATGCGTGGTTGCAGGCAACGCCAGCGACGGATTCACACTCGACGGCACCCCAGCAGACAGGAGCAAGCTCAGGATGGAATCGCAGGACCTACGCAAGGCCGGGCTCAAGGTGACCCACCCCCGGATGCGGATCCTGGACCTGCTGGAACAGACCAAATCCCGGCACATGACCGCGGAAGACATCTACAAGCACCTGCTTGGAGACGGCGAAGAAATCGGCCTGGCCACCATCTACCGTGTGTTGACCCAGTTCGAATCGGCCGGCCTGGTGCTCAAGCACAACTTCGAGGGCGGGCACGCGGTGTACGAGCTGGACCGTGGCGAGCACCATGACCACATGGTCGACGTGGACAGCGGCAAGGTCATTGAATTCCACAGCGACCAGATCGAGGCACTGCAATCCGCCATTGCCGCGCAGCATGGTTACGTCATCGAAGACCACGCGCTGGTGTTGTACGTCCGCAAGAAGCGCTGACGGGGGCGCTGCCCGGAACCGGTGCCAGCGTCCTGTGCATTGAAGTCCGGCCAAGCCAGCTCCCGGGCACCCCGCGCTTGGCTGTGCAATTGGATGAGGCGAAACTCGACTAAAGTTCGTCGAGCAATCGCCTTGCAGCGGCCTGAGCTTCGCGTGTGATTTCGGCGCCACCCAGCATGCGCGCGATCTCCTCGACGCGACCCTCGGCACCCAGCTGCACCACCGAGGATTGCGTGATGCCGTCCCGCGCGGCCTTGCTGACCCGGTACTGCGCGTGGCCGGCCGCGGCGACCTGCGGCTGGTGGGTGACGCACAGGACCTGGCGGGCCTCGCCAAGCGCGCGCAGGCGAGCGCCGACCGCCGCCGCGACCGCGCCGCCAATGCCGGCATCCACCTCGTCGAAGACCATTGTCGGAACCGCGTCCAAGCCCTGCATCGCAACTTCGATGGCCAGCGAGATGCGCGACAACTCGCCGCCCGACGCGATTCGGCGCAATGGCCGAGGCGGTTGCCCCGGGTTGGCGGAGACCAGGAACTCAGCGCGTTCGGAGCCGTTGGGGTCCGGCGTAGCGGGGTCCGCGATCGGCGCCAGCTCGACTTCGAAGCGACCCGCTTCCATGCCCAGGCTGCCGATCAGGCGGGTCACGTCCCGCGCCAGCGCATCGCCGGCCGCCTGTCGCGAGGCGCCCAAGGCATCCGCCGCCTGTCGCCACGCCACCAGCGCGCCAGTGATTTCGCCCTCCAGCCGCTGCAGCCGGGCACCTGCATCGGCCAGCGTTTCCAGCTCAAGGGCCAGCGCATCGCGATGCCCGGCGAGCCGTTCTGCCGGGAGCCGATGCTTGCGGGCGAGGTCCTGCACGCGTGACAGCTGGCGCTCGATCTCGAGGAGCGCGTCGGGGTCAAGGTCGAGGTCATCGCGGACGCGTTGCAGCAGGCTCAGCGCTTCATCCAGCTGTATGGCCGCGGAGTCGAGCATGGCATCGACTTCGCCCAGCCGCGGTTCGTGGGTGGTTTCGCGCTGCAGCGCGCTGCGAATTTGCTGCAGCCCAGCGGCCATCGAAGCATCGCCGCCCAGCTGCTCCAGCGCCTGCTCGCAGGCTGCGATCAGCGAGGCCGCGTGCGCATGCCTGCGATGGGTGAGGTCGAGCTCGGCCAGTGCCGCGGGGTCCAGTGTTTCCGCCTGCAATTCCTGCAATTGATATGTCAGCCAGGCTTGGCGCTCGGCGACGTCGCCGCGGGCGAGCAGGGCGTCGCGCTCCTGCTGCAGGGTCCTCCAACCGAGTGCGTGGCTACGCGTTGCCTTCAGCAGGTCGGGATGGCGGGCATGCCCGTCCAGCAGGCCGGTCTGGGTGGACCGCGACAGCAGCGCCTGCTGCTCGTGCTGGCCGTGGATCTCCACCAGCAACGCCGCCAGTTCGGCGAGTTGCGACAACGTCACCGCGCGTCCGTTGATCCAGGCCCGGGATCCACCATCAGCGCGCAGGGTGCGGCGCAGCAGGCAGGCGCCGGCATCGTCGAGTTCCGCTTGCCGCAGCCATTCGCTGGCAGCTCCTTCGACGAGGGTGAACTCCGCCTCGAGTTCAGCGCGCTCCGCGCCGTGGCGCACTGCACCGGCATCCGCACGTGCGCCGCACAGGAAGCCCAGCGCATCCACCAGCAGCGACTTGCCCGCGCCGGTTTCGCCGGAAATCACGGTCAACCCGGGGCCGAACTCGAGTTCGGCATGGGCGACGACGGCGAAGTCGCGGATCGACAGGCGGGTCAGCATCGTCGCGCATTGTGCCTGCGACGCCGGTGTCCGGGTAGCGCTTGCGCGCCGGCGTGGCGGCGCTTAAAAGGACGCATGACCCGCGTGACCGCCGCCGACATCGCCAACGACCCGCGCGCCAGGCAGTTGCTGCGCACGCTGGTGTCGCGGCATATCCGCGATGGCGAACCGGTCGGCTCGCAGACCCTGGCCCGGCATGCGGGCCTGGACCTGAGCGCGGCGACCATCCGCAACATCCTGGCATCGATGGAAGACGTGGGCCTGCTCGCGGCCCCCCACAGCTCGGCCGGGCGGGTCCCCACGGCGCAGGGTTACCGCCTGTTCGTGGATTCGCTGTTGAAGATCAAGCCATTGAACGAGAGCGACCTCAGTCGCCTGCGCAGCGAGCTGCCCGCCGGGGCGGGCACCCATGCGCTGCTGGGCAATACCTCGGAGTTGCTGTCGGCGATGACCCATTTCGCCGGCATGGTCAGCGTGCCCAAGCGCGAGGTGTTCGCGTTCCGCCAGATCGAATTCGTGGCGCTGGACCCGCAACGGGTACTGGCGATCCTGGTGTTCGCCGACAACGAAGTGCAGAACCGGGTGGTGCAGGTGCGCCGGGCCTTCGACCCCGCGGAACTCGAGCAGGCGGCCAACTACCTCAACGGGCATTTCGCCGGGCAGACCCTGGCGCAGATCCGCGCCGCGCTGTTGCGCGACCTGCGCAACGCGCGCAGCGAGATGGAGCAACTGCTGTCGACCTCGGTCGCACTGGCCGAACAGGCCTTCGCCCCCGGCCATGACGACATGCTGGTGTCGGGCCAGACCCGATTGATGGGACTGCAGGACCTGTCGGACCTGGACCGACTGCGCGCGCTGTTCGAGGCGTTCGCGGAGAAACGCGAGCTGCTGCAGTTGCTGGAACGCACCGCCAAGGCGCCGGGCATGCGCGTGTTCATCGGCGAGGAGACCGGTCTGGCGCCGCTGGAGGGGATGTCGCTGGTGAGCGCCCCGTATGGCATCGAGGGCCGCATGCTGGGCGTCCTGGGGGTGATCGGGCCCAGTCGCATGGCCTACGACCGGGTGATCCCGGTGGTCGAGGCCACCGCCGCGGCGCTCGGGGCCGCGCTCGACGCGCCATCGGCACACGCGTCCGGGTGAATCCGATACCCGCTCCCGGCTTGCCTTGAATCGAACCGGGCCAGGCCCCATAGCCCAGTGCGGACGCGGCACGGCGCCGCAGCGAAGCCATTGAACATGACCGAAGACCCCAAGCAAGACGTGCACGAAGAGGCCGACGAGGCCGCCACCCTCGACCCCGTCGAAGCGCTCCGCGCCGAGCTGGAGCAACTGAAGGCGCAATCGCTGATCGAGCGCGCCGACCTCGAGAACCAGCGCAAGCGCATGGCGCGCGACCTGGACAGCGCACGCAAGTTCGCCAACGAGCGACTGCTCGGCGACCTCTTGCCGGTGCTGGACAGCCTGGAGGCGGGGCTCGCCAACGCCTCGGCGGACGACCCGTTGCGCGCAGGCCTGGAACTCACCCAGCGTCAGCTGCTGCGCGTGGCTGAAATCAACGGCCTCGTCACGGTGGCGCCCGCGGCGGGCGAGGCATTCGATCCCGAACGGCACCAGGCAATGAGCATCATCGACGCCGAAGCCATTGCACCCGGCGCGGTCGCCCAGACGTTCCAGAAAGGCTACGTGCTCAATGAGCGTTTGCTGCGTCCGGCCATGGTGGTCGTGGCCCGACAGGACTGAACACCGACGCGGCACCACTTGAACGGCTGTCGTGGAACCCCACATCGCGGACATCGGCGCATCGGCGCCCCCGAACTGAAAAGTTAGAGGACACACACATGGGCAAGATCATCGGCATCGACCTCGGCACCACCAATTCCTGCGTGGCAGTGATGGAAGGCGGCAAGGCCCGGGTCATCGAGAACAGCGAAGGCGACCGCACCACGCCGTCGGTTGTCGCCTGGACCAAGGACGGGGAAGTGCTGGTCGGCGCGTCGGCCAAGCGCCAGGCCGTCACCAATCCCAAGAACACCTTCCATGCGGTGAAGCGCCTGATCGGCCGCAAGTTCACCGACGCCGAAGTGCAGAAGGACCTCGGCCTGGTTCCCTACGGCATCACCGCACATGAAAACGGAGATGCGTGGGTCTCGCTGGTGGACGGCAAGAAGCTGGCGCCGCAGGAAGTCTCCGCGAAGGTGCTGGAGAAAATGAAGAAGACCGCGGAGGCCTACCTTGGCGAGACGGTCACCGAAGCGGTGATCACCGTGCCGGCCTACTTCAACGATTCACAGCGCCAGGCCACCAAGGACGCAGGTCGCATCGCCGGGCTGGAAGTCAAGCGCATCATCAACGAGCCCACCGCGGCTGCGTTGGCCTATGGCCTGGACAAGCTCGACACCAAGGATCGCAAGATCGCGGTGTATGACCTGGGCGGCGGCACCTTCGACGTGTCGATCATCGAGATCGCCAACATCGACGGCGAGAAGCAGTTCGAGGTGCTGGCCACCAACGGCGATACCTTCCTCGGCGGCGAAGACTTCGACAAGCGCGTCATCGACTACCTGGTCGATGAGTTCAACAAGGAGCAGGGCATCGACCTGCGCAAGGATCCGCTCGCCCTGCAGCGCCTGAAGGACGCCGCCGAGCGCGCCAAGATCGAGCTGTCCAGCAGCCAGCACACCGAGGTCAACCTGCCCTATGTGACCGCGGATGCGAGCGGTCCGAAGCACCTCAACATCAAGCTGACCCGCGCCAAGCTCGAGTCGCTGGTGGACGACCTGGTCAAGAAGACCATCGAGCCATGCCGCATCGCGTTGAACGATGCCGGCTTGCGCGCCAGTGACATCGTCGAGGTCATCCTGGTCGGTGGCCAGACCCGCATGCCAAAGGTGCAGCAGGCGGTGACCGAGTTCTTCGGCAAGGAGCCGCGCAAGGACGTCAATCCCGACGAGGCCGTGGCAGTCGGCGCCGCGATCCAGGGCGGCGTGCTGCAGGGCGACGTCAAGGACGTTCTGCTGCTCGACGTGACCCCGCTGAGCCTGGGCATCGAGACCCTGGGCGGCGTGTTCACCAAGATCATCGAGAAGAACACCACCATTCCGACCAAGGCCTCGCAGACCTTCAGTACCGCCGAGGACAACCAGTCCGCGGTGACCGTGCACGTGCTGCAGGGCGAGCGCGAACAGGCCCGCTACAACAAGTCGCTGGCCAAGTTCGACCTGACCGGCATCGATTCCGCGCCGCGCGGCATGCCGCAGGTGGAGGTGAGCTTCGACATCGACGCCAACGGCATCCTGCACGTCAACGCCAAGGACAAGAAGACCGGCAAGGAACAGAAGGTGGAGATCAAGGCGGGTTCCGGCCTCTCCGACGACGAGATCCAGCGGATGGTCCAGGACGCCGAAGCCAACCGCGAGGAAGACAAGCGCTTCCACGAACTGGTGACCGCGCGCAATCACGCGGACGGGCTGATCCATGCCACCCGCGGCGCGATCAAGGACAACGGCGACAAGGTGCCGGGCGACCTGATCGGCCGTGCCGAGGGCGCGATTGCCGAGCTGGAGTCCGCGATCAAGGGCGACGACAAGGGCCAGATCGACGCCAAGGCCAAGGCGCTGGAAGAAGCCGGTCAGGCACTGTTCGCCGCCGTCGCCGCCGCCGGCCAGCAGCAGGCGCCGGGTGCCGAAGCGGGCCAGGGGCAGGCTGCCGCCGACGACGTGGTCGATGCCGAGTTCACCGAGGTCAAGGACGACGACGGCAACAAGGCCTGATCGCCCGAAAGGCAAAACATGACGGGCAGGCCGCAGGGTCTGCCCGTCTTCATGACGGAAGCAGGCGGGACCGATGAGCAAGCGTGATTACTACGAGGTGTTGGGCGTGGCCCGCAACGCCGGTGAAGATGAACTGAAGAAGGCTTACCGGCGCGCGGCGATGAAGCACCACCCGGACCGCAACCCGGGCGACAAGGCCGCGGAGGCTGCCTTCAAGGAATGCAAGGAAGCCTACGAAGTCCTGTCCGATGGCGGCAAGCGCCGCATGTACGACCAGCACGGGCATGCCGCGTTCGAGCACGGCATGGGCGGGGGCAACGCCGGCCCCGGTTTCCATGACGTCGGCGACATCTTCGGCGATATCTTCGGCAATATTTTCGGAGGCGGGGGCGGTGGCCGGCAGGGACCTCGGCGCGGGGCGGATGTCGGCTACGTGATGGAGCTGGACCTGGAAGACGCGGTCGCGGGCGTCGAGAAGCGCATCGAGATTCCTACGGTGGTTCCCTGCGAGCCGTGCACCGGTTCCGGATCGGCCGATGGCAAGGTCGAAACCTGCGGCACCTGCCACGGCCGCGGCCAGGTCCGCATGCAGCGCGGCATGTTCCAGATGCAGCATGCCTGCCCGCATTGCGGCGGCACCGGCAAGACGATTCCCAATCCGTGCAAGAGCTGTAACGGCGCGGGCCGGGTGGAAGACGACAAGACCCTGTCGGTGAAGATCCCTGCCGGCGTTGACAACGGCGACCGTATCCGCCTTGCTGGCGAGGGCGAAGCGGGTCCGTCCGGCATGCCCCCGGGCGACCTGTACGTGGAAGTGCGGGTGCGTCCGCATGCCATCTTCGAGCGCGATGGCGATGACCTGCACTGCGAAGTGCCGATCCGGATCTCACAGGCAGCGCTGGGCGACATCGTGCGCGTGCCCACCCTCGGAGGCGAGGTCGAGTTGCGCATCCCGGCCGAGACCCAGACCGGGAGGGTGTTCCGCCTGCGCGACAAGGGCGTGAAGTCGGTGCGCAGCCGCACGCCCGGCGACCTGTACTGCAAGACGGTGGTGGAAACTCCGGTCAACCTGACCGCGGAGCAGCGCAGCCTGCTGGAGCAGTTCGAAGCCAGCTTCACCGGGGATGATGCGCGCCGGCACTCGCCGAAATCGGCCACCTTCGTCGATGGCATCAAGGGATTCTGGGATCGCATGGTGTCCTGACGGACGGGGCCGAAAGGCGCAGGATGCAGTCGAAATCGTGACCCGTGTCTCGCTAGGGTGACTGAATGGGGCGTAGTGTGTTCAGCCAGTAAGGTCAAACCGAGCCGCCATCATGTCGTTCCGTTCCCCCGCGGACACGCCCGAAGCCCCCCGGAACGATCCGGGTTTGCTGCTGGACGCACTGCAAAAGCAAATACTTGAACGCGCGGTTCCCGCGCTCGACCGCGCCTTGGGCCGGGTGGACGACTATCTCTTCGACCGCAGCCAGTCAGGCCAGGACGACCTGGGCCTGACCGCCTTGCGCGACCTGCGCCGGGTCCGGGGCCAGATCGCACCCCGCTTCGAAAAGGCCATCGTCGGCGGATTCCGCTTCCTGCGCGAACCGCGCGGCCATGCTGGAGCAGCTCACGCCGCGCTGACGCTGCTGTCCGAAGACGGCCTGGAAGAGCAACTGGCGACCGAGCAGCTTGCGGAGAGCCTCTCGCGGATGCATGCACCCAGCCTGGAATTGCTGGGCAAGCGAATGGCCCAACTCACTGGTCGCGACGAACTGCAGGCGGCCGACAATCCATTGACCCCCACCTTCATGGCCAGCGCGCTGCGCAAGGCGGTGGAGAGCGCGGAACTCGACCCGGGCGTGCGCATCGTCGTCTTCAAGTTCTTCGAGCGTGAGCTGGCAACGGCCCTGGCCCACGCCTACGAGCGCAGCAATATGCTGCTGGTGGCAGCCGGCGTGCTGCCCCGGCTGCGCGCCACCTCCAAGGTCGAGGCAATGCCGGGCGCGCCCACTGGTGCGGGCCACGGCACGCCAGATGGCCAAGGTGGTGGTGGTAGCACCGCGGCTGGCAACGCCATGGGCCAAGGCGGGTCCGGGTTCGGGGAGACTGGGGGCAGCGCGGGCGCAGGTCAGCATGCGCCCGTAAACCCGGCCGACCAGGCCATGTTCGCCGACCTGGTGGGGATGCTGCAGGGCTGGCGTTCCACCATGGGGTCGCGGCTGGCCGGGCAAGGCGGCACCGGGCCGGTGCAGACCCTGGGATCGAATGAACTCGTCTCCATCCTCTCCCTGCTGCAGCGGGACGTTCCGGCCCAGCTGCAACAGGCTGCAGCCGGAAAGGACCGTTCGCTTGCCACCCACCTGCGCCACGAAGTGGTGCAGGGCGCGCGCAAGCTCGGGGTCACCAGCGACAACCTGCACCTGGATGGCCTGGACGAGGACGCGGTGGACCTGGTCGCCCTGTTGTTCGACGTCCTGCTCGATGGCCCCCAGTACGATGTCGACATCCGCCGCAAGATCGGCCGCATGCTGGTGCCGTACGTCAAGGTCGCGGTCCAGGACAGGCGCATGTTCCTGTTCAAGGAACACCCCGCCCGTCGCCTGCTCAACACCGTTGCCGAAGCCTGCGAAGGCAACCACGGCGAGGCGCCGCAGGAGCGCGAGTTGCTGGGCCACGTCGACCAGACCATCGAGCGCCTGGTCTCCGAATTCAACGAGGACGTTGCGATTTTCGAAACCCTGGAGGCTGAACTGCGCTCGTACATGGCGCAGCACCGCAAGCGTTTCGAACTGGCCGAAAAACGCGCAACGGAAGCCCAGCGCGGACGCGAGCGGCTCGACCAGGCGCGCAGTGCAGTCAATGCGGAGCTGGCGCAGCACCGCGGCGAGCGGGAGCTGCCGCCGGTCATGGACGAGTTCCTCGGCCGGTACACCTCGCACCACCTGACGCAGGTGGTGCTGCGTGACGGTCATGGCTCGCCCCGCCATGAGGAGACCATGCGTGCTGTCGACGACCTGCTGGTGGCGTTCGACTACGCGGAGCTGCGCACGCCGGTAGACGAATTGCCAGCGCTGCCGCGGCCGCAGATCGAGGCCATCCTGGCCAGTTCCGGCTGCACCAATGGCGCTGCGGACGCAGCCA
This sequence comes from Pseudomonadota bacterium, assembly GCA_040385305.1. GTDB lineage: Bacteria > Pseudomonadota > Gammaproteobacteria > Xanthomonadales > Xanthomonadaceae > Thermomonas. The sequence goes on from JAZKHR010000050.1 coordinate 66,814, forward strand.
TCACCTTGCTGCGAGATGCACTGGAACGGCTGAGCCGGGGCGAACACGCCGCCGAGATCGCCATCCACATGCCAGAGCAGGTGCTGGCGCAGGAGCCCGCAACCTCGCCGCTTCAGCCAGAACCGCTGCTGGAAGTGGTTGCCGGCACGGACAGCCTCGACTTCGACAAGGGCATGCTTGACCGCATGCGCAAGCTGCAGGTTGGCAGTTGGATCCAGCTGGCCACCTCTCCGGAGCGCATCGAGCCAGCCAAGGTGTCGTGGGTCAGCCCGATCTCGTCCCGATACCTGCTGGTCAACCGTCGCGGCATCCGCGTGCTGGTCGCCTCCGCCGAGGAACTGGCGGCCATGTCCAAGCTGGGCAAGGTGAGCCTCCGCGAGGGCGATAACGCGTTCGAGGACGCGATGCACCAGGTGGCTGGCCGCCTCAAGTCGGCCGCTCAGCAGGCCTGAGCGGCGCGCCGCTTGTCGGCGCGGGGTGCGCCGGCTAGCCTGCCGGCATGGACTCTCCCGTTCGACTGCTGATCCACGGAGGCAATGGCCGCATGGGCCAGGCCCTGCAACGCCTGTGTCGCGAGGACACGGGCTGCACCGTGGTCGGTGCGGTGTCACGCAAGGTTGGCCCGCGGGTATTGGACGGGGTGCCGCAGTTCGCGTCGTCGGAACTGTCCGGTGTACCGGATTTCGACGTCGCGGTGGACTTCAGCCTGCCGCAGGGCTTCGAGCAGATCCTTGCCCTTTGCGTAGCCCGCCGCAAGCCGCTGGTGTCGGGCACCACCGGGTTGGCAGACGCGCACGTGGCGGCGCTGGACGCAGCATCGACCATCATTCCTGTCGCCTGGGCGTCCAACTTCAGCCTGGGCGTCGCCGTGTTGCACAGCCTGGTCGAGCGTGCCGCGCGCGCATTGCCCGGCTGGGATTGCGATGTCATCGAAGCCCACCACGTGCGCAAGCTGGACGCGCCCTCGGGGACCGCGCTGACGCTTGGCGCTGCTGCCGGGGAGCAGGGCGCTGTACCGCGATACGCTTCGATCCGCGCGGGCGACATCGTCGGCGAGCACTTCGTCCAGTTCACCACGGGTGGCGAACGCATCGAATTGGTCCATCGTGCCAGCGACCGCGACATCTTCGTCCGTGGTGCCTTGCACACCGCAAAGGCCATCAGTCGCCGTGGCCCCGGCCGCTACAGAATTGCAGACCTGCTCGGGTAGCGGGCCACGATGACGCGCTGCGTCATGTCATGACCCGTTACGCGTGCAAAACTGAGAGCTCCATCACATCGACGGCTGCCGGAGCTTTCACATGCGTAACAAACTTGCCCTCGCGTCGAGCGCGATCCTGCTGTCCGCCATGTTGCCAGCCGCGAGCCAGCAGGTCAGCCGCGACCCCATCATCCGCGACTCCGCCCCCGGAGTTGCCAAGATCAGGATCCGCCATGCCGATGGCAGCGTGCACGACGGACTGCGCTGCGGCGTCAAGGAGCACACGCCGGTCGAGCGCGATTCGATCGAAGCAACGCTGCGCGAGTTCCGCTCACGCAGGGGCAAGGGGCCGACCACCGCAGGCGTATCGATCAACATCCCGGTTGCATTCCATATCGTTACCAAAGTGGGCAAGGGCAGGAGTCCGGGAGTCATCGGGACTGTCACGGCGAGCCAGGTGACCGAACAGCTGAGAGTCCTCAACGATGCCTATTCCGGACGCGGCTTCACCTTCTCGCTGGCTACGGTGACGAATACCGTCAACAGCCGCTGGTTCGACGGCTGCGCCAACAGTGGCGTTGAGCGCGACATGAAGGCAAGCCTGGCGGTGGACCCCGCTCGCACCCTCAACGTCTACAGCTGCGACCCCAGCGGCCTGCTGGGCTATGCGTATTACCCAAGCTCGTTTGCTGAAACCGATACCCGCCACGGCGTGGTGTTGCTGTATGCGTCTTTCCCCGGCGGGTCGGCCACCAATTACAACCTGGGCGATACCGCGACCCACGAGGTGGGCCATTACCTTGGCCTGGCTCATACCTTCGAAGGAGGCTGCGCGGCCCCGGGTGACTCGGTGGCCGATACGCCCCCCGAAGCCAGCCCGGCGTACGGTTGCCCGGTGGGGCGCGACTCCTGTGCCGGAGGCGGCGTGGATCCCATTTACAACTTCATGGATTACACCGACGATTCCTGCATGAATACGTTCACCACGGGCCAGGACGCCCGCTCCCACGAGATGGTGGCGGCCTTCAAGCCCTCGCTGGGGAGCTGACGCCAGGCAGGGCGAACCCGTTGCGTCGAAACGCCCGGCACTCGCCGGGCGTTTCGTTTTGCAGCCACCACGCGTACAATTCCGGCTCGCCTGAACCCCTCCAGCCCCGAACCGGACCCGATGCCGCTTCGGCGCTTTCTTGCAACCCGACGCAGGGCGAGCCATTGAACGCACCAGCCATCCTCGCGCTTGAAGACGGCACCGTCTTCGAGGGCATTTCCGTGGGCGCCGCAGGCCTCTCCGTGGGCGAAGTGGTGTTCAACACCGCGATGACCGGCTATCAGGAAATCCTCACCGATCCGTCTTATGCGCGGCAGCTGGTGACGCTCACCTATCCGCACATCGGCAACACCGGCTGCACCGACCAGGACGACGAAGCTGCCCAGGTGTGGGCCTCCGGCCTGATCGTGCGCGACGTGCCGCGCCGGCCCAGCAGCTGGCGCAGCCAGGTCGCGCTGCCGGAGTGGCTGGCGGCGCGCGGCATCGTCGGCATTGCTGGCATCGATACCCGCAAGCTAACTCGCATCCTGCGTGAAGGCGGTGCCCAGTCTGGCGCGCTGATGGCCGCCTCTGCGCCGGGAGAGGCCCTGGATGTCGACAAGGCCATCGAATCCGCCCGCAAGTTCCCCGGCCTGAAGGGCATGGACCTGGCCAAGGTGGTAAGCACCAAAGCCGCGTACAAGTGGACCGGAGGCCAGTTGGACCTCGACAGTGGCCAGTTGGTGCAGAAGGAAGCGCGGTTCAAGGTCGTGGCGTATGACTTCGGCGCCAAGCGCAACATCCTGCGGATGCTGGCCGAACGGGGTTGCGACGTCACCGTGGTGCCGGCGCAAACGCCCGCGGCCGAGGTGCTGGCGCTGCAGCCCGATGGCATCTTCCTGTCCAACGGTCCAGGTGATCCGGCCCCCTGCGATTACGCGATCAATGCGATCCGCGAATTCGTTGCCGCGAGTATCCCGATCTACGGCATCTGCCTGGGCCACCAGTTGTTGGGCCTGGCCGTGGGAGCGCAGAGCATGAAGATGGCCCACGGCCACCATGGCGCGAACCATCCGGTGATCGATCTCGACAGCGGCAAGGTCATGATCACCTCGCAGAACCACGGCTTCTGCATCGACGAAGCTAGCTTGCCGGCGAACGCGCGCGTGACCCACCGCTCGCTGTTCGACGGCAGCAACCAGGGCATCGAATTGACCGACGCACCTGCCTTCAGTTTCCAGGGGCACCCGGAAGCCAGCCCCGGCCCGCACGACGTGGCGCCGCTGTTCGACAAATTCATCGCATCGATGCAAGCCAAGCCAACGGGAGGGCGCTGACATGCCAAGGCGCACCGACCTCAAGACCATCCTGATCATCGGCGCCGGGCCCATCGTCATCGGGCAGGCGTGCGAGTTCGACTATTCCGGCGCGCAGGCGTGCAAGGCCTTGCGCGACGAGGGCTACCGGGTGGTGCTGGTCAACAGCAACCCGGCCACGATCATGACCGACCCGGACATGGCCGACGCGGTCTACATCGAGCCGATCAACTGGCGGATGGTCGAGAAGATCATCGCCAAAGAGCGGCCCGATGCATTGCTGCCGACCATGGGTGGGCAGACCGCGCTGAATTGCGCGCTGGACCTCGCCGACCACGGCGTGCTCGAGAAATATGGTGTCGAACTGATCGGCGCCAAGCGCGAAGCGATCATGATGGCCGAAGACCGCGAACTCTTCCGGGTGGCGATGGCCGAGATCGGCCTGGAGTGCCCGAAGGCGGAAGTCGCGAAATCGCTGGAGCAGGCGCTCGATATCCAGACCCGCGTGGGCTACCCCACCATCATCCGACCCAGCTTCACGCTGGGTGGCAGCGGCGGCGGCATCGCCTACAACCGCGAGGAACTCGTCGAGATCGTCAATCGCGGCCTCGAACTGTCGCCCACCAGCGAAGTGCTGGTCGAGGAATCGGTGCTGGGCTGGAAGGAATTCGAGATGGAAGTGGTCCGCGACACCGCGGACAACTGCATCATCGTGTGCAGCATCGAGAACCTGGATCCGATGGGCGTGCACACGGGCGACAGCATCACCGTCGCGCCGGCGCAGACCCTGACCGACAAGGAATACCAGCGCCTGCGCAATGCGAGCATCGCGGTCCTACGCAAGATTGGCGTGGATACCGGCGGCAGCAACGTGCAGTTCGGCATCAATGCCAAGGACGGCCGGGTGGTGGTGATCGAAATGAATCCGCGGGTGTCGCGGTCCTCTGCGCTGGCATCGAAGGCGACCGGGTTCCCGATTGCCAAGGTCGCGGCGAAGCTTGCGGTCGGCTATACCCTGGATGAGCTCAAGAACGAGATCACCGGCGGCCTGACCCCAGCCAGCTTCGAGCCGGCCATCGATTACGTGGTGACCAAGATCCCGCGCTTTGCCTTCGAGAAATTTCCCTCGGCCGATTCCCGGCTCACCACGCAGATGAAGTCGGTGGGCGAGGTGATGGCCATCGGCCGCACCTTCCAGGAATCGCTGCACAAGGCGCTGCGCGGGCTGGAGACCGGCAAGGTGGGGCTGGACCCGACTGGCCTTGACCTTGGCAACGAGGACGACCTCACCATCCTCCGCCGAGAGCTCAAGGAACCCGGGCCGGAGCGCATCTTCCACCTGGCGGACGCGTTCCGTGCGGGCATGTCGGTGGAGGACGTGCATGCGCTGTCGTTCGTGGATCCGTGGTTCCTCGACCAGATCGAAGAACTGGTGGAGTCCGAGGGCGACGTGGTGCGGCGCGGCCTGTCGGGCCTGGATGCCGCGCGCCTGCGCAGGCTCAAGCGACAAGGCTTTTCCGATGCTCGCATCGCCCAGCTCACGCGCACCAGCGAGTCCGCCGTGCGTGCATTGCGCAAGGCATTCGGCGTGCGCCCGGTGTACAAGCGGGTGGACAGCTGTGCCGCGGAATTCGCCACGGATACCGCCTACCTGTATTCGACCTACGAGGACGAATGCGAGGCGCGCCCGACCGACCGCAAGAAGATCATGGTGCTTGGCGGCGGGCCGAACCGCATCGGCCAGGGCATCGAATTCGACTACTGCTGCGTGCACGCCGCGCTGGCCCTGCGCGAGGACGGGTACGAGA
>JAZKHR010000051.1:0-3295 GCA_040385305.1 Pseudomonadota bacterium
CGGTGTCCGACGGCATCGTGCGCATCCACGGCCTGGCCGACGTGATGCAGGGCGAGATGGTCGAGCTGCCGGGCAATACGTTCGCACTCGCGTTGAACCTGGAGCGCGATTCGGTCGGCGCGGTGGTGCTGGGTGATTACGAGAATGTGCGCGAAGGCGACATCGCCAAGACCACGGGCCGCATCCTGGAAGTGCCGGTCGGCCCGGAAATGCTCGGTCGCGTGGTGAATGCGCTCGGCGAGCCGATCGACGGCAAGGGCCCGATCACCGCGGCCATGACCGCGCCGGTGGAGCGTGTTGCCCCGGGCGTGATCTGGCGCAAGTCGGTCTCGCAGCCGGTGCAGACCGGTTACAAGACCGTCGACGCGATGATCCCGATCGGCCGCGGCCAGCGCGAGCTGATCATCGGTGACCGCCAGACCGGCAAGACCGCGCTGGCCATCGACGCGGTGATCAACCAGAAGAACACCGGCATCAAGTGCGTGTACGTGGCGATCGGCCAGAAGGCCTCCACCGTCGCCAACATCGTGCGCAAGCTGGAAGAGAACGGCGCGCTGGCGCACACCGTGGTGGTCGCGGCTACCGCGTCCGAGTCGGCTGCGATGCAATACATCAGCGCTTACTCCGGCTGCACCATGGGCGAGTACTTCATGGACCGCGGCGAAGACGCGCTGATCGTGTACGACGACCTGTCCAAGCAGGCCGTGGCCTACCGCCAGATCTCCCTGCTGCTGAAGCGCCCGCCGGGCCGTGAAGCCTATCCGGGCGACGTGTTCTACCTGCACAGCCGCCTGCTGGAGCGTGCCGCGCGCGTGTCCGAGGACTACGTGGAGAAGTTCACCGAGGGCAAGGTCACCGGCAAGACCGGTTCGCTGACCGCGCTGCCGATCATCGAGACCCAGGCCGGCGACGTGTCCGCGTTCGTGCCGACCAACGTGATCTCGATCACCGACGGCCAGATCTTCCTCGAGACCGACCTGTTCAACGCCGGCATCCGCCCGGCCGTGAACGCCGGCATCTCGGTGTCGCGCGTCGGCGGCGCGGCCCAGACCAACATCATCAAGAAGCTGTCGGGCGGCATCCGCATCGCGCTCGCCCAGTACCGCGAGCTCGCCGCGTTCGCGCAGTTCGCGTCGGACCTGGACGAAGCCACCCGCAAGCAGCTCGAGCGCGGCCAGCGCGTCACCGAGCTGATGAAGCAGAAGCAGTACCAGCCGATGTCGATCGCCGGCCAGGCGCTGTCGATCTACGCGGTGAACGAGGGTTACCTGGACGACGTGCCGGTGGCCAAGATCGGTGCGTTCGAGGAAGGCCTGCACGCGCATTTCGCCAACACCTCCGGCGAGCTGATGGACAGGATCAACGGCAGCGGCGACTGGAACGACGAGATCGAGTCCGCGTTCAAGGCCGGCATCGCCGACTTCAAGACCACCGGTAGCTGGTAAGAGCGACCAGAGCGAGCGATCCCCATGGCAAGCGGCAGAGAAATCAAAACCAAGATCAAGAGCGTGCAGAACACCCGCAAGGTGACGCGCGCGCTGGAAATGGTCTCGGCCTCCAAGATCCGCAAGGCGCAGGAACGCATGAAGGTGTCGCGTCCGTACGCGCGTGCCATGAAGCAGGTCATCGGCCACTTGGCGCAGGCCAACTCCGAGTATCGCCATCCGTTCCTGGTCGAGCGCACCGACATCAAGCGCGTCGGCTACGTCATCGTCTCGAGCGACCGCGGGTTGGCTGGCGGCTTGAACAACAACCTGTTCCGCAAGTTGCTCGGCGAGATCCGCGCGTGGCAGGAGCAGGGCGTCAGCGTCGACGTGGTCACCATCGGCCAGAAGGCAAGCGTGTTCTTCCGCCGGATCAAGGTGGACATGCTGGCCTCGGTCACCCACATGGGCGACGTGCCGCATGTCGAGCAGCTGGTCGGCGTGATCAAGGTGATGCTGGACGCTTACAGCGCCGGCACCCTGGACAAGGTGTTCCTCGCCTACAACAGCTTCGTCAACACCATGACCCAGAAGGCAGCGTTCGACCAGCTGCTGCCATTGCCGGCGTCGGAACAGGTGGCCCGCCACGACTGGGACTACCTGTACGAACCGGACGCGCAGGCAGTGCTGGAGCACGTGCTGACCCGCTACGTCGAGTCTCTGGTGTACCAGGCGGTGCTGGAAAACGTGGCGTCCGAACACGCCGCGCGCATGGTGGCGATGAAGTCCGCCAGCGACAACGCCAACAAGCTCATCGACACGCTGAACCTGGTCTACAACAAGGCCCGCCAGGCCGCGATCACCCAGGAAATTTCCGAGATCGTCGGCGGCGCCGCCGCGGTCTGACGCATCGCATGGCGCGCCCGTCGCGCTCCTGCAAACCAGAATCGAGTTACGAGGAAGTACAAAGATGAGCAACCAAGGCAAGATCGTCCAGATCATCGGTCCCGTCGTCGACGTCGAGTTCGCGCGCACCGATGTGCCGAAGATCTACGACGCGCTGAAGGTGGAGAACACCGCCATCACCCTGGAAGTGCAGCAGCAGCTTGGTGACGGCGTGGTCCGCACCATCGCGCTCGGTTCCACCGACGGCCTGAAGCGCAACCTGGTCGCCATCAACACCGGCAAGGCCGTGTCGGTGCCGGTCGGCGCGGGCACCCTGGGCCGGATCATGAACGTGCTCGGCGAGCCGATCGACGAAGCCGGCCCGGTCGAAGCCAGCGAGTTCTGGGAGATCCACCGCCCGGCCCCGGCTTACGCGGAACAGTCCTCGGGCAACGACCTGCTGGAAACCGGCATCAAGGTGATCGACCTGATGTGCCCGTTCGCCAAGGGCGGCAAGGTCGGCCTGTTCGGCGGCGCCGGCGTCGGCAAGACCGTCAACATGATGGAGCTGATCAACAACATCGCGAAGGCGCACAGCGGCCTGTCGGTGTTCGCCGGCGTCGGCGAGCGCACCCGCGAGGGCAACGACTTCTTCCACGAGATGATCGAGTCGGAGGTGATCAAGCCCGACAACCTCAAGGAATCGAAGGTCGCGATGGTCTACGGCCAGATGAACGAGCCGCCGGGCAACCGCCTGCGCGTGGCGCTCACCGGCCTGACCATGGCCGAATACTTCCGCGACGAGAAGGACGCCGAGGGCAAGGGCCGCGACGTGCTGTTCTTCGTCGACAACATCTACCGCTACACCTTGGCCGGTACCGAAGTGTCGGCGCTGCTGGGACGCATGCCGTCCGCGGTGGGCTACCAGCCCACCCTGGCCGAGGAAATGGGCGTGCTGCAGGAGCGCATCACCTCGACCAAGACCG
>JAZKHR010000052.1:0-21890 GCA_040385305.1 Pseudomonadota bacterium
CCGTACTGCGCAGCTTTCCAGCCCACCGTGCGCGCGCTGAAGGCCAACCTGCCGCCAGATGTGAACGTGGTCTATGTGCCGGCTGCGTTTGGTTCGATCTGGGATACCTACGCCAAGGCCTTCTACACCGCCGAGGCGATGGGCCTGGTCGACCGCACCCATGAGGCGATGTACCGCGCCATCCACATCGACAAGACCCTGAAGGGCGAGCGCGGCGTCGACACCCCGGAGCAGATCGCGGCGTTCTACGCGGGTTATGGCGCGGATCCGAAGCAGTTCGCCAGCAGCATGCAAAGCTTCGCGGTGGCGGCCAAGGTCAACCGCGGCAAGCAGTACATGACCCAGGCGTACACCAACGGCGACACCCCGAGCACCCCGACCTTCCTGGTCAATGGCAAGTACCGGGTCAAGGGCAAGTCGCAGGACGACATGCTGCGCATCCTCAACCAGCTGATCGTGGCCGAACGCGCGAGGCTGGCGGGTGCCGCGCCCGCGACTGCGACTGCGGTTGCCCCGCCCGCCCAGCCGTGACCCGACAGCCGCAGCCGGCATGACCACGCGCCGGCTGCGGCTGCTCAGCGCCAATATCCAGGCCGGCTCCAGCACCCGCGGCTACCACGACTACGTCGCTCGCAGCTGGTCGCACGTGCTGCCCGCGGGCAACAAGCGCGGCGCGCTGGACACCATCGCCGAACTCGCGGGCCGCCACGACATCGTTGGCCTGCAGGAAGCAGACCCGGGCAGCCTGCGTTCCGGGTTCACCAACCAGACCCACTACCTGGCCGAGCGGGCCGGCTTCGCCTACTGGAGCCACCAGCCGAACCGGCGCATGGGCGGTGTGGCCTCCAGCGCCAACGGCCTGCTCAGCAAGCTTGAGCCGCGCCTGGTGGAAAACCACGCGCTGCCGGGCCGGGTCAAGGGACGCGGCGTGTTGCTGGCCACCTTCGGCGGCGACGACGACGCCCTGACCATCGCCGTGGCGCACCTGTCGCTGGGCGCGCAGTCGCGGACTTCGCAGATCGACTTCATCGCCGACCTGCTCAGCGACCACCCGCACGCCGTGCTGATGGGCGACTTCAACTGCGACCCCGACCAGCCCGAAATGCGCTCGCTCTATGCACGCACCCGGCTGCAGCCACCGGCCACGTGCGTGCCGACCTTCCCCTCGTGGCGACCGCTGCGGGCAATCGACCATGTGTTGGTCACCCCCGCACTGAAGCTGAGTGGAATGCAAGCGTTGCCTGCGGCCCTGTCGGACCACTTGGCCTTGTCGGTGGAAATCGACATCCCGGAAGCCGCGTTCGCCTGATCGCGGCCTGCTTGATTCGTTTCGCTAGTGGCTTGCGCTCCAGGCGAAGCCCGCACCCACCAGCAGCAGGAACACGGCGAACACCCGCTTCAGCGCGCGTCCGCTGATTGCATGCGCGAGCCGGGTGCCGTGCGGCGCGGCCAGCACCGAGGTCACCGCCACGCCAAGCGCGGCAGGCAAGTACACGTAGCCCACGCTGCCCGCCAGCGGCAGGGCGGCGGCCGGCGCCTGCAATGCATAGCCCAGCGCACTGCCGATGCCGATGAAGATCCCGCAGGCCGATGAGGTGCCCACCGCCCGCACCGGCGCCACCCCGCGCCAGACCAGCAGGGGCACGGTCATGCTGCCGCCCCCGATGCCGACCAGCGCCGACAGCGCGCCGATGCCGCCGCCGGCCGCGGTGTAGCCGACGCCGCGCGGAACATAGCCAACATCCGCGCGCACCTGTGTCCGCGACGACAGCAACTGCACGGCAGCGATGGCGCAGTAGACCGCCACGCACCAACGCAACACGCCACCGTCGAGGCCGATCGCGAACTGGCTGCCGAACCAACCGCCCAGCAACACACCAGGCACCATCCACGCCACCGTTGGCCACAGCACGCTGCCACGCTTGTGGTGTGCGTACGCGGAAGATGCCGCGGTCAGCACGATGCTGGCCATCGAGCTGGCCAACGCCGCGTGCATGGCGTCGCTGGCCGGCACGCCCTGCAGCGGCAGCAGCCACGCCAGGGCCGCCACCAGTACCAACCCACCGCCGATGCCCAGCAGGCCGGCGAGCACGCCCGCGCAGGCGCCGAGCAGCAGGTAGGACAGCAGTGCGGACAGCATCGGCGTGCTCGATTGAGAGAAAAAGACGTTCAGAAATGCTCGTTTATAGTCCAGCGATGCACAAGCTCACCTCGTCCATGCTGGCGGCGCTGCTGTGCGCCACGTCCCTGACCAGCGGCAGCGCGTGGGCGCAGGAGCGTCCGCCGCCGGTGCGCATCGCGCTGCCGGACGCATCGCTGCGCAGTGCGTTCGAGGCGGCCGGGCGCGGCCAACTGACCGATGCCGCCCGCAACGCCCATGCCAATCACCCGCTCGCGGGCTGGCTCGAATTCGCCGCCTTGCGCAGCGGCTTCGACACGCTTGCGGTCGAACGCGGTAGCGATTTCCTTGCCCGTCATCGCGGCCAACCCGTGTCCGAGGTGTTCCGCAACGAGTGGCTGGCCGCGCTCGCAAAGCGCGAGGCCTGGCCGGCCTTCCTGGCTGCATGGGATGCCGGCATCGACAGCCCTTCGCTGCGATGCTCGCACCTCAGCGCTCGGCACGCGCTTGACCGCACTGATGCGCAATGGGTGCGGGATGCGCAGGCACTCTGGCGCAGCACCGGCAAGTCGTTGCCGGGCAGCTGCGATGCCTCGTTCGTGCAGCTGGCGGCGCAGGGCGGGCTCACGCCCGCAATGCACTGGGAGCGCATCGACCTGGCCGCGGATGAATTGCAACCCGGCGTGATTCGCGCGATTGCGCGCGGCTTGCCAGCGGCTGATGCTGCGCTCGCGAACCAGTACGCGACGTTCCTCGATGCGCCGGGCGAATCGGCATTGCAATGGCCGAAGACCGCGCACAGCCGCCGCGTTGCCGTCGCTGGCCTGGCCAAGCTTGCCAAGGCCTCGCCCGAGCGCGCCGAGGCCTTGCTGCCCGGTTTCGCGCAGGCCTTCGGGTTCGATGAGGCCGCGCGCGGCCGCGTGCTGTACGAAATCGCGCTGTGGACCGTGGCCTCCTATGGTCCGGAATCCGCACGCCGGCTCGCCGCGGTGCCGGCATCCGCCTACGACGACAAGCTGCACGAATGGCGCGCGCGCGAGGCTTTATCGCGCAGCGACTGGCGTGGCGCACTGGCCGCCATCCAGCGCATGCCGGACCCGCTGCGCAACGATTCGCGCTGGCTGTATTTCGCCGCGCGCACCAGCGAGCTGATCGGCAATGGGTCGGCGGCGCAAACGCTGTACCGGCAGGCCGCGCAGAAGGCGGAGTTCCATGGCTTCCTTGCCGCGGACCGGTTGCAACAAGCGTACGCGTTGTGCCCTTGGGTGCCGGCCGTCGCCCCCGCCATGAAAACCGCGATCGCGCGTGACCCCGCGATCGTGCGGGCGCTGCAACTGTTCGCGCTGGACCGCAAGGGCTGGGCGCAACGCGAATGGGACGATGCGCTTTCGCGCTTCGGCGACGAGCAGCGGCGCATCGCGGTGGAAGTCGCACAGGACAACGGTTGGTTCGACCGCGGCGTGTTCGGACTGGTCAACGTTGACGGAAAGCGCCACCCCGAGGAAACCCGCCTCTACCACTTGCGCTTCCCCCTGCACCACGACGCCACCATCCGCCGCGAGGCAGCGCGCAACCAGCTTGACCCGGCCTGGATTGCAGCCGAAATCCGCGCGGAATCCGTGTTCGATCCGAATGCCCGCTCCAGCGCCGACGCCCGCGGCCTGATGCAGGTCCTGCCCGGCACCGGTGCCGAGGTCGCGCGCAAGCTGGGGGTGCCATGGACGGGCGGCGAGAGCCTGTATGACGCCGACACCAACATCCTGCTGGGCTCCGCCTACCTGCGACAGTTGATGGACAAGTACGGCGGCAAGCCCTACCTGGTGATGGCCGGCTACAACGCAGGCCCGGCGCCGCTCAATCGCTGGATGAGCCAGCGCCCCGCGATGGACGCGGACTTCTGGATCGAGACCATCAGCTACAAGGAAACCCGCGATTACGTGGGCCGGGTGCTGTCCTTCAGCACCGTGTACGACTGGAGGCTCAACGGCGATGCCGCACGCATCAGCGACCGCATGCTCGGCCGCACGGGCGGCCCGCGCAAGCGCTTCGCTTGCACGCAAGCCGCGGTCCCGCCTCAGGCGACGCCACCCGCGCCCTCATCGCCGAAAGCCACGCTCAAGGATCGCCGTCGCCGCTGAGTGCGGTGTCGGGCATCATCGGTCCATGAACCACGCGCTGCCGGATCATGTGCAGGTCTACCTCGTCGGCGGCGCCGTGCGCGACCGCCTGCTCGGCCTTGCGCCCGGCGACCGCGACCATGTGGTGGTCGGCGCCACGGTGAGCGACATGCTGGATGCCGGCTACCGCCAGGTCGGCCGCGACTTCCCGGTTTTCCTGCATCCGCTCACCGGCGAGGAACATGCGCTGGCCCGCACCGAGCGCAAGTCCGCGCCCGGGCACACCGGCTTCATCGTGCATGCAGCGCCATCGGTGACCCTGGAGCAAGACCTCGCGCGGCGCGACTTCACCATCAACGCCATCGCCGCGGCAACCGATGGCACCTTGCTGGATCCGTTCGGCGGCGCGCGCGACATCGAGGCGCGCGTGCTCCGCCATGTCGGCGATGCGTTTGTCGAGGATCCGTTGCGGGTGCTGCGCGCGGCGCGCTTCATGGCGCGCTTTGCGTCGCATGGCTTCAGCATCGCCGCGGAGACCGCGGCACTGATGCGGGCGATGGTGGCGGACGGGGAGCTCGCTGAACTCACGCCGGAACGCGTCTGGCAGGAACTGTCGCGTGCCCTGCGCAGTGCCACGCCCTCGGCCTTCCTGCGCAGCCTGCGCGAAGCGGGCGCGCTCAGCGTGGTGCTGCCGGAGGTGGATGCGCTGTACGGCGTGCCGCAACGCGCCGAGTACCACCCTGAAGTCGACACCGGCGTGCACGTGGAACTGGTCTGCGACATGGCGGCAGCGCTGGCCCCGGGCGATGACCTCATCGGCTTCGCGGCGTTATGCCATGACCTCGGCAAGGCGCTGACGCCCAGCGACGAACTGCCTCGCCACGTGATGCACGAGCAACGCGGCATCGCGCCCATCATCGCCCTGTGCGCACGGCTGAAGGTGCCGGCGGAGCACCGCGATTTGGCCGTGCTGTGCAGCCGCGAACACCTCAACGTGCACCGACTCGATGAGCTGAAGGCAGCGACCGTGCATGACCTCATGGCGCGCTGCGACGGCTTTCGCAAACCCGGACGCATCGACCAGCTCGCCACCGTTTGCGAAGCCGACAAGCGTGGCCGCGCCGGGCTGTCCGAGGCGCCCTATCCGCAGGCTGCGCTGCTGAGGCGGCTGCATGCCGCGGCGCTGTCCGTGCGCGGCAGCGATGTTGCGGCCGGGCTCAGCGGACCGGCGGTTGGCGAGGCCTTGCGCAAGGCGCGCATCGACGCGATCACGCGCGCGAAATCAGTCGCGGCGGTCGAACCGTAGCAAGGCATCGCGCCACGGCGTGAACGCGGTCGCAAGGCCGATCAGCACGCCGATGGAGTTGGCCAACGCATCCGCGCGATCCAGCATCCGGCCCAGCGCCATCTGTGCCTGCAGTTGCTCCAGCCCGATGCCCATCAGCACCAGCAACACGCACACGAAGCCCCACGACAGGCGGCTGGCGAACAGTTGCACCGCGCCGGCGGACAGCACGCCATATGCTGCGAAATGCTGGAGCTTGTCGCTGACCTTGAGGTCGGGCACGCCGCTTGCCGGCACCAGCGAGCCGATCACCACCCCCGCGATCGCCAGCATCCAAAGCGCGCACCACAGACAAGGCCGCCGGAACGGCTTGAGGGACCGGCCGAAGCGGCGTCGCGGCCCGCTCACAGGCGATGGCTCAGGTCGCCCACCAGGAACGCCGCGCCGAATTCCACCCCGCGCTCGAAACCCATCGCCTGGAAACGCTCGCCCATCTCGCTGGGCAGGGTCAGTTGCTTGGCTTGCTGGCGCAGGCCATGGACGCCTGCCTCGCTACCAATGCGGGACTCCGCCAGCGCCAGGTTTTCCGCCAATCGGTTGCCCAGCAGGAAGCTGGCCTGCGAGCAGTACCCGGCCAGGTCGAAACCGGCGCCGGTGCCGGCTTCGGCAAGCGCGGTGAAATCCACCGACGCGGTGATGTCCTGCAGGCCGGGCCAGGCGAACACGTCGGCCACGACATGGTGTCGGCGGAAGGCACGCAGGGTGCCTTCGTTGCGCTGCGGCAGGTAATACTCGCCGCGGCCGTGGCCGTAGTCGATGAACAGCATCGCGCCATTGCCCATGCCGCCGATCACCGCCTGCAACCAGTACGGCAACTGGGCCAGCACTTCGCTGCGATAGCCTTCGGCGAAAGGTGCAGGCAGCTGGCGTTCGACGTGGCGCACGGCCGCGGCCAGCATCGGATCGGCCGGACGGTCCCGGCGCACGAACGCGCCATCGCCATCCAGCGCCACGTGTTCCTCGAATACCTCGCCATCGCGGATGCAGAAGCGCGGCGTCGGCAGCGCATCGATGACTTCGTTGGCGAACAGCACGCCATTCCAGGCCTGCTCCGGCGGACCGTCCAGCCACTCCACCAGCGCGTACAGCAACGGCGGCAGGCGCTGCTGCAGGCGTGTGCGCTGGCGTTGGCGCAGGTCCGCGCTTGGTTCCAGGATCGCGTAGCGGGCGGGCAAGGCATCGTTGGCGAGCAGCTTGGCCAGCACGGTTTCCGCGAATGCGCCGCTACCACCCCCGATTTCCAGGAACTCGGCATCCGGCCCCAGTTCCTGCAGTACCGGGGTCAATGCATCGGCCACGCAGGCCGCGAACAGCGGCGACAGCTCCGGCGCAGTGACGAAATCGCCCGCATCACCGAACTTGGTGGCGCCCGCGCTGTAGTACCCGAGGCCAGGCGCATACAGCGCCAGCTCCATGAATTTCCAGAACGGGACGCTGCCACCCGCGGCCAGGATCTGCTCGATGATCACCCTACGCAGGCGCTCGCTGTGTTGCAGTGCATCTGCGTCGGGTTGCGGCAGGCGGGTCATGCTTCAATTCGCTGCGAGAAACGCCAAGGATACCGGCAAGCAGGGAGTGCCTCGATGAGCGAGAGACGCAAGGTGGCACTGATCACTGGCGCAGCGCGGCGCATCGGCGCGGGTATTGCACGGCGCTTGCATGCCGATGGCTATGACCTCGCCCTGCACTACCGTAGCTCCGCCGCGGACATGGACGCGCTGCGTGCGGAGTTGAACGGGATCCGCGCGGGCAGTGCGATCTCGCTGCACGCCGACCTCGCCGATTTCGACCGCCTGCCGGAACTGGTGGGCCTGGCCATTCGCCGCTTCGGCCGCCTCGACGCATTGATCAACAACGCATCCGCGTTCTATCCCACGCCGCTCGGCAGCGCCACGGCCATGCAGTGGGACGACCTGTTCGCCAGCAACGCGCGCGCGCCGTTCTTCCTGGCCCAGGCCGCGGCGCCGCACCTGCGGGCGACACGGGGCGGCATCGTCAACCTGGCCGACATCCACGGCGAACGCCCGCTGGCGAACCACGGCATCTATTGCATGGCAAAGGCAGCCTTGCTGATGCTGAGCAAGTCGCTGGCGGTCGAACTTGCGCCGGACGTGCAGGTCAACGCCATCGCGCCCGGCGCCATCCTGTGGCCGGACCCGGCCAACGGCCAGCCCGCCAAGGATCCTGAGGCGCAAGCGGCGCTGCTCGCGCGCACGCCTTTGCAGCGCGTCGGCACGGCGGAAGAAGTCGCGGCCGCGGTGTCCTGGCTGTTGCAGGGTGCCGGTTACGTCACCGGCCAGACCCTGCACCTGGACGGCGGGCGCCACCTGGGCTGAGCCTGGGCTTCCTCAGTCCAGCACGACGCAGCGACGCGCCACGCCGTGCTCGGCATGCGCGCGCCACAACTGCGCCAGCGACTGCCCACTGCGCGGATCGATGAATCCCTGCGCGATCTCCGCCAGCGGTTTCAGGACGAAGGCGTGGCGGATGTCGTCACGCGGAACCTGCAGGTGGCCCGGCCCGTCCAGGACGAGGTCGTCGTAGAACACGATATCGATGTCGAGGGTGCGGTCGCCGAAGCGCGGGCCGCTGCGGTCGCGGCCATGCGCTGCTTCCAGCATGTGCAGCCAGTCGTTGAGCGCGAAGGGATCGAGGTCGCTGTCGACCACTGCGGCCGCGTTGAGGAAGTCGGCGCCGTCGAAACCGACCGCCGGGAATGCATACACCCGTGACACGACGAGGTCGCCGAAGCGCTCGCGCAATGCAGCGATGGCGGAGCGGAGGTTCGCCTCGGCATCGAGGTTGCTGCCCAGGCTGAGGTAGGCGCGCCCCATCAGGCCCTGCTGCGCTCGATGATCACGCCCACGACGCGTGCTCCGCGCACGGCGCCGGGCTTGCTCAGCTTCAGGCGCACATGGCT
Organism: Pseudomonadota bacterium; assembly: GCA_040385305.1. Lineage (GTDB taxonomy): Bacteria > Pseudomonadota > Gammaproteobacteria > Xanthomonadales > Xanthomonadaceae > Thermomonas. Next base: position 8,502 of record JAZKHR010000052.1, read on the forward strand.
GACGCCGAATTCGTCGAGGATGATCGCCGCGCAGCGCTCGGCCAGCGTCTCCACCAGCCCGAAACTGGATTCCGACACGTACTCGACCAGGCGCTTGCTGACGTCCTTGTAGTTCAGGGTCAGGGTGATGTCGTCGCTGGCCGCGGGCAGGCGATTGTCGAAAGCCATCTCGATGTCGAACACCAGCGTCTGGCGGATGCGTCGCTCCCAGTCGTAGATGCCGATCAGGGTGTCGATCTCAAGTCCTTCGATGAAGACTTTGTCGTGCATGGGATTCCCTTGCCTCGCTTCGTTGTGGGCGGCGCCTACCACCGGGCGATGCGCTACGCGGCTCTAAATGCCGCTACGCGCATAGCCCGATGGTCTCGCCGCTTCGCGATCTTAGAGGGTCGGCCACCCCGAGTTGTTCGAGCGGTGCCTGTGGGTGGGCGTGGGGGTGTGCGCTGAGTGGGCCATGGAAGGCCCGCGCCCGCGACTCAGTCCTGGACGACTGGATGGAGCGGCAGCGCACACCCCCACGCCCGCCCACAGGCATCGCACGCGAAAAGCTCGACTCACACCACCGGCAACGATGCCATGTCCCAACGCGGGGTCACGTGCACGGCTGCATCGTCGCGCTGGCCCGCCTGAAGACGCAACGCGCCGGCGAAGGCGATCATCGCGCCGTTGTCGGTGCACAGCGCCAGGCGCGGGAAACAGGTGCGGCCGTCGCGGCGCTCCGCCATCGCATGCAGCTTCGCGCGCAGCCGCTTGTTGGCGCCCACGCCGCCCGCGACCACCAGGGTGTTGCAGCCGGCGGCATCCAGCGCGCGTTCGCACTTGATCGCCAGGGTATCCACCACCGCGTCCTCGAAGCCGCGGGCGATATCCGCGCGGGTGGTCTCGGTCTGGTCGGAGCTGCGCCAGGCCAACAGCACTTGGGTCTTCAAGCCGCTGAAACTGAAATCCACGCCGGGACGGTCGGTCATCGGCCTGGAAAACTTGAATGCGCCGGGGGTGCCGGTCTCGGCCAGCCTGGCCAGCTGCGGGCCGCCGGGATACGGCAGGCCCATCATCTTGGCGGTCTTGTCGAAGGCCTCGCCCGCAGCATCGTCCAGCGTTTCTCCCAGCAGGCGATAGCTGCCGATGGCGTCCACGGCCACCAATTGGGTATGCCCGCCGGACACCAGCAAGGCCACGAATGGGGCCGCAGGCGGGTCATCCTCCATCAGCGGCGCCAGCAGGTGGCCTTCCATGTGGTGCACGCCGATCGCCGGCAGGTCCAGCGCCCAGGCGAGCGATCGCGCCACCCCGGCGCCGACCAGCAAGGCCCCGACCAAGCCCGGCCCGGCTGTGTAAGCCACGCCATCGAGGTCGCCGACGCCCAGGCCGGCCTCGCCCAGGGTCTGGCGGATCAGCGGTAGCAGCTTGCGCACGTGGTCGCGGCTGGCCAGTTCCGGCACCACCCCGCCGTATTCGGCGTGCAGGGCGATCTGGCTGTACACCGCATGCGCCAGCAGGCCCTGGGCTCCGCCGACCGCTGTGTCGTAGACGGCCACCCCGGTCTCATCGCAGCTTGATTCGATTCCCAGGACTTTCATGGGCCATATGTTGCGCCGAAACCGGAGCCGCTGCTATCATGCGCGGCTCGCCCGAACCTTCGGGCAGATTTCCTGAACAGAGATTCCACGATGCCAAGCGTCAAAGTCCGCGAAAACGAGCCCTTCGAGTTTGCCCTGCGCCGCTTCAAGCGCACCTGCGAGAAGGCCGGCGTGCTGGCCGAAACCCGCAAGCGCGAGTTCTACGAAAAGCCCACCCAGGAACGCAAGCGCAAGGCCGCCGCCGCGGTGAAGCGCCAGTCCCGCCGCAGCTCGCGCGACGTGACCAAGCGCCAGCGCCTGTACTGAGCGCGCCTCGGTTGCAGCGGAAGCCGGCACGCGCGAGCGTGGCCGGCTTTTCGCGTTTTTGGGCACACATGTTCTGGTCCCCACGAATCACCCACCCCGCATTCCACCGGAGCACGCCATGAGCCTCAAGGCCCGACTCACCGACGACATGAAGACCGCGATGAAGGCCGGCGAAAAGGACCGGTTGGGGGTGATCCGCCTGGTGCTGGCCGCGATCAAGCAGAGGGAAGTCGACGAGCGCATCGAGATGACCGATCCGCTGGTGCTGGCCGTGCTGGAGAAGATGGTCAAGCAGCGCAAGGACTCGATCAACCAGTACGAGGCCGCCGCGCGAGAGGACCTGGCCGCCATCGAGCGTTACGAGCTGGGCGTCATCGACGCCTACCTGCCGGCCCGGCTCGATGAAGCCGCGATCCAGGCGGAGATCGACAAAGCCGTGGCCGCCACGGGCGCCACCTCGGCGGCCGACATCGGCAAGCTGATGGGCGTGCTTAAGCCGGCGCTGGCCGGCCAGGCGGACATGGGGCTGGTGTCGAAGCTGGTCAAGCAGACCCTGGCCGGCTGAGCCATGGACCCGCATCCGCTGGTCTCGATCCGCGCCGCAACGGTTGCCGACGTGCGGTTGATCCGCCAGTTGATCGCGGAACTGGCCGACTACGAGCGCCTCGCCGATGCCGCCGTGGCCACCGACGATGGCCTGCGCGAACAACTGTTCGGCGCGCATCCGGCCGCGGAAGTCCTGGTCGCCGAAGTCAACGGCGAGGCGGCCGGCTTTGCCCTGTTCTTCCACAACTTCAGCACCTTCCTTGGCAAGCGCGGCCTGTACCTCGAGGACCTGTTCGTGCGGCCCGCGTTCCGCGGCATGGGCCTGGGCCGGCACCTGATGGCGAGCTTGGCGAAGATCGCGGTGCAACGCGATTGCGGCCGCTTCGAATGGAGCGTGCTGGACTGGAACGCGCCGGCGATCGGCTTCTACCGCAGGCTGGGCGCCGTCGGCCTGGACGAATGGACCGTGCAGCGGCTGGAAGGCGATGCCCTGCGCTCGCTGGCCGCCCACGACGCGTTGTGACCCGCGGCGCGCGCTGAGCGCGGGCCCTACACTAGCCCGTCATGGCCCGCATTCCCGATGCCTTCATCGATGATCTTTTGGCCCGCACCGACATTGTCGAAGTGGTGGGCAGCCATGTCCCGCTGAAGCGCCAGGGCAAGGAATATGCGGCGCGTTGCCCGTTCCACGACGAGCGATCGGCAAGCTTCACCGTGTCGCCGACCAAGCAGTTCTACCACTGCTTCGGCTGCGGCGCGCACGGCACCGCGATCTCGTTCCTGATGAACTACGACCGCCTGGAGTTCCTCGACGCCGTCGACGAACTGGCCAAGCGGGTCGGCATGGAAATCCCGCGCGACACCCAGCAGCGCAACGCGGATCCCGACATCGGCGATCTATACGCCGCAATGGAAGCCTGCAATGCGTTCTTCCGCAAGCAACTGGCTGCGAGCGACAAGGCGCGCGAGTACGTCGAGCGGCGCGGGATCGATGCTGGCATCGTCGAGCGCTACACCATCGGTTACGCGCCGGACGGATTCTCCGCGTTGCGCGATGCGCTGGGCACCGACCCGCGGCGCATGACATTGCTCGAACGCGGCGGCATGTTTTCCCGCAATGACCGCGGCAACGTCTACGACAAGTTCCGCGACCGCCTGATGTTCCCGATCCACGACCGCCGCGGCCGCACCATCGCCTTTGGCGGGCGGGTCATCGACCCCGAGGATTCGCCGAAGTACCTCAACTCGCCGGAGACCCCGCTGTTCTCCAAGGGACGCGAGTTGTACGGCCTGTGGCAGGCGAAGCAGGCGAATGCGAAGCTCGAGCGGTTGATCGTGGTCGAGGGCTACATGGACGTGGTGGCGCTGGCGCAGTACGGCGTGTCGCAGGCGGTGGCCACGCTGGGCACGGCAACCACGCCGGACCACGCCGAGCTGCTGTTCCGCAACGCGCCGGATGTGTATTTCTGTTTCGACGGGGACCGGGCCGGCCGCGCCGCCGCATGGAAGGCCGTGGAGTCCGTGCTGCCGCGGATGAAGGACGGTCGACAGGCGCTGTTCCTGTTCCTGCCCGAAGGCGAGGACCCGGATTCGGTGGTGCGCAAGGAAGGCGCGGAAGGTTTCGATGCGCGCCTGCGCGAGGCCACCACGCTGTCGGAGTTTTTCTACGCGCACATGAGCGTGGACGTGAACCTGGGAACGCTGGACGGCCGCGCGCGCCTGGCCGAACGCTGCAAACCGCTGCTGGCGCAGATTCCGGATGGCGCCTTCGGCGACCTGATGCAGCAGCGGCTGACCACGCTGACCGGCGTTGGCATGCGCAACACCGCCGTGCAAGCGCAGGCACCCGTGCGCGCCAGCCCGGGCTCCGGTGCGCACAGCCAGAAACCGAGCCTGGTGCGTAGCGCGATCCTGCACTTGCTGCATCGGCCCGCGCTTGCGCTGGAGCTCGAACCCCCGCATCGCTTTGCCGCGCTGCGCCAGCCTGGCATCGAACTGCTGGCGGAACTGGTCACGCTGGTGCGCGAGAGACCCGACATCAGCACCGGCATGTTGCTCGAACATTTTGCCGACCGCGAGGAAGCGGCGCCGCTGCAGAAACTCGCCACACAGTCCGTGCCGGGCGATGACGCCATGTTGCGCGACGTGTTCCTGGATGCCATCGGCCAACTCGAGAAGCAGCTGCTGCAGCAGCGTATCGACGAACTCCAGCAACAGCGCGACGGCGGCCTGAGCGAGGCCGACAAGCAGGAACTGCGCGAGCTGCTGCAGGCCCAACGCCGCTGACGCCGGCCCGCGCATGACTTCCGGCCGACGCGCGCCAGCGGAGTCGCGCTAAGCTCGGCACTCCAGCCGATTGGGGAATCGCCATGTTGCATCGCACCGTCCTGCTTGCCGCGCTGCTCGCGGCCCTGCCCGCGCTCGCGCAGATGCCCGAAACAAAACGCGAAGTCGTCGGCAACCGCACCAGCGAGAACATCCCCGAGATCCCAGCGGCACTGCTCGAGCAGCTCAACCGCTACCAGAACACGCGCGGCGCCGGCCTTGCCGGCTGGACCAAGGAGGGCTGCCTGCTGATCGGCACACGCTTTGCCGAAACCTCGCAGGTGCACCGCGTCTGCCAGCCGCTGGGCATGCGCGAGCAGCTCACGTTCTATCCGGAACCCGTGAGCGGCGTGACCCCGGCGCCGGCCAAGGGCTGGCGCGACGGCTTCGTGTTCGCCAAGGACAAGGGCGGCGACGAGTTCGCCCAGCTGTACTGGTTCGATGCGGCCACCCGCAGCACCACCCTGCTCACCGACGGCAAGCGCACCCAGAACGGCGGCACCGTGCTCAGCCGCGATGGCGGCCTGATGGCCTACGGCAGCACCGCGCGCAACGGCACCGACCGCGACATCTGGATCCGCGATACGAAAACCGGAGCGACCCGCGCGCTGGTCACCGCTGGCGGCAGCTGGGGCGCGATGGATTTTTCGCCAGACGGCCGCGAGCTGCTGGTGATGAAGTACGTCTCCGCGGCCGAGTCCTATCCGGGCGTGGTCGATGTCGCCAGCGGCAAGCTGGAGCTGTTCCCGGTGGATGGCGGCAAGGCATCGTTTGGCGGCTTCGCCTTCGCGCCGGACGGCAAGGCCGTCTACTTCATCTCGGACGAACCGGTGAAGGGAGCGGCGCAGGAATTCAAGACCCTGCGCTACCACGACCCGGCGAGCGGCAAGCTGGAAGTGCTGACTGGCAACATCCCGTGGGACGTGGGCGGCTTCACCATCTCCGACGATGGCAAGCACCTGGCGTTCGCGAGCAACGAGGACGGGGTCAGCAAGCTGCGCGTGCTGGCGCTCCCGTCGCATCGCGAAATCCGACTGCCGGCGCTGCCGATCGGCGTGATCGGCGGGTTGTCGTTCTCCCCGGACGGCAGGCGCCTGGCGCTGACCTTGAACAGCGCCACGTCGCCGAGCGACGTCCACGTGATCGACCTGGGCGCGGCCACCCTGACCCGCTGGACCCAAAGCGAAGTCGGCGGCCTGGATGCGTCGACCTTCGTCGCACCGACCCTGGTCCGCTACCCCACCTTCGACCAGGCTGACGGCAAGCAGCGCACGATCCCGGCGTTCTATTACAAACCCTCGAAGCCGTCGAAGACGGGCAAGTATCCCGTCGTCATCAATATCCACGGTGGCCCGGAAGGCCAGTCGCAGCCCACCTTCAGCGCCAATGCGCAATACATGGCCAACGAGCTGGGCGTGGCGATGCTGGTGCCCAACGTGCGGGGTTCAACCGGCTACGGCAAGACCTGGCTGTCGCTGGACAACGCCGAGAAGCGCGAGGATTCGGTCAAGGACATCGGCGCCCTGCTCGACTGGATCGCGAAGCAGCCGGAGCTGGATGCCTCGCGGGTGGGCGTGATCGGTGGCAGCTACGGCGGCTACATGGTGCTGGCCGCGCTGACCCACTACAGCGACCGCATCCGCGCCGGGGTGGACGTGGTCGGCATCTCGCACTTCGGCACCTTCCTGAAGAACACCGAGAGCTACCGCCGCGACCTGCGCCGGGTCGAATACGGTGACGAGCGCGACCCGGCGATGGCGGCGGTGTTCGAACGCATCTCGCCGCTCAACAACGCCGCGAAGATCAAGGCACCCCTGTTCGTGGCCCAGGGCCGCAACGACCCGCGCGTTCCCTACACCGAAGCCGAGCAGATCGTGAAGGCGGTGCGAGCCAATGGCCAGCCGGTGTGGTTCCTGATGTACGACGACGAAGGCCACGGCTTCGCCAAGAAAGGCAACCGCGACTATTTCGACGCCGCCACCATCCGCTTCTGGCAGCAGCACTTGCTGGACAGCAACTGAGCTCAGGCCCGGCGGCAGTGGCGGGTGTTTGCGCAGCGGCATTTCGAGCCGCGCAGCAAACACCCGCCGCTGCCGCCGGGCCGCGCTAAGTCCCGCCCTCCCGCAGCAGCAACGCACGCTTGCGTTCGACACCCCAGCGGTAGCCTGACAGCGCGCCATCGCTGCGCACCACACGGTGGCAGGGAATTGCCATAGCGAGCGTGTTCGACGCACAAGCCTGCGCGACCGCGCGTGCCGATTTCGGCGCGCCGATGCGTCGTGCGACGTCAGCGTAACTTGCGGTTTCGCCCGCTGGAATCTGCCGCAACGCCTGCCATACCCGCTGCTGGAACGCGGTGCCGCGCACGTCCAGCGGCAGGTCGTGGCCGATGCCGGGTTGCTCGACCAAGCCCACCACCTGCGCAACCAGGAGTTCAAACCCCGCATCGCCCCCGATCATTTCCGCGCGTGGAAAACGATCCTGAAGCTCGCGCAGCAATGCATCGGCATCATCGCCCAATGAAATCGAGCAGATGCCGCGCGCGCTGCATGCCACCAGGATCGCGCCCAGCGATGACTGGCCGATGGCGAACCGGATCCGCGCATCCAGGCCACCGGAGCGGTACTGGCGTGGGGTCATCCCGAGCATCGCGTCCGCGCTGGCGTAGAACCGACTGTTGGCGTTGAAGCCGGCATCGAAGATCGCCTCGGTCACGCTGGTAGTGCCGCTTGCCAGTTTCGCGCGTAGCGCATGCGCGCGTCGGGCGTCGGCATAGGCCTTGGGCGTCAGCCCGGTCGCGGCCTTGAACACGCGGTGGAAATGGAACGGACTGAGGCCTGCCTGCTGCGCAAGATCATCCAGCGATGGCTGCTGTTCCGCGGCTTCGATCCGGCGGCATGCCTGCGCCACCAACGCAGCATGCTTGCTCGAAGTCGGCGTCAGCGGCGGAACGGGTTTGCTCATGGCGTGCACGGCGGCATTGCCCGATGGGGTGCCGCCACTCTAAGGCGGGGCCATGGGCCGAACACTCCGATTCTTGCGATGCCCGGCACCGGCGCTCACTTCACCTTGCGAAAGGTCAGGTTGATCCGTTGCTCGCCCAGTCGATCGTGCAGACCCGGCTTGACCGGCAACACGCCATGGAAGCGCATGCGGTCGACGCCGCCCCAGACCACCACGTCGCCATGTTGCAGCGGGACGCGCGTCGTCTTGTCGGCGCGGGCGAAACCGCCGAACAGGAAGGTGGCCGGCAGTCCCAGCGAGACAGAAACGATCGGCGCGACGCGATCATCCTCGTCGCGGTCCTGGTGCAGGGACAGGCGGGTGCCGGGTACGTAGCGATTGATCAGGCAGGCATCGGGCACATAGCCGTCGAACCCGGCGGCGCTGGCCGCCTCACCCGCCAGCCGCAACATGGAGGCCGGCAAGGCGGGCCAAGGCGCGCCGCCCTCGGGATCATGGGTTTCATAGCGGTAGCCGCGGCGATCGCTGCACCAGCCGAACCTGCCGCAATTGGTCATCGCCACCTGCATGACGTGGCCCCGGCGCGTGACCAGGTGGCGAAACGGAGCAGCCTCTTCGATTCGCGCGATGTCGGCGAGCAATACCTGCGCTGCGGGCAACGCGAAGCCATGCAGCACGCAGGCCTGCGCGCCCAGCATGGTGCGCGTGCCCAGTTGTTGCGCGGCGAACAGGTCGCTCACGCCTGCGGCACGAACTCCAGCGCCGGCACCGGCTGCAGCCATGGCAGCAGCCAATGGTCCAGCAGCAGGAACCCGAACAGCGCCATCAGGTAGACGATCGAATACTGGAATGTACGCATGGCGAAGAACTCATCCGGCGGATCCAGCAGCTTCCATGCGTACCAGAGGAACACCGCGCCGAGCACGAGTGCACCGCCCAGGTAGAACAGCCCGCTCATGCGCGTGGCCCAGGGCAACACCGTGGCCACCACCAGCAGCACCGTGTACAGCAGGATCTGCCAGCGCGTGTAGGTGACGCCGTGGGTGACCGGCAGCATCGGCACCAGCGCGCGGGCGTAGTCGTCGCGGCGGAAAATCGCCAGCGCCCAGAAATGCGGCGGCGTCCACACGAAGATGATCAGCACCAGGAGCAGCGAGTGCGCCCAGTCCCAGGGCTGGGTCATCCCGGTCACCGCAGACCAGCCGAGCAGCGGCGGCGCGGCCCCCGCAATGCCGCCGATCACGATGTTCTGCGGCGTGGCGCGCTTGAGGAAGCCCGTATAGACGAAGGCGTAGCCGATCAGCGAAGCGAACGTCAGCAGCGCGCAGATGACGTTGACCTGCCACAGCAGCAGGCCCATCGACGCTGCCCCGAGCACGAGCGCGAAGGCCAGCGCCTGGCCGGTGCGCAGCCCACCGGTGGGCAGGGGGCGGTCGTGGGTGCGCGCCATCACTGCATCGATGCGCCGGTCCAGCACGTGGTTGATGGCCGCCGCGCTGGCAGCCGCCAGCCAGATGCCCAGCAGGCCGAACACGGTTTCCCGCCATGGCGGCAAGCCGGGCACCGCAAGGAACATGCCGACCAATGCAGTGAACACGATCAGCGCGACCACCCGCGGCTTGGTCAGTGTCCAGTATTGCTGCCAGGCCGGCACGAGGGCACTCATGCGTCGGGTGCGCGCAGTCGGGCCAGCAGGGTCACCAGCACGAACAGCAGTGCCACTGCGCCGGCGTTGTGCAGGACCGCGACGTGCAGCGGCAGCGACAGCACCACGTTCGCGATGCCGAGGCCGATCTGTGCGAATAGCAGCACCAGCAACAAGCTGCCCCAACCGCGCAGGCCCGGTCCGCGCAGCAGGCGGATCCCCAGGCCCAGCAGGTGGCCGAACACCACGACCGCCATCAATCGATGCGCCAGCTGGATTGCCACCCGCGCCTCGTTGTCGAGCACGCCGCCCTCGTAGTCCACGCCGATTCCGCGCCACAGCACGAAGCCTTCGCGGAAGTCATGCGCCGGCCACCATGCGCCTGCGCACTTCGGGAAATCCGTGCCGCAGGCCAGCGCCGCGTAGTTGGCGCTGGTCCAGCCGCCCAGCGCGATCTGCACGCCCAGCACTACCAGGCCAATCACCACCACCCGCTGTAGCTTCGCGGCATCCGCGCTGCGCAGCGGCATCGCGGTCGAGCGCCACGCCATCCAGGTCAACAGCGAGAACGTCAGCAGGCCACCCATCAGGTGGCCCATCACCACGATCGGCTTGAGCAGCCAGGTGACCGTCCACATGCCCAGCAGGGCCTGGAAGATGATCACGGCCAGGGTCAGGGTTCCAGCGCGCGCGAGGTCGACGTTGGACCAGCGGATCACGCCGAACAGCAGGAGCAGTTCTGCGGCGACCGCCAGCGCGGATGCGGCGCCATGCAGGCCACGCATGTACAGCGGGATCGCGATGGCGACCGCCAGCGAGGCACCGATCACCTGCAGCCAACCATGCGGCCGCTTGCGCGTGGCAAGCAGCGCCAACGCCAGCACCAGCACACCGAGCGCGCCCGCGATGATGCGGTGGAACTGTTCCAGCCATGCCTTGCCCAGGTCGAACGGACGGACCGCGGAGGCGGCATGGTCAGCCACCTGTTCCGCCGTGCTCGGCCAGGTCGCCTTGCCATAACAGGTGGGCCAGTCCGGACAGCTCAGGCCGGCATTGGACAGGCGCACGAAGGCACCGAACACGATCACGCACAGTGCCAGCGCCACCGCCAGCCAGGCGATGCGGTGGAAGTGGCGGTACAGCGACGGCTTGAGCGTGGCGGCGGTCGGGTTCATGGGGGTCAATTGATCTTCAGCAGGCGGGCAAGGTCGGTACGGAGGTCGCCAGGATCGAAGCCGGGAGCGTAGCGCAACACCACGAAGCCATTCGGGTCGACCAGCCACGCGGCATCGCCATCGGTTCCCGGAGGGTTCGCCAGCGCCGCCTGCAGTCGCGGGTCCATGCGCAGCTGGCGGAGTTCTCCAGGCGCGGAGGCACCAGCGGGAAGCGCGCCGATCCACAGCACGTGGACGCGGTCGGCCTCCTTGCCCATCAGCCGCCACACGGTGTCGAGCCCATCGAGCAGCCGCGCACAGGCCGCCACGCGTGCGCCGTCACAGGCCTGCGGCGCAGTCACGATGCGCCAGGTGCGCGGGCTGTCGGTCCAGCGATAGGCGCCGCCAGCGGCGAGCGCTGGTGAGTGGTCGCGCAGGTCGCCGTAGGGTTGCAACATCTCGCCCCGGTTCTTGGAGCCTTCGGGACGCCACCCCGAGAAGCGCAGCAGGCCCGCCACCAGCATGCCGCCGAAGAACAGCACGAAGAGCGCAACCAGCATGCCGCGGTTGCGGCGGGTGGCAGGGTTGTCTGGAGTATCGGGACTCATCTTGATCGCCTGGATCGAAGGGTCAAAGCGGTTGCGATCACCAGCACCGCCAACGCAAGCGCGAACCACTGCACGGCGTAGCCGAGGTGGCGCTGCGGGGTGATGGTATTGGGCAGGATGTCGAGGTCGCGCTCGCCGGGGACCAGCATCGCGCCGGCATCGCCGGTCTTGCGCAGCGGGTCCAGGCGCAGCACCCGCGGCGCCAATCCGGCCGACAGCTTGAGCGCTTTTGCGATGACGGGCAGGTCCAGTCGCGTGGCCAGCCAGCGTTGCGGGCCGGAGCCTGCGAGCGCATCGCCATGGGCGAGCCCGCTGGACGGCGGCGGCGCCAGCAGACCGCGTACTGCCTGCGCGGATTGGGTGGGGCATCCGAAGGTCGGCAAGGTTCGCTTCCCATCCAGCGGCCACCAGCCAGCATCCACCAGCACCCCCTGCACGCCGTCGTCGGGCAACAGCACGCAGTACATGCGCAGGCCTGCCTTGCCCCCTCGCAACTGGTTGTCCAGCCAGACCGTCGCCCCACCCATGTTGCCGGTGCCCTCGGCCCAATCGTAATTCCGCATCCGCGCGGGGTCGGACGCCAGCAACAGGGGCTGGGCGCGTGTGCGATCCAGCGCCTGCGCGGCGGCATCCAGCATCGCCTGTTTTTCCTGCATTCGGCCCAGTTGCCAGGCGCCGAGCGTGGCGAATACGGCGGCAAGGACCAAGGCCGACACCCAGCCAACGCCGAGGCTTACGCCCCGCGAGCCACTGTGTTCCACGGGCCTGCTCACCGCTGCATGACCAACTGCGATAATGCCGCCATCCCGCCGCCTGAGCGGGGCATCGAGGCCCGCATGAACGACTCGCTCAAGACCCTGCTCATCGTTGCTGTGCTGATCCTCATCCTGTGGAACCTCGGCGCCGGCCTCTATTACATGTTGGTGGACAAGGGCCAAAGCAAGCGCACGGTGAACTCGCTGACCAAACGCATCGCCCTGTCCGTGGGCCTGATCCTGTTCGTGGTGCTCGCCATCAAGATGGGCTGGATCACGCCACACGGCGTAGGCCGGGCGCCGGGCTGATTCGGCGGTTCGCGGCCTAGACGCGAAGGCCGGCAATGCCGGCCTTCGGTGCGACGATCTGTCCCGTGCTTACAGCACGTAGACGAACAGGAACAGGCCGAGCCACACCACGTCGACGAAATGCCAGTACCAGGCGACCGCTTCGAACGCGAAATGGTTGTCCTTGCTGAAGTGGCCCTTCGCGCAACGCAGCCACATGATCGCCAGCATCAGCGTGCCCAGTGTCACGTGGGCCCCGTGGAAGCCGGTGAGCATGAAGAACGTCGATCCGTAGATGCCGGAACCCAGGGTGAGATTCAGTTCCTTGTAGGCGTGGATGTATTCCTCGGCCTGGTAGAACAGGAACAGGCAGCCCAGCAACACGGTAGCGCCCAGCGACAACAGCAATACGCCGCGCTTGCCTTCCTTCAGCGCATGGTGGGCGATGGTCACGGTGATGCCCGAGGTCAGCAGGATCAGCGTGTTCAGCAGCGGCAGGCCCCACGCCGGGATTGTCTGGTACTGGCCACCGATCGCGCCCGGGCCGTTGCTCGGCCAGCCACCGGCGAAGTTCGACCACAGCACGCTGTGGGTGGCCATGCCGTCACCTTCGCCGTTGAGCCATGGCAGCGCGAACTGGCGGGCGTAGAACAATGCACCGAAGAACGCGGCGAAGAACATGATCTCGGAAAAGATGAACCACACCATCCCCATCCGGAACGACACGTCGACCTGGCTGTTGTAGCGCCCGGCCAGCGACTCGCGGATCACGTCGCCGAACCACTTGAACAGGATCGCCAGCAGGCCGGCCAGGCCCACGTAGAACGCAGTCTTGCCCCAACTCACCTCGTTCAACCAGCTGGCCAGGCCAAGCATGGTGATGAACAGCGCCACCGAAGCGAACACCGGCCAGCGGCTGCCATGCGGCACGAAATAGACGTTGGCGTCGTGGTGGGTGTCAGCGTGGGCATTGGCCATGGGGATCTTCCGGAGTTTCGGTGCAGAAAAATTACGGTGCGGCGCGAGCCACGTCGGCCTGGCTCTTGCCGGCATTCAATGCCGCTGTTTGCGCGTCATTCTTGTAGAACGTGTAGGACAGGGTGATCGTCTTGACCCCGTCCGGCAAGGCCGGGTCGACGATGAAGCGCACCGGCATGTCGCGCGCCTCGCCCGCCTGCAGGGTCTGCGCGGTGAAGCAGAAGCATTCGGTCTTGCTGA
>JAZKHR010000053.1:0-49660 GCA_040385305.1 Pseudomonadota bacterium
CGACCGTTTGGGTCAACGTGGTCCTGGCGTTCTCGCCGACCATGCTCGCCACCGACACGAGGGTGGCGATCCTTCGATCGCTCGCCTGGGCTGCGTCGGTCGTGCAACGGATGGGGCTGTTTGCTGGCTCGTCTGCGTGCTTGTTGGCCACGAAGCACATCACCGGTCCCACCCCGTAGGCCACTGTGAATCCCGAGCCCACCGCGGCAATCTTGGCGCTTGCCGGAATGTTCAACATGCGCGAAACAAGGGCAGCGTCCAGGTTTGCAATGCTGGCGCCGCTGTTGGTCAGTCGGTACATGGTGGCACGGCGGGCAACCGTGACGTTGGTGGCCGGATCACCGTCGACATCCACCAAGTCGGTGCCAACCGACCCACACGGGAAGGTCGTGTCATCCGCTGCGCATGCAGTCCAGGTGCCGGTGCCGCTCGGAAACGTGAGCATTGCAGGCTGCTGCCGGAACAGAAACTCTGCGCCCTGCGCAAGCCCGGCCTCGGCCACTTCATGCACGGCCTTGGTGCGCACGTCGTTGGCTGTGCTGCGCTGTTCGAAGATCCCGACGTTCATGGCCAGGATGGTCATCACTCCCGCGAGCAACAACAGGACTACGGCGATGAGCAGGGTGCTGCCGGCCGCGTTACGGCGGAACTTCCTGGATGTGATGCGCATGGCGGATGATCTCTATCAGGCGCCCGAAAGGGATCGGACGTAAATGTCTTGGGTGAACTGGCGGGTGATAGTGGCATCCCCCGTCAAGCGCCCGGTAAGAGTCAGGCGGATGCAGCGTCCTGCCGCGTTGGCGGTGCCGCAGGGACTCTGCCGCTGGAAGGTGAGACCGGTAATCGTCACTTGCTGCGAGCTCAGGCGCGTGCCGCCCGTGCATGTGCGCGCCGTGTTGCCGGCATCGAGGAACACCGCGCCATCGCGGAAATTGATGGAGTGGAAATTGCCGCCTTCGGCGTCCGCGTAACTGTAACGAATGCACCCGGCCGTTGTCGTGTCGATCGCGGCGAACGGATTGCTCGGATTGCCGCCTGCAGCGGTCGCCACTGTCAGCGGGTCAATTACCCCTCCCGCGCGACGCAGGTCGCTCGACATCAACGCTGCCACCGCGCGCAACTCCTGAGTGAGGCGAGTCGCGGCAATGGTCTGGTTATTGGCTCGGATCATCGACAAGACCAATGCAATTACCGAACCGATCACGATGAGGCCCAGCACCATCGCGACCATAAGTTCGACCAGCGAGAAGCCGGCATTGGTGGCCCTGCGCGACCGAGGAATAATCAAAGACATGATGCGATTCCTGCCATCACGGGTTTTCCGCTCGGAGTACACAGGGTCGCCTGGCCCAACGGACTGACTCCTACCCGCACGTCATACGTCCCGCTGGGCGACGTCAGGACGATCGGGGTTGCCGCCGCCGCGATGACGCCACCGGTCAGGACCGTACCCAATTTGCCGTCATAGACGAAGCCGGCGCCTGAGCCCATGGTGACTCCCGGGTGCTTACCGGCCGGGACAACCAGCTGCTCTCCAGCCACCGAGCACCCCGAGGGCGTCGCGCAGTCACATGCAACCGCCCCTACAGCAGCGGTGCCTCCGGTAGGGACGGCCGCGGAGTTCCCGCCCACGCACCAGTTAGCCCCTGTGGTCGCACTGACTGCGGTGTCGAGCCCAAGTTTCACCGCGCCGGCACGCGCATTGGCCAGCACGCTCACGACATCGTCCGCCGCGCCGCGTACGCGGAAGCGGTCGATCATGTCCCGATACGACGGCGCCGCCATCACGGCGAGGATGGCCACGATCGCGACGACCACCATCAGTTCGATGAGAGTGAAGCCGGTTGAATGACGATGTTGCACAGCAGGCCCCCAAGCTTGATTGCTGGACTCTAGGGAAATGCGGGACGCATAGGCAAGCCATACCGGACGAAAGGCGGGTCACGGGCGATGGACGAGACGGCCCCAAGTGGCGCGCCCTACGCCCGGTGCTACCATCCCCGAATCGGGAAACGGGGAAGAACAATGCGCCAGCAACGGGGCTTCACGCTGATCGAACTCATGATCGTGGTGGCGGTCATCGCGATCATCGCCGCCATCGCGGTGCCCAATTACCTTGAACAAAGTCGCAAGGGTCGTCGGGCGGAGGCATCGCGCGCAATCGGGGAGTACCAGCTTGCGCTTGAACGCTGGCGTGCCGAAAATCCCACTTACGGAGCTTGTCCGACCGGCGTCACCTGCTCTGGCACGCGCCCGTCCCTGCCCACCTCGGATTTCTACACAATCTCCGAATCTGGCGTCAGCGCCACGGGGTATACGGTGTTGGCCACGCGGACCGCAGGCGGCAAACAGGCCAGCGACCGATGCGGCAACCTCAGTGCCACCAATCTTGCCAAGCCCACCTGGTCTGGCGACGCCGACTGCAATAACTGACTAGCCTCAGGTCACGACCCGATAACAAGGCCGGTAATCCCCGGCGATCTTCATCCGCCGCTGTTCCACGAATGCCAGCAGCAGTGCGTCCAGCGCCTGCATGATGTCCGGGTCGCCGTGGATCTCGAACGGGCCAAAGGCCTCGATCCGGCGCAGGCCGTCTTCCTTCACGTTGCCGGCGACGATGCCGGAAAACGCGCGACGCAGATCGGCGGCCAGGTCGAATGGCTTGCGGCCGTGGTGCAGGTCGAGCGCGGCCATCGCTTCGTGGGTGGGAATGAAAGGCTGCTGGAAATCCAGCGGCACATGCATGGCCCAGTTGAAGAAGAACGAGTCCTTTTGCGCGATGCGCTGTTCCTTGACCTTGCGGATGCCGGACAGCATGTGCCGGGCCACGCTTTCCGGATCGTTGACGATGATTTCGTAGCGGGAAGCGGCATCGTCGCCCAGTGTCAGGCGGATGAATTTGTCGATCTGTTCGAAATACGGCGCGGCGCCGGTGGGACCGGTGAGGATCACCGGGAAACGTCGCCCTGCGTTCTCCTCCCGCAGCAGGATGCCCAGCAGGTACAGGATTTCCTCGGCGGTGCCGACCCCGCCGGGGAACACGATGATGCCGTGGGCCATGCGCACGAAGGCCTCGAGGCGCTTCTCGATGTCCGGCATGATCACCAGGTGGTTGACGATCGGGTTCGGCGATTCCGCGGCGATGATGCCCGGCTCGGTGATGCCGATGTAGCGGGTGCGGCGCCTGCGCTGCTTGGCGTGGGCGATGGTGGCGCCTTTCATCGGCCCCTTCATCGCACCCGGGCCGCAGCCGGTGCAGATGTCCATCCCCCGCAGGCCGAGCTCGTAGCCCACCTGCTTGGTGTAGACGTACTCCTCGCGACCGATGGAGTGGCCGCCCCAGCACACCACCAGGTTGGGGTCCGCGGGATGCAGCACGCGCGCGTTGCGCAGCAGGCGGAACACCGCGTCGGTGATGCCGGCGGTGGTGTCGAGGTCGTCATCGTGCGCAAGCTCGATGGCGGTGAAGGCCAGGTCCCGCACCACCGCGAACAGCAACTCGGCCACGCCGCTGATGATCTTGCCGTCCACGAAGGCCATGGCCGGCGCCCCGCGCAATTCGATGCGAAGGCCGCGATCCTGTTGCAGCACCTCGATGTCGAAGTGCGGGTACAGCTCCTGCGCGGCGCGCGGATCGTCGGATGCGCTGCCGCTGGTCAGCACCGCCAGGGCGCAGCGGCGCAGCAGGTCGTGCATGCCTCCGGACGCGTCGCGCAGGCGGGCGACTTCCTCGCGTGACAGGACATCCAGCCCGCCGCGCGGGTAGATGTGGGCATCGACGGTGGGCAGCGGGTTGGCTGCAACGGCCGCACCGTGCGGCTGGGGGAGAGTGTCATTCATAGACCGCCCACTTTAGCGCAGCAGTGCGCCGGCGGCACCCGGCGCTACAAAAAAGAAACGGCCGGGTTGCCCCGGCCGTTTGGTGGATCGACTGCTAACTTGTGCTTAGAACTTGTAGCGCAGGGTGACCTGCGCCGCCCAGCGCGACTCACCGCGGCGATCACGCAAACCGAAGCCTTCGGGTGTGAACACGCCGGCACTGTTGCGGATCAACGTGTAGATGTACTTGCCGGTCACCGGGTCGATGCCGGCGAAGTTCGCGAAGCTCCGCGCCTGGCCACCGGCGGACTGGAAGAAGATCTCCTCGACCTGTCCCCAATCCTTGTTGAGCAGGTTGCCGATGTTGAAGACGTCGAGCACCACCTCCGCCTTGTGGCCGGCGAAGAAGCTCGGGAGCTCCTGGCGCACGCGGACGTCGAACGAATTGACCCACGGGCCGTCGCTGGCACTGCGGCCAAGCACGCCACCACGGGCGAGGTTGAGTGACTCAATGCCACTGACGTAGGCGAAGAACTCCGCTTCCTCCGCGGCGCCGCCGCGGAACAGGACATCACCCGGACCCTTGGGGATGTACATCAGGTCGTTGCCGGCGGAACCGTCACCGTTCATGTCATTGCCGAAGGTCCAGCTGTAGGGCTTGCCGGAACGGCCTTCGTACACCAAGGTGAACTCGGTATCGTTGTCGCCGAAGAACTGGTTCTTGTAGCGCAGCGTGCCGAGGAAGCGATCGCGGATGGCGTAGTTGGAACCACCGCTCACGTCTTCGTTGGGGTTGAACGTGGAACGCGACGCCCAGTTGGAAATCGAGCGGCTGGAGGTCAGCGGATTCACGTCGGTGGCGTTGGTGTAGCTGTATGCAAGCGACCAGCCCCAGTTGGAGCCGCGCAGCATGGGCTTGTTCAACGAGAAGGTCAGGTTCTGGCCGTCACCCTTGTCGGTGGGGGTGGCCAGCAGCACTTCGCGGAAGGCGGGGTTGGCGTTGGAGCGCGAGGTACCGTTGAAGAAGCCGTTGCTCGAATAACGCGAGGCGGACGTATCCCGGTAGTAAAGCAGCCTGCCGTCCTGGCCAACCTTGGTCGGCGCGCCCAGGTTGAGGTGCTGGTAGGTGATGCCCTTGTCGACGGCGGTGAACACGACCTCGGCGCCCGCCACCATGTTCCACCACGGCAGCTCGTGCTCGAGCGCCAGGTTGGCCTTCCACACCGACGGCTGCTCCAGGTCGGGGTGCAGGAAGTCGACGTCTGCGCGTGCGCTGCCGATGCGCGGGGGATTGGTGGGGTTGAAGTTGGGCGCGGTGGTGCAGTTGTTGCTGAAGCCACTTCCGCAACCGAATACGCTGATGTTCAGGCCGTCGTTGGTGTACGGATTGACCAGCCACACGTTGGCCGCCGCACCCTGGAACAGGCCGATGCCACCACGCAGCTGGGTCGGGCGGTCGCTGTCGAAGGTGTAGTTGAAGCCCGCGCGTGGCTGGAACAGGGACTTGCCATCGACCGTCTCGTCATTGCGGAAGCCGAATGCGGTGGAGGCCGCGCTGTTGAACGTGGGCGAGCTGCTGACCCCGATCCTGTCGAACCGGAATCCGAACTGCACGGTCAGGTTCGGGTTGACGGACCAGGTGTCCTGCACGAAGAGGCCGACGTTGTCGAATTCCGTGATCGCCGCCGCGTCATTGAGGATGCCCGTCGACGGCTGGCGGATTGCATAGTCCCGATAGCGCCCGTTCTGGAAGTCGGTCAGCGAGTTGAATGTGTAGGTGCCGTTGAACGATTCCACGAACAGGTTGTAGATGTCGTTGCGCTCGTAATCGGCGCCGAACTTCACTTCGTGATCGCCTAGGAACAGGGTGCCGGCGAAGAAACCGGTCAGCGTCTGGGTGTCCAGGACGTTGGCTTGGCGGAACTGCTCGGTGCCGAAGCGGAGGTTCTGGCTGCCGAAGTTGACCTGCACCTGCGGCTGCGGCCCGAAGGTGCTGGGCTCGCTGTAGTAATCGCGGAAGGTCACGCTGGCTTCGGTCGAGAAGTTCGACGACCAGTCGCTGAACAGCTGGGCGGAGTAATTGGTGAACTCCTTCTTCTGGTTGTAGAAATACGACGACAGCGAGAAGAAGTTGGTGCCGAAGCCGGGGAGGATGGCTTCGTCCTGCTCGGTACGGTTGACGCGGAACGAGGCGCGCTGCGTGTCGGTGATGTTCCAGTCGAGCTTGACCAGGCCGTTCTCGCTGGTGGTCTCGGTGCCATCACCCGCCGCGAGACCGCCCGCCTCCAGGCCGAAGCCCTGGGCAAGCTGTTGGATGCGGGTGACATCGGCCAGGGAGATGTTGCCGACGATGTTGCTGGCGCCGCTGCCCACCGGACCGGAGTCGCCGCCTGGTGCCGTGACCTTGGCGTTCTCGTAGCTGGCGAAGAAGAACAGCCGGTCCTTGATCAACGGTCCACCCAGGGTAAAGCCGTAGGTGGAGTCCTCGTCGAAACCGGTGAACGGGCGGTCATTGGCGCCATCACCCACCCATTTGGCGTCGCGGAAGATGTAGTACAGGCTTCCCTTCAAGTTGTTGGTGCCGGACTTGGTGACCGCATTGATGTTGGCGCCGGTATAGCCCTTCTGGATCACATCGTAATTGGTGACGTTGACCTGCACTTCGTCGATGGCATCGATCGAGACCGGCTGGCGGATGGTGGGCAGGTTGTTCGATTCCAGGCCGAAGGTGTCATTGGTGGACACGCGGTCGATGGTGATCGAGTTGTAACGGGTGTTCTGGCCACCGGCGGAGATCTCGCCGCGCTCCTTGTCGCTCTGCGCCAGGCGTGGGTCGAGGCGCGCGTAGTCCTGCAGGTCGCGGTTGATGGAGAAGAAGCCTTCGAGCTGGTCGCGGGTCACGTTGGTACCGGCGCCGACCTTGCTGGCCGAAAACACCGAACTCTCCGCACTGGCGAGCACTTCAACGGTCCCCAGGGTGTTCACTGAGTTGTTGAGCTGGGCATCGACCGTCTTGACCTGGTTGAGGTTGAGGTAGACGTTTTCCTCGGTATCGCTGCCCGCACCCGCCTTGTTGATGGTCACGGTGTACGGACCGCCGACGCGCAGGCCGCGCGCGTTGTAGCGGCCGCTTTCATCGGTGGTGGCGCGGCTGACCGTGCCGGACTCGACGTGGGTGATGGTCACCTCGGCGCCCACGACCGGCTGGCCATCGGCACCGACCACCAGCCCGCCGACACCGGCGGAGGTGCTCTGGGCGAAAACGGGAGCTGCGGCGAGCGCGAGCATCAGGCCCAGCGAAAGCTTCGACAGCCGGACGCGGTTCGGGTGATTCATGGTGATGACCTCAGTGAGCGGAATGGGGATGCGGCAGCGGTATCGACGGCAAGCGCCGACACGTCCACCCTTCGACGGCTGTCGGCAAATTTCTCGGGAACCCAGCCCCGGAAGGCCCGCTGGGTTCACTAAAGTTTAACACGGTAGAGCCCGTCCATGACGGGTTCATGACAGCTTCGGGAGCAGCGTCATGGGCGCTGAGCACCGCGCCCGTTCAGCCTCTCAGCTCAGGCCGCGACCCGCAGGTAGGCGGTGATGCCGTCCATCAGCATCTGCACCGAAATGGCCACGATCACCATGCCCATCAGGCGCTCGATGGCGGTCAGGACGCGGGTGCCAAGCAGTTTCTGCAGGTACGTCGCGGAAAACAGGATGATCGCGGTCGCCGCCCAGGCGATGGCCAGGGCCAGGCTCCACTCCCCCATCCGGTCTGGTTCCTGGCTGCCCAACAGCATCACCGCGGCCATGCCGGAGGGGCCGGCGATCATCGGGATCGCCATCGGCACGATGAAGGGCTCGCCATCGGGTTGTTCGCCCATGATTCCCTCGGCCGGCGGGAAGATCATGCGCAGGCCGATCAGGAACAGGATGATGCCGCCGGCGATCGACACGGATTCCTGGCGCAGGTGCATCAGCTCCAGCAGGTAGCGGCCCGCCCACAGGAACAGCATCAGCACCGCCAGTGCGATCAGAAGCTCGCGCATGATCACCACACGCTGGCGCGCAGGCGGCAGGCCCTTGAGCAGACTCAGGAACACGGGGATGTTGCCCAGCGGATCCAGGATCAGGAAGAGCAGCAGTGCGGCGGCGGCGATGGTCATGCTGGCTCCGGGCTCAGGCGCTGGTCTCGACGATGCGGCCGCGCTGGGAAGCGCCTGCCGCGGACAACAGACTGACGCAGGTCGCAGCGTAATCGGCGGCGGGGCGCGCCTGCAGGTCCGTGTTGGCCTGGAACGCACGGGCCCGCAGTCCTGTGCGCATCGGGCCGGGCTTGAGACCGGTGATGCGCGGACCGTGCTGGCCGAGCTCAGCCTGCAGCATGGGTACCAGCGCGGCCTGGGCGGCCTGGGCCACGCCGTAACCGCCCCAGAATGCATGGGCGTCGAGGCCCGCCGGGTCAATCGCGAACACCACCGCGCCCGCATCGGATTTCGCCAGCAGCGGCAGGCAGGCCTGGGTCAGCCACCATCGGGCGGTCAGGTCGACGTGGATCGCCCGGGCGAAGTCGGCCGGGTCCGTGTGCTGCAGCGGGGTCAGCGCCTTGAAGTGGGCGGCGCAGTGGAGCACGCCGTCCAGCCTCCCGAGTTCCGCCTCAATGCGCTCGGCCAGCTCCGCGTGGTCATCGGGCGATGCGCCCTCCAGATCCAGCGGATACAGCAGCGGCTCGGGACCTGCCGCCTTGACCGCGTCATAGACCCGGTTGAGCGGTGCGACCTTGCGTCCAAGCAGCACCACGGTTGCGCCCGCCTGCGCGCAGGCGACTGCGGCAGCCGAGCCGAGGCCACCGGCCGCACCGACCACCAGTACCACCCTGTCCTGCAAGGCAGGCGCCACGCTCACGTCTTCTGCGCGTCCGCGACCAGGCGGGCCAGCTCGCCGGATTCCGACAGCTCGACGGTGATATCGCAGCCGCCGATCAGTTCCCCGCCTATGAACAGCTGCGGGAAGGTGGGCCAGTCCGAGAAACGCGGCAGGTTGGCGCGGATCTCGGCCTCTTCCAGCACATTGACGGTATGCAACTGGGCGCCCGCCGCCTTGAGCACCTGCACCGCTCGGCTGGAGAAGCCGCACATCGGGAATTGCGGCGTGCCCTTCATGAAGAGCACGACGGGATGGCCCTCGATCTCGGCCCTGAGGCGGTCTTCCACGGACATCACTGCTGCTCCTCGAATAGGGTGGGCCCGCCGCGCTTGACGAAGCGGCAACAGGCGGGGGATAGAATGCGCATTGTAAGACCTGCGCACCTCCGTTTCGTCCCGAGGAAGGCGCCGAAGACGCGACCTCGAAGGGCCTGCCGGTTTCCCGCATGGACTGCCCCGACTGCGACCCTCCGGCCCCGCTCCCCGGACAACGGCCCCTCGTACCTGCCCACAGGAGCCCGCCGTGGCCATCGAATTGCCCGCCCTGCCCTACGACCGCACCGCGCTGGAACCGCATGTTTCCGGCGAGACCATCGACTTCCACTACGGCAAGCACCACAAGGCCTACGTGGACAACCTCAACAAGATGATCGAAGGCACCGAGTTCGCCGACATGCCGCTCGAGCAGATCATCCGCAAGGCACAGGGCGCGATGTTCAACAATGCCGCGCAGGTGTGGAACCACACCTTCTACTGGAACTGCCTGAAGCCCGCCGGCGGCGGCGAACCCACCGGCGCGCTGGCGGATGCGATCAATGCCGCCTTCGGGGATTTCGCCAAGTTCAAGGAACAGTTCACCGATACCGCGATCAAGACGTTCGGCTCCGGCTGGGCGTGGCTGGTGCAGCGCGCGGACGGTTCGCTGGCGCTCGCCAGCACGCCGAATGCCGCCACTCCGCTGACCGGCGAGGACACCCCGCTGCTGACCTGCGACGTGTGGGAACACGCCTACTACATCGACTACCGCAATGCGCGGCCGAAGTACGTCGAGGCGTTCTGGAACCTGGTCAACTGGGACTTCGTCTCGGCGAACATGAAGTAAGGGCTGGCGTCATCGCAGTAAGAAAACGGCCGGAGCAATCTGGCCGTTTTCGTTCATGCGACACCATCCGGACGATGGCGCAACCGTCGGGTGTTTCACGTAGCGGCATTTCGACCCGCGTAGCGAACGCCGGGCGGTAGGCGCCATCGCGCCATCAGGTCGGGCGAGCCAAGGCCGCAATCACGACCGCAACCTGCGCGTTCCGGTCCAGCGCGGAACCGACTCGACGCAACGCATCCGCGAGTGCGTCGGTGGATTCCGCGCGCAATGTTGCATGACCAACCTTGCGGCCCGCGCGCGGCTGCTTGCCGTAATCGTGCCAGTGCCCACCCGGCTCGCGCAGCACGGGCGCGGCATCCGGCATCTCGCCGATCCAGTTGAGCATGCACGCCATGCCGACCATGCGGGTGTCGCCGAGCGGGAGGCCGAGCACGGCGCGCAGGTGGTTCTGGAACTGCGAGGTCTCGCTGCCCTCGATGGTCCAGTGCCCGGAGTTGTGCACGCGCGGGGCGAGTTCGTTGGCCAAGAGTTCGCCGCCACGGCAAAAGAGCTCCAGGGCGAACACGCCGACATAATCGAGCGCCTCGGCCAGGGCGCGTGCATGCGCCAACGCGGTGCGGTGCGTCTCCCCATCGACATCAGCGGGCGCGAGGCTGGCGGACAGCACGCCATCCACATGCCAGTTCTCGGTGAGCGGCCACGCGCGGAACTCGCCATCGCGGCCGCGCACGGCGACCACGCTCAGTTCGCGCTCGAAGGCGACGAAGCCTTCCAGGATGAGCCCCACCGAATCCGCTTGGGCGCCAAGCGCTTGCCATGCAGCCTCGACATCGGCGGGAGACTTGATCCGGAACTGGCCCTTGCCGTCGTAGCCCAGGCGCCGCGTCTTCAGGATGCATGGCAAGCCGATGCCGGCGACCGCCGCATCCAGTTGCTCGCGGCTCGCGACATCGGCGAACGGCGGCACCGGAATGCCCAGTTCGCGAAACAGGGTTTTTTCGGCAAGGCGGTCCTGGGCCACCGCCAACGCGCGCGGGTTCGGAAACACGGGGATGCGCTCGCTCAGCCAACGCGCGCTTTCCGCCGGCACGTTCTCGAAGTCGAAGGTGGCGACATCCACCCGCGAGGCGAATTCCGCGAGCGCGGCATGGTCGGTGTAGTCGCCCACCACCATCGGCGCGCACTGGCTGGCGCAGGCATCGGCCTCGCTGTCCAGCACCAGCAGGCGCAGGCCCAGCGGCGCACCGGCCAGCGCCAGCATCCGGGCAAGCTGGCCGCCACCGAGGATGCCGACGGTCGTCATCGGCGCGCGCTCACTTGCGCGGATCGTCGTTGCCGGCGACGGCGTCTGTCTGCTGTTGCCGGAACGCAGCGAGCGCGCCGGCGATGTCCTTGTTCCCGTAGGCCAGCATCGCGGCCGCGAACAGCGCCGCGTTGGACGCTCCTGCGTTGCCGATCGCGAAGGTGGCCACCGGGATGCCCGCCGGCATCTGCACGATCGACAGCAGCGAGTCCATCCCGTTCAGTGCCTTGCTCTGCACCGGCACGCCGAGCACCGGCACCGCCGTTTTCGCAGCCAACATGCCCGGCAAGTGCGCGGCGCCGCCGGCGCCTGCAATGATCGCTCGCAAGCCGCGCGCCTGCGCGGTGGCGGCATAGTCGAACAAGACATCGGGTGTGCGATGCGCGGAAACCACGCGCACTTCGTGCCGCACACCGAGCGCTTCCAGCTTTTGCGCGGCGTGCTGCATGGTCTCCCAGTCGGAGCGGGAGCCCATCACGATCCCGACCAGCGGTGCGTCCCCTGCTACGGCCATGTCTGTGCCCGGCGTCAAAACGCTATTCTAGCGGCCCGCTCGCTGACCCGGCACCGCCATGGATCGCAAACTGCTGGACATCCTCGCCTGCCCCGCCACCCGCCAACCGCTGGCGCTGCTGGAGGCGGCCGGGCTGTCCGCGCTCAACCGTGCAATTGGTGCTGGCGGCGTTCGCCGCAACGACGAAACGGGGCAAGCGGAATCGATTCGCGAGGCGTTGGTCACCCGCGACCGCAAGACCGTGTACCGCATCGACGACGGCATCCCGGTGCTGCTGGTGGAGGAAGGCATCGCCACTGCGCAAGTGGACGGTTTTCCCAGGGCATGATCGGCGAAGACCGCTTCGCCGCGCCGCCGGCCCACGCCCTCGAGGCCGATGTCG
Source organism: Pseudomonadota bacterium (assembly GCA_040385305.1). Taxonomy (GTDB): domain Bacteria; phylum Pseudomonadota; class Gammaproteobacteria; order Xanthomonadales; family Xanthomonadaceae; genus Thermomonas. The sequence goes on from JAZKHR010000053.1 coordinate 12,037, forward strand.
CCGCCGCGCTGGCCGAGGACATCGGCAGTGGCGATGTTTCCGCGACGCTGTTCGACGATGCGCCTGACAGCGCCTACCTGTTGTGCAAGGAAGACTGCGTGGTGGCGGGCCGGCCCTGGTTCGACGCCTGCCATCGCGCGCTGCATCCCGGCGTGCACATCGACTGGCGCTGCGCCGAAGGCGACCGCATAGCCAAGGGAACAGTTATCGCGACGCTGCAGGGACGCAAGCGCGCGCTGGTCAGCGCCGAGCGCGCATCGTTGAATTTCCTGCAGACGCTCAGCGGCACCGCCACCACGACGGCCCAGTATGTCGATGCAGTGCGCGGCACCGGTGCGCAGATCCTGGACACCCGCAAGACCCTGCCAGGCCTGCGCCTGGCGCAGAAGTATGCGGTGCGCGTGGGCGGCGGGGCCAACCACCGGATCGGCCTGTTCGATGCGGTGATGCTGAAGGAAAACCACATCCGCGCCGCGGGCTCGCTGACCGGCGCGGTGGCGCGTGCACGCGCGCTGCATCCCTCGTTGCCGCTGATCGTGGAGGTGGAATCGCTCGGCCAGTTGCGCGAAGCACTGGATGCGGGCTGTACGCGGATCCTGATCGATGATTTCGATGCCGGGACGCGGCGCGAGGCGGTGCGGATCGCCAGGGACGCGCCTTACCACGGGCGCATTCCGCTGGAAGTCTCGGGCAGCGTGGACATGACCACCTTGCGCGAGATCGCCGGGGACGGCGTGGAATGCATCTCGATCGGCGGCCTGACCAAGCATGTGCACGCCATCGATTTCTCGTTGAAGCTGGGCCCGCCGCCGGGCGAGTAACGCCGGTCAGCGGGTCAGCGCTACTGCCGCGGCAACCGCAAGCCCCAGCAACGCGACTGGCCACCATCCGAACCTCGCATTCGGCGCCGCGGAGTCGACCGGCGCAGCAAGCTCCGGCTGGCCCGATACCACCAACCGGAACCGCTGGGTATCGAAGCCGATTTCATCGCCATGCCGTGCGACATCGCGGCTGATGCGCCGGCCATTGAGAAAGGTGCCGTTGGCCGAGCCCAGGTCCTCCACCATCACGCCGTCGTCGGCCGGTGTCAGCCGCGCGTGCTGGCGCGAGATGCCATCGCCGTCCAGCAGCAGGCCTGCATCATCGGCGCGGCCCACGCCCAGGCTGGCATGCACGGGCTGGGTGCGGCCAAACGCGTTGCCACTGACCGCGCGCAGCACGTAACGCGGCACCACCGGGCGCACCGCAGTGGCTGCCATCTCCGCGGAATGTGCCCGCGCGCCCGCCGCATCTGTCCCCGACGCCTGCATGCCGACCAGCCGCGCCTGCACCGTACCAATGCCGAGCAGATCGCCCGGCCGCAGCGCGATCATTCCATCCACCTTGCGTCCGTTGACGTCGACCTGGTGGCCGGCGGCAATGCGCAACGACGCCCCGTGCGGACCGAGTTGCAGCTCGGCATGCTCCGGCTGCACGCCTTCGCCCGCCAGCAGCACCTGCGCATCGGGCGCGCTGCCGATCCGGTAGCTGCCGCGGTCCAGCAGCAGTTGCGGATGCTCGCCGCCGGGGAACACCAGTTTCATTGCATCGCGCATTCGATTGCCCTGCCCAGTCGCGTCGGGGCGCCATTGTGCTTGCGTCGCGCTCCGGTCGCCACCACAGTAAGCCAATGCCGACCCTGTTGATCCTGATGATCGTGGGCGCCGCGGGGTTCTTCCTGTTCACCGCCGCGCGTGCCGCCGCCGAACGTGCCAGCACCATCGGCCGCGATGCGTGCGCAGCGGCAGGCGTGCAGTGGCTGGACCAGTCGGTACATGCCACCGGCATGCGCCTGCGCCGCCGCGAGGACGGTTGGCTCGGCATCGAACGCAGCTTTCGCTTCGACTATTCCGAAGACGGCCAGGACCGCCATGTCGGCCGCGTGGTCCTGCTCGGCGAACGCCTGGTGAGTTTCAGCGGCCCCAGCCGCGCGGCGCAGGCCGTGGTGCGCAGCTTCCCGGGTTCGTAGAAGCGGCCCGGGCCGCGATAGCTGGCTCGCCTTTACTTGACGATGCGCAGGTGGCTGCCGCGCTTGGGCGGGTCGTCCGGGCTGCCCGGGCCGTCGTCGCCGCGGGTGATGTCGGATGCCTCGGCGGCATCGTCGGTCAATGCTGCGGATTGCGGGGCGGCATCGGCGGTGTCACCCGAGGCCGACTCGCCTCCCGGATCCGGGGGTAGTGCCATGCCGTGCCCGGTCTCGCGTGCGTAGAGGGCGATGATCGCGTACAGCGGCACGTTGACCGCCTGGCTGACGCCACCGAAGCGGGCGGTGAAACGCAGCGAATCGTCGCCCATGTCCAGCCGGGACACTGCTCGATCGGCGATGTTGAGCACGATGCGGCCGTCCTTCACCGAATGCCGCGGCACGGTCACGCCGGGCATCTGCGCGTCGACCAGCACGTGCGGGGTCATGCCGTTGTCGACCACCCATTCGTACAGTGCCCGCAGCAGGTACGGGCGGTGGCTGGTCATCCGCAGCGGGTTGTCATCCATCTCAGTCGCCCGAGCCAGCACGGAGGCAGGCGGCGATGGCCGCGCGCGCCATCACGCGGGCAGGTCGCGCAGGTTCTTTTCCTGCTCGGTCAGGCTGCGCAGGAATCCTGGGTTACGGAAGATGCGGTTGCCGTAATCCTCGATCGACTTGCCATCCTTCGGCAGCGGGATGTCCAGCGCAGGCAGCCGCCAGATGATCGGCGCCATCGCGCAGTCGGCGAGGCTCATCTCCGGGTTGAGGAAGAACTTGCTGGCCTTGAACAGCGGCACCGACGCAGTCAGCAATTCCTTGAGCCGCTTGCGGCCGGCCTCTGCCTGCTGCTTGTTGCCCAGCTGGATGGCCTGCACCTGCGGCACCCAGTCATGCTCAATGCGCAGCATGGCCAGGCGCAGGCGCGCGCGCGACAGCGGATCCACCGGCATCAGCGGCGGGTGCGGGTAGCGTTCGTCGAGGTACTCGCTGACCACGCTGGCCGCGTAAAGGACCAGGTCGCGCTCGACCAGGGTCGGCACCGAGTGGTAGGGGTTGAGGTCGACCAGGTCCTCGGGCGGATTCTGCGGATCCACCGGAATCAGGTCATAAGTGACGCCCTTCGCCGCCAGTACCAGGCGGACGCGGTGGCACAGGACGTCATCGACCGAGGAAAACAAGGTCAGGGCGTTACGCATGCGCGGACTCACAGCCATCATCGACACGACTCCCGCAGCCGGAACGCGCCGGCCGCACCCGCGCCGCCCGCACGATGCGGACGGCCGCCAAGGTCCGTTCCCCGAGATGCGGCCAACGTCTCCGCGTCAGTGAACGTCCCGCCAGTATTCGCCCTTCAGTAGCCATGCGAGGAAGGTCAGCAACACCAGGAACAGCAACACCCACACGCCAAGGCTCTGGCGCTTCAACGCGGCCGGTTCGCCGGCGTATTCTAGGAACGCAGTGATGTCGCGCGCGGTCTGGTCGAACTCAGCGGCGCTCTGGCTCCCTTCCTGGGACATGCTGAAGCCTTCCACCGGCGCCTCGCCCGTCGCGCTCTTCTTCCCGAACACCGGTTGCTGCAGGCCTTGCAGCTCCCAGAGCGGGTTCGGCATCGATGCATTGGCGAACAGGGTGTTGTTCCAGCCCACCGGGCGCGACTCGTCCAGGTAGAACGATTTGAGGTAGGTGTAGATCCAGTCGCTGCCGCGTACCCGCGAGATCACACTGAGATCCGGCGGCGCCTTGCCGAACGCGGCCACGCCCATCTCCGCGCTCATCGGCGCGATCACGTGGTCGCCGATCTTGCCGCCATTGAGGTTGAGGTTGGCCAGCACTTCATCCTCGGAGAGACCCAGGTCCTCGCCGATCCGCGCATAACGCAGGAACTTCAGCGAATGGCAACCGGCGCAGTAGTTCATGTACAACTGCGCGCCGCGCTGCAACGAAGCCTTGTCGTCGAGGTCGGTGCCCGATTGCTGGAGGTTGCCGCCACCGGCGGCGAGGGCCGAGGCGGACAGCAGCAGGCCAGTTGCGAACGCGGCCACGCGCGAGGCGAAGGCCCGCTTCTTGGAAGGCATGTCAGTCATGCATCGTCACCCGTTCCGGCACCGGCTTGGTCTTGTCGATCTTCGTCCACACCGGCATGGTGATGAAGAAGGCGAAGTACAGGAAGGTCAGCACCCGGCCGATGATGGCCTCGGTGGGATCGGTGCCGGGACCAGCGCCGATCTTGCCGAGCCACAGGAAGCTGACCACGAACATCGCCAGCATGCCCTTGCTCAGCAGGCCGCGGTAGCGATAGGACCGGACCGGCGACTTGTCCAGCCACGGCACCATGAACAGCACCACGATCGCGCCGAACATCACCAGCACGCCCCACATCTTGATGCCGAAGAACGACGGCACCACCCGCAACATGGCGTAGTACGGGGTGAAATACCACACTGGCTTGATGTGCGCCGGGGTGACCAGGGCATTGGCCTCGGTGAAGTTGTCGTGCTCCAGGAACCAGCCACCGAAGCTTGGCGCGAAGAAGATGATGAACGCGGCCAGGATCAGGAAGCAGCCGACGTAGAACAGGTCCTTGACCGTGTAGTACGGGTGGAACGGGATGCCGTCGGCTGGCGCGGTAGGCGACCAGCGGTTGCCCTTCGGCCCCTTCTTGATGTCCACGCCGTCCGGGTTGTTGGAGCCCACCTCGTGCAGCGCGCCGATGTGCAGCACCACCAGCAGCAGCAGCACCAGCGGCAGTGCGATCACGTGCAGCGCGAAGAACCGGTTGAGGGTGGCGTCGCCGGGGTTGTAGTCGCCCATGATCCATTCGGTGAGGCCGATGCCGATCACCGGGATCGCGCCGAACAGCGAAATGATCACCTTGGCGCCCCAGTAGGACATCTGGCCCCACGGCAGCACGTAGCCCAGGAACGCCTCGGCCATCAGCACCAGGTAGATCACCATGCCCAACAGCCAGACCAGTTCGCGCGGCTTCTTGTAGCTGCCGTACATCAGGCCGCGGAACATGTGCAGGTAGACCACGATGAAGAACAGCGAAGCGCCGGTGCTGTGCATGTAGCGGATCAGCCAGCCCCACTCCACGTCGCGCATGATGTATTCGACCGAGGCAAAGGCTTCCGCCGCGCTCGGCTTGAAGTGCATGGTCAGGAAGATGCCGGTCAGGATCTGGTTGACCAGCACCACGATCGACAGCACGCCGAAGATGTACCAGATGTTGAAGTTCTTGGGCGCGTAGTACTCGGTCATGTGCTTGCGGTACGCCGGCATCATGCCGGGCGCGCGCTCGTTGACCCAGTCCGCCACGTTGTTGGCGCCGCGAGAGATGAAGTTGGCCATGGCTTAGGCGGCTCCCGTGCTGCCGGAGGGATCGACGCCGATCACCACCACGTTGTCGTTTTCGAAATGGTAAGGCGGCACCGGCAGGTTGAGCGGCGCCGGCTGGCCCTTGTACACGCGCCCAGCGAGGTCGTAGCGCGACTTGTGGCAAGGGCAGAAATACCCGCCCTTCCAATCGGGATCGAACGGCTCAGCCTTTACCTCCGGCAGGAATTCCGGGGCGCAGCCAAGGTGCGTGCAGACGCCGACCAGCACCGAGATGTCCGGCTTGATCGAACGGGTGGCGTTCCTGGCGTACTGCGGCTGGTCCGATGCGCCGGACTGCGGGTCCGACACTTGCGCATCGAGCGAGACGATGATGTCCAGCATCGCCTTGGAACGGCGGGCGACGAAGATCGGCTGGCCGCGCCAGTTGACCACCAACTGCGCACCTTCCGCCAGGGCACTGATGTCCTGGCTGATCGGCGCGCCGGCGAAGCGGGCCCGCGCACTGGGGCTCCACGATCTGATGAAAGGCACCGCGGCGAACCCGGCTCCGACTGCACCGACCACGGCGGTGGTGCCCGTCAGGAACCTGCGCCGGCCAGTGTTGACCTCTTCGTTGGCCATCCCGCACTCCGAAAAAAATACGTCAAAAACGGTTGCGATCCGCCGGCTGCGCGTTATTCGCGCCGAACGACCGCAAAAGACGGGGAAGTGTAACGGAACGCTTAACGAGCCGACAATCCGCCCGTGGTCCCGGCGCTCGCGGTCACGGTCCCGCGGTAGCGGTCGGCCAGCACGGCCACCCGCTCCACGTAGCGGCGCGTCTCGCTGTAGGGAGGCACGCCCTTGTACTTGTCCACAGCGCCCGGCCCGGCGTTGTAACCGGCCGCGGCCAGGGTCAAGTTGCCGTTGAAGCGCTTCAGCAGCATTGCCAGGTAGCGCACGCCGCCGCCGATGTTCTGCACGGGATCGAATGCGTTGCTGACCCCGACCTCGCGGGCGGTTCCCGGCATCAGCTGCATCAAGCCCTGCGCCCCCACCCGCGACAGCGCATTCGGATTAAACGCGGATTCCGCATGGATGATGGCGCGGACGATGGCCTCGTCGACGCCATGCTGGCGGGCTGCAGCGGAAATTTCCGACTGGTAGGCCACGGTATTCAGGCGCAACTTGCCGAAATTGACGCCCGGCTTGGCGCCACAGGCGAAGCAGGCTTCCATGTAGCTGTACTTGATGGTGCGCAGGGATGCGACACCGGCACCGCGCGGACGGCTGCTGGTGTAGGTACGCACTCCGTCCTTGATGTACGAGTAAACCTGACCCCTTACCAGCCGTGGCGCGTTGGCGATCGCCGGCACGCTGGCCGTGACCGGGGACCCCGCCACGGTGGCGGGCGGAGTCGCGCTGCCCGCGGCAACCGGCGGGGGCGCATACGGGGCCACCTTTGGCTGCCTGGCCTTGGCGCTTGCGCGTTTCGCCTTGTAGCTGCCAACCAGCTTGCAATCGTTGCCGGCCACGCGCTTGTTGGAATAGGTGGTGATGCCGTCGCCGCCATCGCAACGGTAGACATTGCCGGCTTTCGCGGGCAGCGCCAGCGCGCAGGCTGACAACAGGAACAGGGCGACGATCCTCATGGCAGGCAGTCTCCGCCCTTCACACCGTCGTGACAAGTCCTTGATTGGTAAAGATGAACGGAAGCTCGACGACGGTCGCAGTCGGTACAATCAACCACCGGCCCGGATTACCCGCCGCGCCCCGGAGCCCAAATGAACCCTGATGTCACCGACGCGCTCGCCTCGGCTGCCCCCTCTGCCACGCCGAAAAAGCTCTTCATCGAAACCCACGGGTGCCAGATGAACGAGTACGACTCGGCCAAGATGGCCGATGTGCTTGCGGCGTCCGATGGCATGGTTGTGACCACGATCGCCGAAGATGCAGACGTGATCCTGATCAATACCTGCTCGATCCGCGAAAAAGCGCAGGAGAAAGTCTTCAGCCGGCTCGGCCGCTGGAAGGCGCTGAAGAAAGACGGCAAGCCGGTGCTGATCGGCGTCGGCGGCTGCGTGGCCAGCCAGGAAGGCGCGGCCATCGTCAAGCGCGCGCCCTACGTGGACCTGGTTTTCGGCCCGCAGACCCTGCACCGGCTGCCAGAACTGATCCGCGAGCGGCGCCAGTCCGGCCTGCCCCAGGTTGACATCAGCTTTCCCGAGATCGAGAAGTTCGACCGCCTGCCGGAGCCCCGCGCGGACGGGCCCAGCGCCTTCGTCTCGATCATGGAAGGCTGCTCGAAGTACTGCTCGTTCTGCGTGGTCCCCTACACCCGCGGCGAGGAAGTCAGCCGCCCATTCGAGGACGTGCTGGTGGAGGTCGCGCAATTGGCGGCGCAGGGCGTGCGCGAGGTCAACCTGCTGGGCCAGAACGTCAATGCCTATCGGGGCCCTTACGGGGACGGCGAGGTGGCTGACCTTGGATTGCTGATCCGCGCCATCGCCGGGATCGAAGGCATCGGCCGGATCCGCTTCACCACCTCGCATCCGCTGGAGTTCAGCGACTCCCTGGTCGAGGCCTACCGCCACGTGCCCAAGCTCGCCAATTACCTGCACCTGCCCGTGCAGTCTGGCAGCGACCGCATCCTGGCCGCGATGAAGCGTGGCTACACCGCGCTGGAGTTCAAGCAAAAGCTGCGCAAGCTGCGCGCGGTGCGGCCGGGCATCAGTATCAGTTCGGATTTCATCGTCGGCTTCCCGGGCGAGACCGAGGCGGACTTCGAGAAGACCATGAAGCTGATCGAGGATGTCGGCTTCGACCAGTCGTTCTCCTTCATCTATTCGCGCCGGCCGGGCACGCCGGCCGCAGACCTCGAGGACACCGTCAGCGACGCCGAAAAGCATGCGCGGCTCGCGCGCCTGCAGGCCCACATCAGCGCGCATGCGGCCGGCATCTCACGCGCGATGGTGGGCAGCATCCAGACCGTGCTGGTGGAAGGTCCGTCGCGCAAGGACCCGAACGAACTGACCGGCAAGACCGAGAACATGCGCCCGGTGAACTTCGCGGGGCATCCCCGGCTGGTTGGACAATTCGTCGACGTGGTGATCACCGAGGCCATGCCCAATTCGCTGCGCGGGCGGGTGGCGCTGGCCGACCCGGAGACAACCGCTCCGCTCACCGCCAATCTGCCTTCCCAGGCGCAGGCGGACTGAGATGAGCCCAGTCCGGAACGGAGTGCGCGAGGCCGTGTCCCGCAACGCGCTTGGGCTGTGGTTCTGCGGCATCGCAGCGCTGGGCGTGATGCGCTGCTGGATGAAGATCGTACGCGAAGGCGAAGGCCCGTGGCCGCCGGGCTTGTTGCCCTGGCTCATGGGCACCGCGGCGTGCGCTGTGGTGGGGATCGCGCTGCTGGTGCGCGAACGCCGAAGGCATGCGCTACCCCTCCCGGGTCACTCCGCCGCGGGTGATGGCGCCTCGTAGACCGGGCGACCATCGACATACGTCGCGCGCACATCGAGCGTACGCAATTGCGCAGGCGGGACGGCCAGCGGGTCCTGGGCGAGCACCACGAAGTCCGCGCGCTTGCCGGCCTGCAGGCTGCCCACCTCGGTTTCGTTGAAGCCGGCATACGCAGCATCCAGCGTGAAGCCACGCAGGGCTTCGGCCGCAGTCAAGGTTTCCTGCGGCCGCCAGCCTCCGGTTGGCTTGCCTTGCGCATCGCTCCGGGTGGCCGCCGAGTACAAACCCAGCCGCGGATCAACCGATTCCACCGGGAAATCGGACCCCAGCGCCATGCGCGCGCCACTGTCGATCAGCTGCCGCCACGCGTAGGCGCCAGCGATGCGCTCTTGGCCCACGCGATCCTCGGCCCAGGGCATGTCGCTGGTAGCGTGGGTGGGCTGCATCGACGCGATCACTTGCAACTGCGCCAGCCGTGGCAGGTCCTGCAGCGCCAGCACCTGCGCATGCTCGATGCGCCAGCGGTGGTCGCCATTGGCTGCATCGCCGAGGGTGCGGGCGTACTGGTCGAGGACGATGCGATTGCCGCGGTCGCCGATGGCATGCGTGGCGACCTGCACGCCGCAACCGCGCGCCTTCTCGAGGGCAACAGCCAGCGCCTGCTCCGAGGTGACCAGCAGCCCGCGATTTCCGGCGTCGTCGCTGTACGGGGCCAGCATCGCTGCGCCGCGACTGCCGAGCGCGCCATCGGCATAAAGCTTCACGCTGCGCATCTGCAGGCGACCGCCGCCATGCCGGTACAGGCCGTCCTTGCACAGCGCTTCCAATGCAGCAGCATCGCCATCCGCCATGGCATTGATGCGCAGTGGCATTTCGCCCCGGTCCGCAAGGCGCTGGTAGGCGCGCAATTCTTCCAGGCGCACGCCCGCGTCGTGCACGCCGGTCAGGCCATGGCGCACCGCGAGCTGCATCCCCAGCAACAGCCGGCGCTCGAGCAACGCGGCATCGGCGCGGGGGGTGGCGTTGTCCACCAGCTTCATTGCCTCGTCGATGAGCAGCCCGGTGGGCGCGCCGCTGGCATCGCGCTCGATGCGTCCGCCATCCGGCTGCCAGTCGCCGCGCAAGTCACGCCCGACCCGCTTCAGCGCCGCGCTATTGGCCCAGCCGGCATGGCCGTCCACGCGCTCCAGCCAGACGGGCTGCGCGGGGAACGCGGCGTCCAGATCGGAAGCGGTTGGAAAGGCCTTTTCCGGCCAGTCGTTCTGGTCCCACCCGCGCCCGATCAGCCACGGCTCACCGGGATTGCGGGCGGCGAAGTCGCGCAGCCGCTGCAGGATCTCCTGCTTGCTGCGGGTGCCGGTGAGATCGGCGGTCAGGCTGGCCTGGCCAAGTCCGGACACGTGGCCATGCGCGTCGATCAGCCCGGGGATGATGGTCGCCGCGCCCACGTCGATGTGGCGCGCCTGCGGGTGTCGCTTGCGCAGCGTGGCCGTGTCGCCGAGTTCGACGATGCGACCCTCGGCGTCGAACGCCATTGCCTGCACCTGTGGCCGGGCTGTATCCAGGGTGTGGATGCGGGCCGCGCTGACGATGGTGGGTGCTTCCGCCGCCTGCACGGGCATCCCGCAGGCGAGCCCCGCGATGGCAAGGAAGGTGAATCGGCGACGTAGACGAAGCATGCGGCTGCCTGGAAGGGTCCGGAGCCCGGACTCTGCGCAATGCGCGCCGTGTTGGCAAGCGCGCCGCGATGATGGCTCCGTCATCCCTGCCGCGATAATCTCCCGCGCATGCAGACAAAACGCGACTTCACCCTGGACCCCGCCGATACCGAACGCCTGGCCAACCTGGCCGGCCCGTTCGACACCCACCTGCGCATGATCGAGCTGCGGCTCGGCGTGGAGATCGCCAACCGCGGCAATGTGTTCCGTGTCGAAGGGCGGGATGCCGATAGCGTCGCGCGCGCAGAGCGCGTGCTGCGGGTGCTGTACGACGAGGCGGCCGAGGAAACCTTCGACGAACACGCGATCCACCTGCGGCTGGGCGCGTTCGCGAGCGACCAGCCTGCAGCGCCCGCCACGCGGGATTACGTGCCGCAGGACATCGCGGTCAAGGTCAAGCGCGGCACCGTGCGCGGGCGCGGGCCGAACCAGCAGAAATACCTGCATGCCATCGCCACCCACGACATCAACTTCGGCGTGGGCCCGGCCGGCACTGGCAAGACCTTCCTCGCCGTCGCGATGGCGGTCGATGCCCTCAACCAGGCGCGCGTGCAGCGGTTGATCCTGGTACGGCCGGCGGTCGAGGCCGGCGAGAAGCTCGGCTTCCTGCCTGGAGACCTGACCCAGAAGGTGGACCCGTACCTGCGCCCGCTTTACGACGCGCTGTTCGAGATGCTCGGCGTCGAAAAAGTGGCGCGCCTGCTGGAAAAGAACGTGATCGAGATCGCCCCGCTCGCCTACATGCGCGGGCGCACCCTCAACGATGCATTCGTGATCCTGGACGAGGCGCAGAACACCAGCATCGAACAGATGAAGATGTTCCTGACCCGGCTCGGTTTCGGCAGCACCGCGGTGATCACCGGCGACATGACCCAGATCGACCTGCCCAAGCACCAGAAAAGCGGCCTGCGCGACGCGGTCGAGGTCCTGCGCGGCGTGGAGGGCGTGCACTTCACCTTCTTCGAATCCGGCGACGTGGTCAGGCATCCGCTGGTGGCGCGCATCGTCAACGCGTACGAGGCGCGCGACGCCAACGACAGCGGGACCGGCGCGGCGTAGCATCGGCGCATGACCAAGGGTCCCGTCCGCCTCGATGTCGCCGTCGGCTATGCCCTGCCGCGAGCGGGCATCCCGGCGGCCATCAGTTTCCGCAAGTGGGTACATGCGGCGCTCGATGGGCGCATCCGCGAGGCAGACCTCGCCATCCGCATCGTCGATGCAGATGAAGGCCGCGCGCTCAACCGGCATTACCGCGGCAAGGACTACGCCACCAACGTGCTCAGTTTCCCGGCCGACCTTGGCGACGGGGTCAGGCTGCCGAAGGGAGTGACCATGCCCTTGCTCGGCGACCTGGTGTTGTGCGCGCCGGTCATCGCCCGCGAGGCGGCCGAGCAGGCCAAGCCCCGGGGCGCGCACTACGCGCACCTGACCGTGCATGGCGCCCTGCACCTGCTCGGCTGGGACCACGAGGACAGCCGCGAAGCCGAGTGCATGGAGCAGCTCGAGCGCGAGATCCTGGCCGGGCTCGGCCTGCCGGATCCGTACCTGGAACGCTGATTCGCTTGCAAGGCGCGATTCACCGCGACATCGCGCGACTTCGCTAGACTTCGAACCTTCGCCCCGCCTCCATCGCCGTAAGGTTCCGCACTCCCCATGTCCGAGGACGACAGTCGCACCGACCTCCACGACGCAGCCGAGAAGCCGCGCCGCTCCTGGCTGGACCGCATCAGCGCCGCGCTGTCGGGCGAACCCACCACCCAGGAAGACCTCGTCGAGTTGCTGCGTGACGTGCAGGCCGATGGCCTGATTGGCGGCGATACGTTGCGCATGATGGAGGGCGCCATCGCGGTGGCCGACATGACCGTCGGCGACGTGATGATCCCGCGCGCGCAAATGGTTGCGCTACCGGCCGGCGGACGCTTCCTTGACCTGATGAAGGAGGTGGTGGAATCCGGCCACTCCCGCTTCCCGGTGCATGGCGAGGACAAGGACGAAATCCTCGGCATCCTGCTGGCCAAGGACCTGCTGCGCGGGGTGGTGGCGGACAACGGTCCGGGCAGCATCCACGAGCTGCTGCGGCCGGCGGTGCTGATTCCGGAATCGAAGAACCTCAATGTGTTGCTGCGCGAATTCCGGCAGTCGCGCAACCACATGGCCATCGTCATCGACGAATACGGCGGCGTGGCCGGCCTGGTCACCATCGAAGACGTTCTGGAACAGATCGTCGGCGAGATCGATGACGAACACGACGATGCCGAGGACGAGTCCCAGCTGATCGCCGCGCAGGCGGACGGGCAGTTCGTGGTGGATGCACTGACCCCGATTTCCGATTTCAACGAGCGCTTCTCCGCTGACTTCGACGATGGCGAGTACGACACCATCGGCGGTCTGGTCACCGACGCCATCGGCCACCTGCCGGAAGCCGGCGAGGAACTGACCCTGGGGCGCTTCGTGTTCCGCGTGGCCCGCGCCGATGCGCGCCGCCTGCTCGCGCTACACGTGGGCGTGCATGCGGATCCCTGAGCTGCTTCGTCTCGCAGTTTTGCTGCTGCTTACCTGCGCGACGGGCCTGGCACAGGCTCAGGCGCGAACGGCGATACCCGATCCGGACCGTGCGCCACGCATCGGCGTAGTCACCATGGGGCCTGGCGAGATCTTCTGGGAACGCTTCGGCCACGACGCGATCGTGGTTGATGACCCGCGCAGCGGAGAGGCGATCTCCTACAACTTCGGCTACTTCGACCTGGCCGAACCGGGCTTCATCGGCCGTTTCATCCGTGGCCAGATGCAGTACATGCTGGTCGCCCTGCCGCTCGAAGAAGACATGCGCTACTACCGGGAGGTCGGGCGCGGCGCGACCCTGCAATGGCTCGACCTCTCGCCCGCGCAGGCGACGCAGATCGCCGCGGCCCTGGCCGACAACGCCAGGCCCGACAACGCGCGCTACCGCTACGACTATTACACCGACAACTGCGCCACCCGGGTGCGCGACGCCATCGACCGCACGCTTGGCGGGCAGCTGCGGCGCCAGCTGGACGTGCGCTCCAGCGGCGACACGTACCGCAGCGAGTCCGTGCGCCTGGCTTCGCCGGCCACCTGGATGTGGCTGGGCTTCGACGTGGGCCTTGGGCCGTTCGGGGACCGCCCGCTGTCGCGCTGGGAGCAGGCGTTCCTGCCGCGCCGCCTCGCCGACGACCTGCGCGAAGTCAAGCTCGCCGACGGCCGCCCGCTGGTGCTGGCCGAAGAAGTCCTGCTGCCGCAACGCCAAGCGTCGGAGCCGACCGAGCGACCGCGTTCCCTGCTGCCGTGGTTGCTGGTCGGGCTCGCTGCCGCGGCGCTGCTGGTGGCGGGAACCCGTCGCGCGCCGCGCCTGCTTGCAGGGTTCGCGCTCGGGTTCTGGTTGCTGTGCGGGGTTGTTGGCCTGGTGCTGGCATTCGGCTGGGCGTTCACCGAACACCGAGCGCTGTGGGCCAACCGCAACCTGCTGCTGTTCAATCCGCTGTGCCTGCTGCTGCTGCCGGGTGGCTGGGCGCTGGTGCGGGCAAGAACGCCTTCGGCGCTGTTCGCACGCCTGCTGCTGCTGGTTGCGGGACTGGCGGCGCTCGCCTGCCTGCCGCTGTGGTTGCAGGTCATTCCGCAACGCAATGGCCACTGGATCGCCCTGCTGCTGCCGGTCCACGCAGGCCTCGCCTGGGCCTGGGCACGTCGCAAGGCTTGATGGCGGTGCCCAGCGCATGCACGATGCCGCGATGAATCCCCCTTCCCCCGCGATGCCGGCCTGCGTCGTCAACTGCGCCGCCTACGACCGCGCCGGCAAGCGCCGCGATGTCTCCCTCGATGCGATCAGCGACGTGCTGGCGGTGGAGGATGGCAGCTTCGTCTGGGTGGGCCTGTACGAGCCGGAACAAGGCCTGCTGGACAAGCTGCAGGAGGAGTTCGGCCTGCACGACCTTGCCATCGAGGATGCGCAGCACGCGCACCAGCGACCGAAGCTGGAGGCGTTCGGCAATACGTTGTTCGTCGCGGTGCACACCGCCCAGCACGTGGACGAACACGTGCGCTTCGGCGAGACCCACATGTTCGTTGGCCCGCGTTTCCTGGTCACCGTGCGCCACGGGGCGTCGCTGAGCTTCGCAGGCGTGCGCGAGCGGCTGGAGCGCGACCCGGAACTGCTCGCGCATGGCCCGACCGTGGCCGTGCATGCAGTGCTGGATTTCATCGTCGACAACTACCAGCCCATCGTCTCCGACTTCGAGGAGGAACTCGATGCGCTGGAACAGGACGTGTTCGCCGAGACCTACAAGCGCGGCACCATCCAGCGCCTGTACGGACTGCGCAAGGAACTCACCCGCATGCGCATGGCCGTGGCGCCGATGCAGGACATCCTGGCGCAACTGATCCGCACGCCGGTGGTGGCCATCCCGGAAGAGGTCAAGCCCTACTTCCGCGACGTGCTGGACCACGTAGCACGGGTCGGCGACAGCATCGACACCCTGCGCGAAATGGTGTCCGCGGCAATGAGCGTGAACCTGTCGCTGGTCACCGTGGCCCAGGGCGAGATCGTCAAGAAACTCGCAGGCTGGGCCGGCCTGCTGGCCGCGCCAACCCTGATCGCCAGCTGGTACGGCATGAACTTCAAGCACATGCCGGAGTTGCAGGGGCGCTACAGCTACGCGGTACTGATCAGTGCGGTCGCGCTGTTCTGCGTGCTGCTGTACCGCTACCTGCGCAAGGTGCGCTGGCTGTAACCCGCACGTCGCGCGGGTGGCCTAGCCCTGCCCCGCCATGCTGCGCAGCACGATGCCGACCACGTAGGCTGCAACAGTGCCCGTGGCGTAGCCCAGGGCACCGAGCAGTGCGCCCACCGGCGCCAGCGATGGATGGAAGACCGAGGCCACCACCGGCGCCGACGCCGGCCCGCCGATATTGCTCTGCGAGCCCATCGCGAAATAGAAGAACGGCACCTTGAGCAGCCTGGCCAGGCCGGCCAGCAATGCGATGTGGACCAGGATCCAGATCAGTCCCAATGCCAGCAGCCACGGCTTGTCGGCCAGCGCGCCGATGTCCATCTGCATGCCGATGCAGGCGATCAGGATGTACAGGAACAGGGTGCCGATCTTCGAGGCGCCCGCGCCATCAAGGGTTCTCACGCGGGTAAAGCTCAGCCCCATGCCGATGAAGGTGGACAGCACCACCACCCAGACAAAGGGTTCGTGCAGGCTCACCTGGCGTGCCCACGCGACATTCTGCGCAAACCAGGCAGACGCGGGGCCCGCGATGGCATGGCACAGGCCAACCGCCCCAAAGGCCACGCCGACAATCATCATCAGGTCCGGCAGCGTCGCCACGCGCTCATGCTGCTTCTGGTAACTGGCCAGCCGTTCCTTGAGGTCTTCGATGGCGCGGGTGTCGGCGCCGCTGCGCGCATCGATGGCCGTTGCCCGGTTGGCGAGGAAGATGAGCACCGCCATCCACAGGTAGCCCACCGCCACGTCGATGACCACGAACTGGCCGAAGGTCGTCTCGTCGACGGCGAAGATTTCCTTCATCGCCACCATGTTCGCGCCGCCGCCAATCCAGCTGCCCGCCAGCGCCGCCATGCCTCCCCAGGTGTCTCCCGCCACGGTCGCCGGGTGGACCAGGCCCATGACCCAGAACGCCACGAACGCACCCAGCATCACGCTGACCGAGGCCGCCACGTACATCACCAGCAGCTTCGGCCCCAACCGCAACACGCCGTTCAGGTCGATGGTGAGGGTCAGCAGCACCAGCGCGGCCGGCAACAGCACGCGGCTGGCCACCGGGTTGTAGAGCTTGCTGGCGGCGCCGTCGATCAGGCCGATGCTGTTGTAAATGCCGGGAATGAAATAACAGAGCAGCAGCGCCGGCACCCAGGCATAGAATTTCTTCCAGAACCCGGTCTCGCGCGACGAAGTCCAGAACACGGCTCCCAGGGTCGCGGCAATCAGGCCAAACAGGACGATGTCGTTCTGGATCAGCGCGGTGGATGCGCCGGTGGCTTCGGTGGCCATTCGCAGGGAAGTCCTTTGTCGTGGTCGGAAACCGGATGACCCCCCGTCACGAGGGCCATCCAGATCTCATCACTGCCCGATGTGCTGCTTCAGCCAGGCGTTCACCGTGTCATGCCAGAGCACGCTGTTCTGCGGCTTCAGTACCCAGTGGTTCTCGTCCGGGAAATACAGCAGCTTCGATTCCACGCCGCGCCGTTGCAGCGCGGTGAACGCGGACAGGCTCTGGTCGATCGGCACCCGGAAGTCGTTCTGCCCGGCCACGATCAGGGTCGGCGTCTTCCACTTCTGTACGTGACGCGCCGGGTTGAAGCGCTCGTAGGCTTCGGGCTTGTCCCAGACCGTGCCGCCGAACTCCCATTCGGTGAACCACAATTCCTCGGTCACCAGGGCCATCGAGCGCGTGTCGAACACGCCGTTGTGGGTCACCAGGCACTTGAATGGCGCGCTGCCGTCCCGCTCGAACCAGTTGCCAGCGAGCCAGTTGGTCATGTAGCCGCCGTAACTGGCGCCCAGCGCGCAGGCCTTGTCGCCATCCAGGAAGGCATATTTCTGTTGCGCCGCGGCCCAGCCCTTCTGCAGGTCTTCCAGCGGGCGGTCGCCCCAATGCTGGCTGATGGCGTCGGTGAACTTCTGTCCGTAGCCCGTGGACCCGTGGAAGTCGATCATCACCACCGCATACCCTTGGCCTGCGTAGGTCTGCGGATTCCAGCGGTAGCTCCAGCCATCGCCGAAGCTGCCCTGCGGGCCGCCGTGGATCAGGAATGCGACGGGATACTTCTTGCCGGGCTGGTAATTCCACGGCTTGACCACGTAGCCGTGCACGGTGTCGCCGCTCCAGCCCCTGAAGCTGAATTGCTCGTACTCGCCCCAAGTCACGTCCTTGAGCATGTCGCCTGCGCTGGGAGTGATCGCGCGCACCGGTGCGCCGCCCAGGCCGCCGGTGAACAGCTGGTCGCCGCTCTTCATCGTGTTGCGCGCGAACGCCAACGTGGGGCCGGCCACGTCGAAGGCGGAGATGCTGCCATCACCAACCAGCCGGGTCACGCCGCCGTTCGCGATCTCCACCGCGAACAGCGGGTGCTGGCCCGTGTCCTGGGCCGTGGTGAAGATGCGCTTGCCGTCGGCGGACAGGGTGATGCCGTCCGCGCTGCGGTCCCACTTCGGGGCGATCTCGCGGGTCGTGCCAGACGCGAGGTCCAATGCCATCAACGCGAAACGATCCGCCTCGAAACCCGGGCGCTTCATGGCGCGGTAATAGAGGGTCTTGCCGTCCGCGCTGAACACCGGGCCGGCATCCCACGCGGGGTTGGACGCGGTGAGGTTGCGCGCGCCGCTGCCATCGGCATCGACCAGCCAGATGTCGAAATTGGTCGACCACGGCTCGGCGCGATCATTGGCACGCACGCTCATCGCCACCTGCTTGCCATCAGCCGACCAGGCGAAATCGGACAGGTCGCCGAATGGCTTTGACGGAATGTCGCCGTTGATGTCGCCGCTGAGCAGGGTTGCGGACGTGAGCATGCCCCCGCCGCCCAGCCTGGCCGCGAACACACGGTTCAGGCGGCCGTCGTTCCAGGTATCCCAGTGGCGCACGAACATGCGATCGAACACCACGCCGCTGGCCTTGCGCGCCCCCACCTCGTCCAGCCTGGCCTTTGTGCAGGCGAGGTCCGCCTTGCACTCAGGGAACACCGCTAGCGCCAGCGCCACCTGACTGCCATCCGGCGACAGCTTGTAGCCATCGACATCCAGCGGCAGGTCGGTGAGTCGCTTCGGCTCGCCGCCGGCTTGCGGCATCGCGTACAGCTGCATGGAGCCAGACTTCGCACTCATGAAATAGACCGTCTTGCCATCCGCCGAGAACGCCGGCGAATTGACGTTCCAGCCTGCCGGCGTTAGCTGCTGCGGCGGGCGCATGTCGCGGGTGGCCAGGTTGCGCATCCACAGGGACGTGCCGGCCTTGTTGCTGGACTTGTCGACCACACGCTTGGCAAACACCAGCACCCGCCCGTCGGGCGACAGCGTGGGCGAGGAATGCCGGTCCAGATAAGCCATGTCCTGCACGGTGAAGCCGCGCGAGGCCTCCGCGATGGAAGGCAGCGCGAACGCGAGCGCAAGGGGCAGCAGGGCGTGGCGAAAAGTCATTTTGCTATCCGGATGGGTGCAAGGTCAGGGGATGGCGGGCAACGATGGAACTGGGCTACATCGGGCCCGGTTCGACATCGCCCAAGGTGGGCTTGGAATTGGCGCCGGTTCGATACAGCAGCCAGGCGACCAGGGCGAGAACGACGAGGCCGAACACCTCCCCGAACTGCAGGCTTTCCGGCAGCGCGATCACGTCCGGGCGGCCGGTGGCGACGATCGGGATCGCGATCAGGATGCCCATCAACGCCTCGCCGGTGATCAGGCCAGCGGCGAACAACGTGCCGGGGCGGTGCAAGCGGTCGCGTGCGGACTCGTCCCTGGTGCCGACCATGCCGTGGCGGCGCTCGACCAGGTAGGCCAGCAGGCCGCCGAGGAAGATCGGCACCATCAGCTCCAACGGCAGGTAGATGCCGATGGCCGCGGCCAGCACCGGTACCCGGAAGGTCTTGCCGGTCGCCTTCAGCCATTCGTCGAGCGCAATGATGGCCGCGCCCACTCCGGCACCAATCGCGATCACACCCCACGGCAATTCACCACCGAACATGCCCTTGGCCACCGAGGCCATCAGCGTGGCCTGCGGCGCGGACAACGAGTTCGGATGCTCGGCGGTCGGCGCGCCGATGCCGTAGGCCTGGGCCAGCAGGTTCAGCACCGGCGCCATGATCAGCGCGCAGGAGAACGCGCCGATGCCGAGCATCAGCTGCTGCTTCCACGGCGTGGCGCCGACGATGTAGCCGGCCTTGAGGTCCTGCAGGTTGTCGCCGCCCACCGCCGCCGCGCAGCACACCACCGCGCCGATCATGATCGCGGCCACCGCGCCGATCGGCGACTCGCGCCCGAGCAGCAGCATCAGCACCACCGAAGCGAACAGGATGGTGGCGATGGTAATGCCGGATACCGGGTTGTTGGAGGAGCCGACCAGGCCCGCCAGGTACGCCGACACCGACACGAACAGGAACCCGGCGATGATCATGATGATGGTCATCAGGATGCCGATCGCCCACGGACTGGAGACCGACGGATCCGCGGCGACGATGGCGTGGTACAGCAGCGCCAGCGGCAGCACGAACACCACCAGCGCGATCAGCATCCATTTCATCGGCAGGTCGCGGTCGGTTTCGGCGATGTTGGCATCGGCGCCCTTGCGCGCGGCCGCGATGCCGCTGCGCACGCCGGACAGCAGCGACTTGCGCAGCGAGAACAGCGTCCACACGCCGCCGATCAGCATGGCGCCGACGCCGAGGTAGCGGATCTTGGTCGACCAGATCGCGAACGCAGCGTCTTCCGCGCTGGCGCCGACGATGCTCGCGGCGAGCACCGGGTCACTGGCCTGGAACATCGCGTGGTAGAGAGGGATGGCGACGTGCCAGGACAGGATGCTGCCGGACAGCACCACGATGCCGATATTCAGTCCCACGATGTAACCCACGCCGAGCAACGCCGGCGACAGGTTGGTGCCCAGGTAGCCCAGGTACTTGCCGAAAAAGCCGGCGCCGGCGGCGGTGTCCGGGATCAGGCGCATGCCACTGGCCGCGGCTGCCTTGATCAGCGCACCGAGCGTGGCCGAGAAGGCCAGGATCTTCAGGCCCGGACCGGGGTTGTCGCCTGCCTTCAGCACTTCCGCGGCGGCCTTGCCCTCGGGGAACGGGAGCGGGTCCTCGACGATCATGGTCCGCCGCAGCGGCACCGAGAACAGCACGCCGAGCAGGCCGCCCAAGCCGGCGATGGCCAGCACCCACGAATAGCGGAAGTCATCCCAGTAGCCGAGGATGACCAGGGCGGGAATCGTGAAGATCACGCCCGCGGCGATCGACGAACCCGCCGATGCGCCGGTCTGCACGATGTTGTTCTCGAGGATGGTGCCGCCGCCGAGCAGGCGCAGCACGCCCATCGACACCACCGCCGCGGGGATCGCGGTGGCGATGGTCAGGCCGGCAAACAGGCCCAGGTATGCGTTCGCGGCGGACAGGATCATCGCCAGGATCACGGCCAATATCACTGCGCGCACCGTGAGCTGCGGCGTTCCCCCACCTGTATTCGACATGATCAACCCCTCCCAGGGCATGCAATCGTTGAAACCTAGCCGCTGCGTCCAGGCAAGTCCAGCCCGCCGTCGCCTTGGCGCGCATTGATCCAATCATGCAGGGCGCCCTTGCGGATCCTGAATCGCACGCGAATTAGGCGGCGAATGCCGCTGATAGACTCGCCGGACCCAAATAGAGACCCACCGCATGCCGACCCCGCGCCCGCTTGCCTTCGCCATGATCCTTGCCTTCGCCGCTGGCGCGTCCGCGCCCGACGCCATGGCGCAAAGGAAGAAACCAGCGGCGAAGCAGGCCAAGGTGCCCGCGGCATGCATGGATTTCTACGCGGATGCCAATGCGGCGTGGCTGGCCGCCAACCCGATGCCCGCGACCGGCGCGCTGTCCTCGCTGGGCCAGCTCACTGCACGCGCCCAGCAGCAGCAGCGCGAACTGCTGGATGCCGCAATGACTGCGCCGCAGGGCAACGTGCAGAAACTGCTTGGCGATTTCTGGGCCAGCGGGCTGGACGAGGCGGCGGTCGAGCTCGATGGGGCCAACCCGATCGCGCCGCTGCTCAAGCGCATCGACGGCATCCGCAGGTCCGGTGACATCGCGCCGTCTATTGCCGCGCTGCACCAGGTGGGGATCCCGGTGGTGTTCCACTTCGGCGCCGATGTCGACCTCAGCAACCTCGACCGCCATCTGGGCTATTTCTCCCAGGGCGGCCTGGGCCTGCCCGATCCCGCCTACTACACGCGCGCCGACGCGGACGCCCGGGCCCTGCTGGCCCGCTACACCGACTACGTGCAGAAGATCTTGGTGCTGGCCGGCGTGCCGGCCGCGCAGGCTCCGGCCGAAGCCAAGTCCGTGGTCGAACTGGAGACCCGCATCGCCGCCGCATCGCGGCCATTGCAGGACTTGCGCGACCCGCGCGCGAACTTCGCGGCGATCTCGACCGCCGGCCTCGGCAAGCAATACCGCAACCTGAAACTGGACGCCTTCCTGAAGGTCCAGGGCGTCAACGATGATGCCGCGTCGATGGCCAACCCCGCGCTGTTCGCGCAACTCGACGCGCTGGTGGCCGGCCTCAAGCCGCAGCAGTGGAAGAGCTACCTGCGCTGGCGGGTGGGCGATGCGATGGCGCCATACCTGGCCAAGCCGTGGCGGGATGCGTCGTTCGAATTCCGCGGCAAGGTCCTGCACGGCGAGACCGTGCCGGCGCCGCGTTGGCAGCAGGCGCTGGATGCGATCAACCTGGCGGCTGGGCCGATGCTGGGCCGCGAATACACCGCGCGCTACCTGCCAACCGCTACCCGCCAGCAGGCCGAGGCGATCGCCACCCAGGTGCGCGATGCATTGGCGCGCAAGGTCGAAGCCAGCACGTGGCTGGGCGCATCGGCGAAGGCCGAGGCGCGGTCCAAGCTCGGCAAGCTGCGCATCGAGGTCGGTGCCCCACGCCGCGACCTTGATTACACCGTGCAGCCAATGGGCCGCGGCAGCTTCGGCAGCAACATGCTGATCGCGGCCACATGGCGCCATCGGGAAGAAATGAAGCGGATCGGACGCGGCAATGCGGATCGTCGCTGGGACGTGCTGCCGCAGCAGCCGGCGCTGGCCTACGACCTCCCGCAGAACCGCCTGATCGTCACCGCCGCCATGCTGCAGGCGCCAGTGCTGGACGCGGCCATGCCGGTGGCATCCCAGTACGGCGGTTATGGCGCGCTGGTGGGCCACGAGCTCAGCCACTCTGTGGACGTGCGCGGGCGCCTGGTCGATGCCGACGGCAACCTGCGCGACTGGTGGACCGGCGCCGAAGCCGTGGCCTGGGATGCCACGGCGCAACGCGTCGTGACGCTTTACGACGGCTTCGCCTACCCGCAACTCGCTGGCATCAAGGTCAACGGGCGCCTGACCCGCGACGAAAATATGGCGGACCTGGCCGGCCTGGAACTCGCCCGCGACGCGCTGCTTGCCGCGCAACCCACGGGCGGGGTGGACGCCGACAAGGCCTTCTATGCCGGTTGGGCGCAACTGTGGGCGCAGCAGGTCACCGCAGACGAGGCCCAGCGCCGCAGCCTGCAGGACGTGCGCGCGCCCGGTCCGTGGCGCGCCAACGCACCTGTCATGCAGCATCCCGCGTTCGGTACGGCCTACGGTTGCAAGGTGGAGACCCCGATGCAGCCCAAGCCGGAACAGCGCATCAGCGTCTTCCCCTGAGCGGGCCATCGAGCCGGAGAGTCCGTCGCGGGTCAGGACATGGAAGTTGCGACCGGCGCCGGTGCCTTGGGGATGATGCCGGCGGGTCCTGGCACCGTGTCGCCGCTCGTTCCGAACGTCAGCGCACGAGCCTCGGCCTGGGCCGGCCGAAGGGAGGCTGCCCGCGCCAGTGGCGGATCAGCAGCCAGCCGAACAGCATCCCGCCCAGGTGGGCGAAATGGGCCACGCCCGGCTGCAGGCCGGTGATGCCGAGTCCCAGTTCGAACAGGCCGTACACGATCACCAGGGTGCGCGCCTTCATCGGGATCGGCGGGAACAGCAGCATCACCCGCTGGTTGGGGAACAACATCCCGTAAGCCAGCAACAAGCCGAACACCCCGCCCGAGGCGCCAATCGTCGGATACGGGTCCTGCCCTTGCGACACGGCCAGCGACCCGACCACCAGTTGGCACAGGCCCGCGCCAATCACGCAAACCAGGTAATAGGTCAGGAACCGGCGGTCGCCCCAGGTGTGCTCGAGCTGCGCGCCGAACATCACCAGCGCGAGCATGTTGAAGGCCAGGTGCATGAAATTTCCATGCAGGAAGCCGTAGGTCAGCAGTTGCCATGGCAGGAACGATGGCGCCGCGCCGGCCGGGTCGTACACGCCGTCGCCCAGCGGCCAAAGCATCAGGCCCATGAGGCGTCCATCGCCCAGCAGCCATTGCAGGCCAAAGCCCACGACGTTGGCGATCAGCAGGATCTTGGTGATGCGTGGCAGGTTGGACAACATCCGTGCGGGCGCCCGTTTTCGTTGCAGCGCATCATACGCGGCGGTCTGAGGTCATCGCCAGATCGCGGCGTCCAGGGTTTCATCGTCACTGGGCATGCGCACCCGACCGTTTCGCACGTCGACGCCTTCCGCACGCAGGCGGCGGCACTGTTCGGCGAAACCCGACGAATCCTTCGGGAAGGCAATGCGACCATCCGAGCGCAGGATGCGATGCCACGGCAGTTCGGGATCGTCGTTGCCGCCGAGGATCTTCGCCACCAGTCGCGCCCGCCCTGGTAAACCGGCGCGGCGCGCGATCACGCCATATCCCGCGACCTCCCCGCGCGCTACCGCGCGGATCGCGGCGCGGATGGCGTCGGTGGCGGACAGGTCTGGCATCGCGGGTTAGCATAGCCCCACCATCGCAGGTGCCCCCCATGCAGAACTTCGAACAGATCCGCAGCCACGTGCTGGCCTCCGGCTACAAGCTGACACTGGACGATGGCTTCGTGCTGTGCGTCGAGTTGTCGCTGGCGCAGGGCACGCGCCGCCAGGCGATCTTCCTGTCGGAAATGCAGGACGATGACGCCCGCCCGTACCTCCGGGTCAGCACGCCGATCGCCCAGGCCACCGGGCTCGATGCCGGCCGTGCACTGGCCTTCAATTGGGCGAGCCGGGTCGGGTATCTCGCCGTCGGCCAGCTCGAGGGCGAGGCCTACCTGCAGCTCTGCGAGAACCGTCCCTACGACTGCGTGGACGCGGCCGAAATCGACCGCCTGGTGCTGGAGATCGGCGGCACCGGCGACGAAATGGAAAAGCGCCTGTCTGCAGGCGGCGACCTGCTCTGACTGCTCAGGTCCAACCGGCCATCTCGAACAGCCGGAACAGCCCGTAGGCCACGCCGCCTGCGGCCGGGATGGTCAGGATCCACGCCCACACGATCCGCTCGATCACCCCCAGCTTCAGCGCGCGCGGGTTCTTGGCGAAGCCCACGCCCATGATGGAGGTGGAGATGCTGTGGGTGGTCGAGACCGGCATGCCGAAATGGGCCGCAGTGACCAGGATCGTGGCGGAAGCGGTTTCCGCGGCGAAGCCGTCGATCGGGTGCAGCTTGACCATCTTGTGGCCCAGGGTCTTGATGATCCGCCAGCCCCCCATCGCGGTGCCGGCCGCCATCACCAGCGCGCAGGTCACGATCACCCAGTCGTCGATGTCGTCCTTGCCGCCGTCGGGGTGCAGGAACGCCAGCCACGACGGCAGCACATCCAGCGTCCCCATGCCCTGCGCGCTGAACAGCGCCAGGGCGATGATGCCCATGGTCTTCTGCGCATCCTGGCGGCCGTGGGCGAAGCCCATGTAGGCTGCGGAGACGATTTGCGCCTTGCCGAAGAAGGCATTGACGATGCGCGGTCGCGCGAGCCGCGCCAATGGGCCGCCGGCGCGCATCAGCGATGCAATGATCATGTACAGCAGGGTGATGATGCTGACGCCCAGCAGGAACCCCGCCAATGGCGAGGTCACCATCGGCAGCACCACCTTCCACAACAGGCCCTTGTTGGTGGCCCAGTCGCCATCGCCTGCGGTCGACCAGATCAGCGCATCCCAGTCGTTCTGCGCGGCCGCGAACGCCGCGCCGCACAGGCCGCCGATCAGCGCATGCGACGACGACGACGGCAGGCCGCGCCACCAGGTGATCAGGTTCCAGATGATGGCGCCCAGCAAGGTGCAGATCAGCACCTGCGAGGTCATGTTGACCACGTCGGTGTCGACCAGGCCCGAGGCGATGGTCTTGGCCACCGCTGTGCCCATGAAAGCCCCGACCAGGTTGGTGCTGGCGGCCAGCATGATGGCTTGGCCCGGGGTCAGCACCTTGGTCGCGACAACGGTGGCGATGGAGTTGGCGGTGTCGTGGAAGCCGTTGATGAACTCGAACACCAGCGCGGCGAAGATCACCACCAGCAGCAGGGTCAGCACTGCGCGGGCCTCAGGAATTCTTGAGCACGATCTGGTAGGCGACCACGCCGGCTTCGCGGCAGCGGTCGATCGCCTTTTCCAGGATCTCGAAGAATTCCTTGAGCAGGAACATCTGCTGGCTGTCCAGGCGACCTGAGTAGATGTCGCGGTACAGTTCCAGCATCAGGCGGTCGGCCTCGTTCTCCAGCGAGCGCAGGGTCTCGCTCAGTGCGGTCATGCGGTCGATGTCCAGCTTCGACAGTTCCTGCACCATCTGCCGCACCACGCCCGCTGCCTGCTCCAGCATGGCCGCGCGCGGAGCGAAGTCGATGCCACCAAGGTGCTGCACGGCCAACGCGTAGCGGTCCGCGAACTTCTCTATCTGCTTGGGGATCCTGTACAAGGCGGACCCCAGCGCCTCGATGTCTTCGCGCTCGATCGGGGTGATGAAACTGTCCACCAACGCCTTGCCGATCTTCTCGGAGGTGGCGCGCTCGCGCTGGCGGGCAAGCTTGAACGCATCCAGCACGGGCTGGCGGTCGCTGGCCTTCATCATCGCGTGCAGCGCTTTGGCGCTGTCATGGGCCGCGTCGGCGGCCTCGTCGAGCAGGGCATAGAACTGCTTGCCTGAGCCGAAGATCGTCTGCAGCGAGAACATGGTCGGGTCATCCGCGCGAGTGGCCGCCGGAAGTATGACGGCTAGGTGACGCTCGTGTGCAGCTGTCATGCGGGCGCGCCCTGTTATCATGCCGCCGCGCCGCGCGCGCAGCCCATGGAACAGATCCCGCCTCCACCGCCAAGTCCGCACCGCGCCCGTCCACGGGCGTTGCCACGGATCATGCGCGCGGACTCCCTGCTGGTCCGGGTGCAAGCATGATCGAGCTGTTGGTGGTGGTGGCGCTGATCGCGCTCAACGGCTTCTTCGCGCTCTCGGAAATGTCGCTGATGACGTCGCGCAAGCTGCGCCTGAAGCAGATGGCCGAGGACCCGGACCATCCAAGCCGCGGCGCCCGCAAGGCGCTGGCGCTGGCCGAACATCCGGACAACCTGCTGTCCACGGTGCAGATCGGCATTACCTCGATCGGCGTGCTTGCCGGCCTCATCGGCGGCGATGCGATCGGGTTGGAGATCGCCGCTTGGCTGGCCGACGTCTGGCCGGATGCGCGGGAATATGCGCGCCCGATCGGGATCAGCACCGCGGTGGGACTGATCACCGCCGGCTCGGTGATCTTCGGCGAACTCATCCCCAAGCGCCTGGCCCTGACCAACCCGGAGCGCATCGCCAGCGTGGTGGCCATCCCGCTGCAGGGCCTGGCCACGGCTGCCAAGCCCATCGTGTTCACCCTCGGTGCGATCAACCGCGGCGTGCTGCGCATGCTCGGGATCAAGGATGATGCGCGCAGCGCGATCACCCAGGAGGAAATCCACCTGCTGGTCAGCGAGAGCCACGAGCAGGGCGTGATCGACCTCGACGAACGCAACATGATGAACCGGGTCATGCGCTTGGGCGACCGCACCGCCGAAAGCCTGATGACGCCGCGCAAGGACATCGCCTGGCTGGATGCGTCCGCCGAGCTGGCCGACAACCTCAAGGCCATGCAGGAAACGCCGTTCTCGCGCTATCCGGTGTACCGCCGCAACGACAGTGACGTCGCCGGCGTGCTGGAGGTGAAGACGCTGCTCGACGAACTGGGCAAGCCGGTGCCGGAACTGTTCCGCGACATCCGCCCCGCCCTGTTCGTGTCGGAGTCCACCCACGCCCTGAAGCTGGTGGAAATCCTGCGCGAGGAACAACACTCGCTGGCGCTGGTGGTGGACGAATACGGCGACATTCAAGGCCTTGTCACCATCTCGGATGTGATGGACGCCGTGCTCGGGCGCCTGCAATCGGGCGATACCGATGGCGAGGAAGCGCTGGTGGTGGAGCGCGACGACGGTTCCCTCTTGGTCGATGGCGGCCTGCACATCGACGAACTGCGCGAACTCACCGGCGAGCGCCTCGGCGATGCCGAGGAATACGACTACCACACCGCGGCGGGCCTGGTGATTGCCCACTACGGCCGCATCCCGCACGTGGGCGAGCATTTCCAGCTCGGGCTGTGGCGGGTGGAAGTGGTGGACCTCGATGGTCCGCGCATCGACAAGCTCCTGCTGCAGCGCAAACCGGAACCCGCGGTCCACCATGACGACGCCTGACCCGGGGGCGAGCGTGCCCTCACGCCCGCGCAAGCCGCGCGAGGCCGGCACCCGCGCCATCCTCGATGCCCTGCTCGATGGCGACCACCAGCAGACCCTCACGTTCAGCGACTTGCTCGCGGGGCTGGGACGGCGCGCCTTCGGCATGCTGCTGTTCGTGGCGGCATTGCCAGCCTTCATCCCGATCCCGATCGGCGGCGCGCTCAGCGGGCCGTTGATCGTGCTGATCGCAGCGCAGCTGCTGGTCGGCCTGCGCCGCCCGTGGCTGCCGGGGTTCATCGCCCGGCGCGGGCCAAAGCGGGAGACGCTGGCACGCTTCGAGCGGATCGTCGATCCGTGGCTGGGCCGCCTGGAACACTTGGTGCGGCCGCGCCTGACGGTCATGCTCGACCACCGCCTGGCCACCGCGTTCACCGGCGTGCTGCTCCTGCTGCTCGGCCTGTTGCTTTCGCTTCCGATCCCGTTCACCAACATCCTGTTGGGCGCGCTGATCGTGCTGTACGCGCTGGCCCTGTTGGAACGCGACGGCGCCCTGATGCTCGTGGCATGGGCGCTGGGCGTGGTCACGCTGGTGGTGACCGGTGCATTGTCCGGCGGGCTGATCAGCGCGCTCTCGCCGTGGCTCACCAGGGTTTTTTGACGCGGCCCTGATCGGCAGCGGGTCACCTCGCAGAGCGAAGGCCCGCAGCGCGGTCCATGTGCGTCAGGGGCGCGAGTGCACGCGGCACCTGCGCAACCCTGGAAGGTTCAATCGTCCTGTCGGAAGATTGCCGTCCCGCGGGATCCATCCGGCTTGATCCAGCCACGGTACATGCCGCTGGTGTTGAACGGCATGGAAATGTTGCCTTCGGCATCCAGCGCGATCACTCCGCCGTCCCCACCCAGTGCGGGCACCTCCCCCATCACCACGTCCCCGGCTGCCTTCTGCAATGCATCGCCACGGTAGGCGACGCGTGCGCAGATGTCGTGGGCAACCACGGTGCGGATGAAGAACTCCCCCCACCCGGTGGCGGACACGCCGCAGCGCGCATCGGCGTAGGTGCCGGCACCGATGATCGGCGAGTCCCCGACCCGGCCCCACTTCTTGTTGGTCATGCCGCCGGTGGACGTCGCCGCGGCGATGTGGCCGCTGGCATCCAGCGCCACCGCGCCCACCGTGCCGAAATAGGCGCCCTGCACCGTCGGCAGGTCGTTGAGGGCCTGCGCGCCATCCTTCTGCCGGGCCAGCTCGAGCTGCTCGCGGCGGGCGTCGGTGTCGAAATAGGTGTTCGGCACCCGCGCGATGTCGGCATGGCCATCCGCGAACTTCTCCGCGCCGCCGCCCATCAGCATCACGTGCGGGGACTGCTCCATCACCCTGCGCGCCAGGGTCACCGGGTTGCGGATGGTCGACACTCCCGCCACCGCGCCGGCGCGGCGGGTGTGGCCTTCCATCACCGAGGCATCCAGTTCGTGCTTGCCCTCGGCGTTGAACACCGCGCCCTTGCCGGCATTGAAGCGCGGCGAATCCTCCAGCACCAGCACGGCCGCCGTGGCTGCATCGAGTGCCGAGCCCCCTTTTGCCAAGACGGCATGGCCGGCGTCGAGCGCGCGGTCGAGGTCGGCGCGAATCGACATTTCATCCGCCAGCGCCAGGGCGTTGCGTTCGATGACGCCCGCACCGCCGTGGATTACAAGGGCAGTGCGGGACTGGGCATTGACGTTGGACATGGAGTTGGCGGCCAGTAGGCAGGCAAGGAGGAGGAATGGTCGCATGTCGGCTCGGGTGGTCAGGTAGGCCGCCAGCTTAGCTCCCTGCCGGCGCGGAAATACGATGCATTGCAGCATTCCCGATGTACCTGCAGCGCCGTGCGCCTTGCGTGACGCACGTCTGCGCGGCCCCGTACGCCCGCGCACGCAAGATTCGGGCCAATGATGTTGACAGCCTGCAGAAGCCTGTGGAGTCTCGCATGGCCACGCCACCCAGCCATCGTATCCGGCGTGGAACCCCGCGTGACGCGGGCACCCTGTTTTCCACACACCAGACGGAGAGGATGGATCGATGAAGAGGATGATCAGCGCCAAGCTGGCCTTGGCGGTTGCCGTGGCCTTGGGCAGTTCGGTAGCGACCGCGGCGGAACTGCGACGGGTGGGCAACCCGATCCCGGGCAGTTACATCGTCGTCTTGAAGGAAGACGCCCTGCGCGGCCGCGCTGGGCCCGCAAGCTTGCCGGCAGCCGCGATCGAAAACGCGGCAGTCGACCTGGCGGCGCGCTTCAACCTCACTGTGCAGCGCGTCTATGGCAATGCCCTGCCCGGGTTTGCGGTGACGGCGAACGAACAGTCGATCAACCGGCTGGTCAAGGATCCAAGTGTCGACTTCGTCGAGGAAGACGGCATGGTCTACACCAGCGCGACCCAAACGGGTGCGACCTATGGGCTGGACCGCATTGACCAGCGCGACCTGCCCCTCAATGGCAGCTACATCTACGACTACGTGGGTTCCGCGGTGCGCGCCTACGTTATCGACTCGGGCATCCTGGCCAGCCACTCCGACTTTGGCGGGCGGGTCCTGTCCGGATACACGGCCATCTCCGATGGGCGCGGTTCGAGCGACTGCAACGGGCACGGTACCCACGTGGCAGGCACCATCGGCGGCGCTACCTACGGCGTGGCCAAGAGCGTGCGGCTGGTGCCGGTGCGCGTGTTCGGATGCACGGGCGGAAGCGCGAACTCGACCATCATCGCCGGAATCGACTGGGTGCGCCTGAACCGGGTGTTGCCGGCCGTTGCCAACATGAGCTTGGGCGGAGGCGCCTCGTCGGCCACCGATACCGCGGTCAACAACCTGATCAACAGCGGCGTGACGGTGGTGGTGGCGGCCGGCAACGACAACGCCGATGCGTGCAACTACTCGCCGGCGCGCGTGGCCAATGCGATCACGGTGGGTTCCACTACCTCCACCGATGCCCGCTCGTCGTTCTCCAACTTTGGCACCTGCGTGAACATCTTCGCGCCGGGCAGCTCGATCAGGTCCACGTGGTACACCAGCACCACGGCCACCAATACCATCAGCGGGACCTCAATGGCGTCCCCGCACGTGGCTGGCGCCGCGGCGCTGGTGCTGGCGGCGGACAATGCGGCGACGCCCGCAACCGTGCGCAGCAGGATCTACACCAAGGCGACCACGAACCGGCTTTCCAGCATCGGTTCCGGCTCCCCGAACCGCTTGCTCTACTCGCGCTGACCGTCGGCCAGGCGGTCCTGCGGGGCCGCCTGGTCGCTAACAGCAGCACTCCCGATCCTAGCCAACCGCAAGGCCTCGCCCCAGCAGCCTTGCGAACTCATCCGCACTGCACGGATGGCCCAGCCAGAATCCCTGGGCAAGGTCGCAGTCGCGGTCACGCAGCAGGTCGAACTGGCCCTGCTTCTCCACGCCCTCGGCGACTACGGTGATCCCCATCGAGTGCGCCATCGCGATGATCGCGCTGGTCAGGGCCAGGTCGTCCGGGTCGCGCAGGAGGTCGGTGATGAAACTGCGGTCGATCTTCAGGCCATCCACCTGCACGCGCCTCAGGTGGCTGAGGCTGGAATAGCCGGTGCCGAAGTCGTCCAGCCATACCCGCACGCCGGTCTGGCGCAGCTCGGCCAGCAAGGCACCCGCATTGATCTCGTCGCTGATCACCGCGGTTTCCGTCAGCTCCACATGCAGACGCTCCGGCGGTAGGCCCGCTTCCTGCAATGCAGCGCTGACTTGATCGACCAGCTCACCGCTGCGCAACTGGCGAGGCGACACGTTCACCGCAATGAATGGCGGCTCGCCAGCGCCCGTTGGCGCCTGCCATGCGGCGGCCTCGCGGCATGCGGCCCGCAGGACTTCGGGGCCGATCAACTCGATCAGTCCACTCTGCTCGGCAACATCGATGAACACCGCGGGGGCGATCGCCCCGTCCTCCGGATGCTGCCAGCGCAACAGCGCTTCCGCGCCGACCAGGACCCGGTCGCGGGTGCGGAAGATCGGCTGGTACGCGAGGCTGAGTTCGCCACGCGCCCATGCCCCGCGCAGGTCGTGCTCCATGCGCATGCGCCGTTCCACCGCCTGGTCCATGGTCCGGCTGTAGAAGCGGAAGCAGTTCTTGCCGGCGACCTTGGCCTGGTACATCGCGATGTCGCCGTTCTTCATCAGCATCGATGCGGTGTTGGCATCGTCCGGGAACAGCGCCACCCCGATCGAAGACCCCAGGAACACCTGGCGCCCGTGCAGCAGCAGCGGCAGGCCCAGGTCCGCGACCAGCGCATCCGCCATGCGCGTTGCCAGCGCCCGCACGTCGCCGTCCGGTTCCCTGTCGCTGGCCTGGACCAGGATCACGAACTCGTCGCCGCCGAACCGCGCCACCATCGCATCGGCGCCGTGGATGGCGTGCACCACGCGGTCGATGCGCCCTGCCACCTGAAGCAGCACCTCGTCGCCCGCCTCGTGGCCCAGGGTGTCGTTGACACGCTTGAAGTCGTCGAGGTCGGCGAACAACAGCGCCAGTTGCCGCCCGGCGCCCTGCAGCGCGCGCAGGCGTTCGTCCAGCGATTCACGGAATGCCAGCCGGTTGGACAGGCCGGTGAGGGCATCGCTGTAGGCCACGCGGCGGATGTCGCGGTCGTGCCGAGCCACGCTTTCGCGCATGCGCCCGAAGGTCCGGACCAGGTCACCGAGTTCATCCTGGCGGGTGCTGGCCGGCACCGGCATGGAGAAATTGCCCGCCTCGATCTCGCGGGCGGCGTCGCCCAGCATGCGGATCGGGCGCACCAGTACCCGTTGCACCAGCGTCGCCGCGGCCAGGCCGATGATCCCGAGGGCTGCACTGAGCAACAGCAGCCACGCCAGGTTGCGCCGGCCGACTTCGTCGATGCGCGTACGCAGGCCAGCCATGGCAAGCGCCTCGGCCCGCCACATGCCGGCCAGCGAGTAGCCGATGCGCACGCCGCCCAGGCGTTGGTCGCCGATCAGGATCGGACTGGACACATCGAGGATCTGCCCGATCCCGCGCGTGTGCGGTCCCTCGGCATCGATGACGTCCTTGGCCAGCGCATCGCCCATCGGCTGCCCATACGCGGCGATGTCGCCGGAGCCATCGTGGAGGATGCGGCCTTGCGGGTCGTACACAAGGACGTAGTCCACGTCGGACTCGCGCAGCGCGGCGCGCGCCAGGGTGCCGATCGCGTCCAGGTCGAAGTAGTAAAGCGGGCTCGCCAGCGCCTCGGACAGCTGCCGCACCTGCGCCTCGCCGTCCACCCGCACCTGCTCGGACAGCAACTGGTGCATGGCCGCGCGGGTGACTTCGCTGACCTCGTGCTGGGTGGCCTGCTGGCGGTTCCACAGCAGCACCATGACCAGCACGACCACGGCCACCAGCAACAGGATCGCGACGAAGAACCGCGACTGCAGGCCAAGCCGGGGCTTCACTCGACCTCCGCGCGAAGCCGCACCAGCCCAGCACCGAGCCGGTCCAGAGCGCGACGATCGGCCGCCGACAGCGGGATGAAGCGGGAGGTGCCGAGGAAGCGGTGCAGGGCTTCGCCGGCATCCGGGTCGAAGGACGCCTCCAGCAACACCTCGCGCAGTCGCGCCTGGATCTTCGGTGCCATGCCCCGGCGCACCAGCACGATCGCGCGCGGCACCGCCTGGCTTTCGCCGATGACCCGGAAATCGGCGGCAAAGGCAGGCGGCAGGCGTTGCGGGTTGGCCCAGTCCAGGTTGCTGAGGACGCCGGCATCGACCAGGCGCTTGTGGACCCACGTGGTGATGTTGAGCTCGGTCCGCGCGAACAGGTAGCCCACCGCATCCGCCGCCACCCGGTCCATCGGCGACAGCAGCAATTCCATCTGCAGGCCGGACTCCAGCAGGGTGCTGGCGGGCAGGTAGTAGGCGCTGGTCGAATACGGGCTCTGGAACGCCACGCTGCGTCCCACCAGGTCGGCGAGGGTGCGCACCGGGCTGTCGCGGCGGACGAAGAACACGCTGTGATAACTGCTGGCGCCATCGCGCTCGGTGATCAGCAGCGAACGCGCATTGGCCCGGCGTTCCAGCAGCACCGCATTGCCCGAGGTCTCGGTGACCCAGTCGACGCGGTTGCGGCGCATGTAGCTGCCCATCTGCTGCAGGTCTCGCGCCATCAGGATGCGGCCGCTGCGGATGCCGACATCCGCCATCCGCGGCACGACATAGTCGAGCAGCGGCTTGAGCTCGTCGTAATGGGATTTCGGGTCGTCGCTGACCCGGCCGAGCACCAGCACGCTCTCGTCGTCACCGAGCGGGCCGGAAGGCGGCACTGCCTGTGCCCGCGCCGGTGGCGCCAGGATCAGCAGCAAGCCGCACAGCAGCGTCGCCAGTGCGCAGGAGATAGAGCGGGTCGAATGCGGCAAGGCGAAGGTGGCGGCTGGATCCAGCCCGGAGCCTAACCGATTTTCCCGGCCACGGAAGCTGCCTGGGCGAGCCGGGCCATGCGCTGCGTATCAGCCAGCACACCGCGCAGCAGGCGCACATCGGCGCTGTCCAGGTTGGCCCGCAGATAGAGCCGGCGCAGCTTGCGCATCGCCGAATCAGGCGCCCGCCCCTTGTGGAAGTCGATCTGGTCCAACGCCTCCGCCAGCTGCGCGAACAACCCCTCCAGCTCCGCATGGGACGCCGCGCCTTCGGCGGGCGGCGCGGTGCGTACCGTGACCGGCCCAGCCTTGCCTTCGTCCAGCAGCGCGCAGCGCAGCTCGTAGCTGAGCACCTGCACCGCCGCGGCCAGGTTGAGGGAACTGAAATCCGGGTCCGAGGGGATGTGCACCGCGGCGTGGCACAACTGCAATTCGTGGTTTTCGAGGCCGGTGCGTTCACGCCCGAACACCAGGGCCACAGGCCCGCTGGCGGTGGCGGCAATGGCGCGGCGGGCGGCCTCGCGCGGATGCAGCGGCTCCAGCTGGATGCGCCTGCTGCGCGCGGTGGCGCCCAGCACCCAGCGGCAATCGGCCACCGCTTCGGCCAGGGTGGCGAACACCGGCGCGGCATCCACCAGGTCCGTGGCACCCGCGGCCATGGCGTGGGTGTTGCCGTCCGGCGCTTTCTCCGGCGCCACCAGCACGAGCTGGTGCAGGCCCATGGTCTTCATCGCCCGCGCAGCGGCGCCGATGTTGCCCGGATGCTGGGTGCCGACCAGAACGATGCGCAGGCGCGCAGCCACGGCGTTGGATGGTTCGCTCATGCGGCAATGGTAAACTCCGCGGCCCGGCCCCTGCGCCGGGTTGCTCTTTTCCGTTGCCGTCCCCGTGCGTTCCATCACTCCTCCTTGCTCCCGAGGCGCTCCGCCATGCAGAAACCCGCGGTCAATGTCATGGTCAAGGCCGCCCGTGCCGCCGGCAACGTGCTGTTGCGCCACATGCACAAGCTGGACTCGATCAACGTCATCGAAAAGGACCGGCTGGACTACGCCAGCGAGGTCGACGAGGCGGCGGAGAAGGAAATCGTGCGTGAACTGCGCCGGGCCATGCCGGAAGCCTCCTTCCTGGGCGAGGAAGGCGGCTTGCAGGGCAAGGTGACGGGCGGGCGCTCGGTATTCGTGATCGATCCGCTCGACGGCACCAGCAACTACCTGCGCGGGATCGGACACTGGAGCGTGTCGATCGCCCTGGTGGAGGGCGGCGAGGTGCAGCACGCGGTGGTGTTCGACCCGTTGCGCAATGAACTGTTCACCGCCAGCCGCGGCAGCGGCGCCGTACTCAACGACAAGCGCATCCGCATCGCCGAGCGCCGCGATCTCGCTGGCAGCCTCCTCGCTACCGGTTTCCATCCGCGCGAACGGGTACGCACCGGCGCGCAGCTCGAGTGCGTGCGCGAACTGTTGCGCGACGCCGAAGACATCCGTCGCGGCGGCAGCGCGGCACTCGATCTTGCGTACGTTGCCTGCGGTCGCATGGACGGCTACTTCGAGGCCGGGGTCAAGCCATGGGACATAGCCGCCGGGGTATTGCTGGTGCGCGAGGCCGGTGGCCGCGTCTGCGATTTCCGTGGCGCCCCGCTGCCACGCCTGGACACCCCCTTCACCAAGGTTGGCCAGGTGGTCGCCGGCAACATCAAGCTGATCGAGCCGCTGCAGAAGACCCTGGTGTCATCGGGATACGCCGCCACCTTCGGCTGAGTGCCGCCAGGCTGATGGCTGCCGTCGATGCCAATGAAAAGGCCGCGCACTGCGCGGCCTTTTCATTGGAACGTGCTGCACCAGTTACGGACGTCGCGCCAGCGCAGCCTCGTCGCGCGCCTTCGGCATCAGGTCCTGCTTGTTGACGCCGAGCCACAGCAGCAGCGGGCAGGCCACGAAGATCGTCGACACCGTGCCGATGACGACCCCGACCATCAACGACTCGGCCATCCCGCGCAACCCGTCACCACCGTACAAATACAGCGCCAGCACGGTCAGGAAAGCCACGAACGAAGTGATCACGGTTCGCGAAAGGGTCTGGTTGATCGACTTGTTGAGCAATTCGCGCGGCGGCAGGCGCAGGGATCGGAAGTTCTCGCGTACGCGGTCGAAGACCACGATGGTGTCGTTGATCGAGAACCCCAACACCGACAGGATGCCGGCGAGCACGGTCAGGTCGAATTCGTGGCCGGTCAGCGCGAACCAACCCGCGCTGATCAGCACATCGTGCAGGGTGGTGATGATCGCGGC
This sequence comes from Pseudomonadota bacterium, assembly GCA_040385305.1. Classification (GTDB taxonomy): domain Bacteria; phylum Pseudomonadota; class Gammaproteobacteria; order Xanthomonadales; family Xanthomonadaceae; genus Thermomonas. The sequence goes on from JAZKHR010000053.1 coordinate 48,542, forward strand.
GACCGCGAATTTCCATTCGAAGCGGGCGGTGATGTACGCCAGGAATCCAAGCATGACGAACAGCAGCGCATAGAATCCGTTGAGCGCGAGCTCCTTGCCGACCTGGGCACTGATCACTTCGCTGCTGCGCTTCTCGGCGGGGTTGCCGTCAAGCGACGCGGCTTGGGACACCTGATCTCCCAGGCTGTCGACCTGGTTGGCCTCCGCATCCTGTCCGCGCTCCGCCTGCAACCGCACCAGCAGGTCGTTGCCGCTGCCGAAATTCTGAACCTGCGCATTGCCGAAACCGTTCCGGTCCAGCTGCGCACGCACGGCGTCCACGTCGGGCGCCTTGGCATAGCGCAGCTCGACGCCGACGCCGCCGGTGAAGTCCAGCCCGAAGTTGAAACCCTTCAGCGAAATCGCGGCTAGTGAAATCAGCACCAGCAGGGCTGCAATTGCCAGCGACATTGCGCGCAGGCGCATGAAGTCGAAGTTGCTGTCGAGCGGGAACACATTGAACGGTTTCATCTTCACGTGCTCCTCAGATCGCGATCGACTTAAGCTTCTTGCGGCGGCCATAGATCAGTGTTGCGATGCCGCGCGATACCGAAACCGCCGTGTACATCGAGGTCAGGATGCCAAGGATCAGCGCCACTGCGAAGCCCTTCAGTGGCCCGGTACCGAATGCGAACAGCGCGATGCCCGCGAGCATGGCGGTGGTGTTCGAGTCGGTGATGGTGCCGGAGGCCTTGTCGTAGCCAGCGGCGATGGCCGACTGCGGCGGCATGCCAGTCCGCAATTCCTCGCGGATGCGCTCGTTGATCAGCACGTTGGCGTCCACCGACATGGCCACTGTCAGCGCCAGGCCCGCCAGGCCAGGCAGGGTCAGGGTGAATCCGAGCACCGACATCAGCGCGATCACCAGCAGCAAATTCATCAGCAGCGCAAGGCAGGTGACGATGCCGAACATGCGGTAATAGATGAGGAAGAACACCAGCGCGAACACGAACGCGAAGAGGGCCGCGGTGGTGCCGCGACGGATGTTGTCCTTGCCCAGGCTGGGGCCGATGGTGCGTTCGTCGATGAAATCCATCGGTGCCGCCAGCGCGCCTGCGCGCAACAGCAGGGCGAGGTCCG
>JAZKHR010000054.1:0-17065 GCA_040385305.1 Pseudomonadota bacterium
GTTCGCCGGCCACGGTTGTGCGCCGTGGTCGGCGGAACGTCCTGCCAAGGTGCGAAGGCTGCTGTGCACTGGAACGTGTACCTGCTTTGCATCCGGCGGGCGACTGTCTCGCAAAGTACCGCATTCAGGTCACGCGAGTCACCGTGCGAGGGTACGCCCGCGTCCGCACCCGCACCCGCCTCGCAAGCCTTGCCCACGCCCGCCACCCGCGGATGCATGCCAGCGGGATGCGCTGCGCCGAGGCAGGGCTAAACTGGCTGCTGGCGGAACACCACGAACGGAGCGGCAATGGCGCACCTGCTGGAGACGGTGGAACAGGAAACCGGGACCGCCCCGCGCTGGAGCGTGCTGTGGCTGCACGGCCTCGGCGCCGATGGCAACGACTTCGCTCCGATCGTGCCCGAGTTGCTGATGCGCGACGGGGTTCGCCGCGACTGGCCATCCATCCGCTTCGTGTTCCCGCATGCGCCGGTGCGCGCGGTGACCATCAACGGCGGCGCGCGCATGCGCGCGTGGTACGACATCCGCGACTTCGACCTTGCCAATCGCGCGGACCACGAGGGCGTGGCGGAATCCGTCATGCAGGTGGATGCCTTGATCGCACGCGAGGGCGAACGTGGCATTCCGCCCGATCGCCTGCTGCTGGCCGGTTTTTCGCAGGGTGGCGCGGTGACCCTGGCGGCGGGAATCGCGCGCCCGCAACCGCTGGCGGGCCTCATGGCGCTTTCGACCTACCTGCCGATGCCGCTGGAGCAGGCGCAGGCCGCGCTGCAGACGCAGGCCAACGCCCAGCGGCTGTTCATGGCGCACGGCCAGTTCGATCCGGTGGTCCCTTACGCCGGTGGCGAAAGGAGTGCCACGGCCATGCGCTCGCTCGGGTTCGACGTGCAGTGGCACCGCTACCCGATGCAGCACGCGGTATGCGCCGAGGAGATCCGCGACATGGGCGATTGGATGACGGCGCGCTTCGCGGCTGGCTGAGATGAGCGACCCGGCGCCGTCCACGCCATGGCTGCCGGACCTGTGCCGGCTGACCCGCCTCGCCACCATGCTGGGCGTGGCGGAACTGGTGGTGGTGCTGATCGCGCTGGCGCCGGATGGCGGGGAGCCGTGGACGCCGGCGCGCTTCGTTTCCGCCAGCGGGTTCGCGCTGTGGATGGCGCTGACTGTTTCGGTGCTGCTGTGCGTGATGCGGGCACCGTTGTCACGGCTACCCCGCGTGGTCGGGGGTGCGCTTGCGCTGCTGCTGGCTGCGCTGGTCGCAGCGCTCGGCGCCGCCATGCTCTACCTGATCGATGGCAACCTCGGCACCGGCATGGTGCCGGACACGGTGTCGGTGGAGCGCTTCGCCACCGGCAGCGCGGCCATCACGGGAGTGGTGATGGCGACGGTGCTGCCGTACCTCTACGCCGTCGATGCCTGGCGCGCGCAGGTACGCGCCAGCGCGCGCGCCGAAGCCGATGCGTTGCAGGCGCGGATCCGCCCGCACTTCCTGTTCAACAGCATGAACACCATCGCCAGCCTGGTGCGCCAGGATCCGGTGCTCGCCGAGCGCGCGGTACTGGATCTTTCGGATCTTTTCCGCGCGGCGCTGGGCGCGGGTGCGGGCAATTCCACCCTGGCGGAGGAAGTGGCCCTGGCCGAGCAGTACCTTGCCATCGAACAACTGCGCTTGGGCGAGCGCCTGCGCGTGCGCTGGCAACGCGAGGAACCGTTGCCCTGGTCGCAACCCCTGCCGCGGCTGGTGTTGCAACCGCTGCTGGAAAACGCGGTGCTGCACGGTGTGTCGCGGCTGCCCGCGGGGGGCACCATCGAGGTCGGCCTGCAACAACAGGCACGCCACCTGCGGGTGTGGGTGCGCAACCCGGCGCCGCCGCCGCGCGAGCTGGATGCGCAGGGCGGCGGTGCCCAACACGCGCGGCACAGCATCGGCCAACGCCTTGCCTATGCCTTCGGCAAGCGCGCGCAGATGACCGGACGCTGGGACGAGGGCTACTATCAGGCGGAATTCCTGGTGCCGCTGGGCGCCGAGGCCGCGACATGACGGCAGGACCGATGCGGGTGCTGATCGCCGACGACGAGCCGTTGGCGCGCGACCGCCTGCGCGCGCTGCTGGCCGGCGAAGCCGACGTAATAGTGGTGGCCGAAGCTGGCGACGGCCACGCCGCCCTGCACGGCTGCGCCGAACACCAGCCGGACCTGGTGTTGCTGGATATCTCCATGCCGGGCATCGATGGTCTGGAAACCGCGCGCCACCTGGCCGCGTTCGAGCCGCGCCCGGCCGTGGTGTTCTGTACCGCGTTCGACGCGCACGCCCTGTCCGCCTTCGACGCGCAGGCAATCGATTACCTGGTCAAGCCAGTGCGCCAGGAACGCCTGGCCGCCGCGCTTGACCGCGTGCGGACCTTCGCCGCCGGGCGCGCGCAGCACGAAGGCGACGAAGGCGGCAGCCAGCGCCGCACCCACCTGTGCGCGCGCCTGCGCGGCAGCCTGCGGTTGATCCCGGTGGAGGACATCCACTACCTGCAGGCCGAGGAAAAATACGTGGTGGTGCACCACGCGCGCGGCGAGGACCTGATCGAGGAATCGCTGAAGTCGCTGGAGCACGAATTCTCCGATCGCTTCGTGCGCATCCACCGCAACTGCCTAGTCGCCCGCCACGAAATCAGCGAATTGCGCCGCATCGGCGACGGCCACACCCAGGCCGTGCTGCGCCACGGCGAGCATCCGCTGGAAGTGAGCCGGCGCTGCGTGGCGCAGCTTCGGGAGACGCTGAAGCACCTGTGATTCCTGGCTGCGTCGCTGCCGTCACGCTCGCAGGGGTTCGCCGCTTAGGCTTCGCGTCCGGCTCCGATGCGCGGGCGCGCCGTCCATGGCGCGCTCGAACCCCTACGGGCGCGACGGCACCGCCGCGTCGTGGCACCGCGCGGGCGATAATGCCCGCATGACCACGCTGCGCATCGCCACCCGCAAAAGCCCGCTCGCCCTGTGGCAGAGCGAACATGCCGCCGACTTGCTGCGCGTGGCCCACCCAGGCCTGGAAGTCGTGCTGGTGCCGATGAGCACGCGCGGCGACGAGGTGCTGGACCGCTCGCTGGCGGCGATCGGCGGCAAGGGCCTGTTCCTCAAGGAACTGGAGCTGGCGATGCAGCGCGGCGATGCCGACTGCGCGGTGCACTCGCTCAAGGACGTGACCATGGAACTGGAGCCGGGCTTCATGCTCCCGGCGATCCTTGCCCGCGGCGACCATGCCGACGCGTTTGTCAGCCACCATTTCGATGACATCGCGTCGCTGCCGGAAGGCGCGCGTGTTGGCACCTCCTCGTTGCGCAGGCAGGCGCAATTGCGCGCGTTGCGCCCGGACCTCGAACTTCTGGATTTGCGCGGCAACGTCAACACGCGTCTGTCCAAGCTGGATGCTGGCGAGTTTGACGCCATCGTGCTCGCCTGCGCAGGTTTGCAGCGGCTCGGATTCGATGCGCGAATCCGCGCCCGGCTGGATGCGCCGGACTGGCTGCCAGCGCCGGCGCAGGGCGCCATCGCCATCGAATGCCGCGATGACGACCCCACCATCGCTGCGCTGTGCGCGGCGCTTGACGACGCCAATACCCGCACCTGCGTCAGTGCCGAGCGCGCGATGAACCGCGCGCTGCACGGCAGCTGCCATGTGCCGGTCGCTGCGTATGCCTGGCTCGATGGCGGGCAGTTGCACCTGTCGGGATCGGTCGGTTCGGTGGCGGATGGCCGCAGCGTGCGCGCGGATGCGCAGGGCATTCACGATGCGCCGGACGACTTGGGTCAAGAGGTGGCGGAGTTGCTGCTGGCGCAAGGTGCGCGCGATCTCATTGATGCAAATCTGTAGGGCTCACGCCGACTGCTTCGCGCGGGCGAGCCTCGGGCAGCGCAACTACCAGACCAGGTCGTCCGGCACCTGGAACTGCGCGTAATAGGCATCGTCATCGGCGTTCGCGGCAGTGCTCGACGCTCCGCTGACTGCCCCGTGATCGAGCACGATCATGCTGGCATCGCGCTCGCGGACCTTGTCGCCGGCGGCGCGCGGCAACAATTCGTAGCGCTCGCCGAGGCGGGCGATCACCAGGGCACCTGATGCGAGTTGCCTGCGCAGGGCCTCGTTGACCAGCACCGTGCGGATGGCGCCGTCGGCAGTGAAGCGGTATTCGATCTCGCCCGCGCGCGGGATCTTCTTGTCTTCGATGATCTGCCGCGCCTGCGCGCGCAGTTCGGCGATGCGTGCCTGGGCCTTTTGCCCGGCTGCCAGGGCACGGTCACGCTCGACCTTCTCGGCACGGGCCCGCTCGGCTTCAAGCTTGACCTCGTTCGGGGCCGGCGGCGCTTTGGCGTGCTTGGCCTTGTTCTGCTCGCGCGCCACCGCGGCGACCTTGGACTTCTTCACCAGGCCCGCCTTCAGCAACTGTTCCTGGAGCAGGGTCGGCTTGGCCATGTCGCGCTGTCTTGTCGGGGGAATCCGTCCCATCATACGCATCGCCCCTTTCGCTGCTGCGCCTGCCAATGCAAGTCCTGAAGTACCTCGTGGGCTATCCACCACCCGTGCAGGAACGGGTGCAACAGATGCTGGCCGAAGGACGGCTCGCTGCGCATTTGGCGGACAAGTACGGCGAGCCGCACGCCGTTCGCAACGATGGCCAGCTGTACGCCTACGTGCAGGCGCTGAAGGAACGACACATGCGCAAGGCGGTGCCGCTGGGCAAGGTGGTCTATGACAGCAAGCTGCAGGTGATGAAGCACGCACTGGGCACCCATACCGCCATTTCGCGGGTGCAGGGCAGCAGGCTCAAGGCCAGCCGCGAACTGCGCATCGCCAGCGTGTTCCGCGACGCGCCGGCCGAGTTCCTGAAGATGATCGTGGTGCACGAGCTGGCGCACCTCAAGGAGCCCGAGCACGACAAGGCCTTCTACCAGCTGTGCACGCACATGGCGCCCGACTACCACCAGCTGGAGTTCGACCTGCGCCTCTACCTGACCCACCTGGACGCAGCAAGGCTCTGACGACGCGGGAGTTGATCAGTAGTAGAGCGTCACCATGTGCCGGGCCTCGGCGAAGAACAGCCAGCGCTCGACGAAGGTCCCGGCCAGGGCGCTGCCCGCGGCGATCGCGAACCACGGCATTGCGCCAGCATCCTCGAGCAACAGCGCCGCCAGCATGCAGAGCGTCGGCACCAGCGCAAACAGGACTACCGACGCGAAGCGCAACTGCAGCGCATGCCTGCGCGCCACCACGAAGGCCATCTCGCGAGTGATGTAATTGGCTTCGGTGTGCGGGCGCTCGAACACCGACACCCTCCGCTCCGCCAGGCCCACCGCGGCTCCGCGCGTTGCCGGCAACGGCGCGGCGATATCGCGCCAGTAGCGCCACTTGGCCAGCCACAGCACAAGCGCCAACGCCATGACGGCCTTGGCGGCAATGTGGCCGACGATGTTTTCGGTCGGGTTGGCGAGGGCGAGCAGCATCAACCCCCCTGTCAGCAGCGCGAAGCCGACATAGACCGGTGGCACCAGCCGATGCCGCCACGCCGGGATCGGCGTCAGCGAGGCGTAGATCATCGCCGTGCAATACACGGTCGCCAGCGCGCAGGCGATCACCAGCAGCGCCACCGCAACGCCGGCGACGTTCAACTCGGGAACCGCGCCTGGCGTGCGGTCATCGAGCATCGCCGGCAACAGGGCGGCGCCGAGCAGCACGGCAGGCACATAGGTCAGCATGGCCAGGACTCCCTCGCGCGACAGCCATGAGGTGCGCCATTGCGAGAACGCGCGCCACGCGCGCAGCGGCTTGCCCAGGTGCAGCAGCGACGCGAGGAGGCCAACGCTGCACAGCACAAGCGCCAGCGCCAGCGCGACCAGCAGCGCGCGCGCCGATGCGGCGGCGGCCAGTGCCGCGAACGCTGCCCAGAACAGCAAACCGTAACCGGCGCCGGACAGGGTGGTGAAGGCGATGACGGAGAAAGCGGGGTGCATCGTTACTCGATCACCACCGCGGTGCCCGAGCAAGACACCATCAGCATCGAGCCGCCGTCCTGGATCTGGATGGTCTCGTAGTCCAGGTCCACGCCGACCACGGCATTGGCACCGCGTTCGCGTGCGGCCGCCATCATGTCCTCGAGCGCTTCGGTCTTGGCCGCGCGCAGCACTTTCTCGTAGCTGCCGGAGCGGCCGCCGACCAGGTCGCGCAGGCCGGCAAACAGGTCGCGGAACATGTTGGCGCCCAGGATCGCATCGCCGCCCACCAGTCCCTTGTACTCAACGATGCGGCGGCCTTCGAAGGTGGAAGTGGTGGTGATCTGGATCAGGGTGTCGGCCATGGGTGTGTCCTTCAGCGTTGGAGGAGGCGATCGATCCAGCGCGAGAGGCCGCCGGATGATTCAGTAGGGTGCGTTGTCTCGGCACCATCGATTTCCGGGGTAGCACTGCGGCGCGGCCGTGGCGGCAGGTAGCGGTTGACCGGGGCGTAGCCCAGTTCGGGCAGCAGCGCCACGCCGCCGCGCGCGGCCACCAGCTTCGATACCGCGGAATCCGGATCCCCGAGGTCACCGAAGTGGCGTGCGCGGGTGGGGCAGGCGGACACGCAGGCAGGCTCGCGGTCCGCCTCGTCCAGCTTGTCGTTGTAGATGCGGTCCACGCACAGCGTGCATTTCTTCATCACGCCTTCGACTTCGGAGTATTCGCGGGCGCCATACGGGCAGGCCCACGAACACAGCTTGCAGCCGATGCATTTGTCCTCGTCCACCAGCACGATGCCGTCCTCAGCGCGTTTGTAGCTGGCGCCGGTGGGGCAAACGGTGACGCAGGCCGGGGTTTCGCAGTGCAGGCAGGAGCGCGGGAAGTGCAGCGTCATCGCCGGCTGCGCGGCTTCCTGCGCGATCGATCCGGTGTTGCTGCATGCCGTGGTTGACGCGGGGCGCGCGCTGCCGAGCCCCAGCGCATCATGCGCACCGGGATCATGGGCCGGCGTGGTGAAGTCGGTCGCCGCGACCTCATAGCTGTGCACGCGGTTGAACCACACACCCTGCGGCGCCTTGCCATAGGGTCGCTCGTCGGTCAGTGGACCGGCGATGCCGCCCGCGTTCCATTCCTTGCAACTGGTCGCGCAGGCGTGGCAGCCGACGCAGGTGTCGAGGTCGATGACCAGGCCGAGCTTTTTCTTCGACGGTGGCGGCAATCCGGTCATGCGGGGTCCCGTCGCCACAACAACGCCACGCCGATGGCGACCAGGGCTAGCCCCGTTGGCCACAGCGGGGCGGCGGGCCATGGATCGGCCAGCCCGAGCAGGCGCAGCGCGGCGAGCGTCAACGCGCCCTTGCCCAGCAGTACGCAGCTCCACGCCATCAGATGTGCGCGCGTCATCGGCGCAGGCCCGCCCTGCGGAACTGCGCGCCATAGCGCAGCGGGCGATCGTCGGCTTCATCGAATTTCAGCGGCGCGAACTGCGGTGCGCTCTCGCCGGCGTTGTCCTGCGCAGTCGCCTTGCGGATCGAGACGCGCAAGTCGAACCACGCGGCCTGGCCGGTGACAGGATCTGCGTTGGCGTAGTCACCCTTCGGGGTGACATCGGAAATCAGGTGGTTGAGCAGGAACCCCTTGCGCGATTCCGGGGCGTTCGCGGCCAGCTTCCAAGCCCCCTTGCGCTTGCCGATGGCGTTCCAGCTCCACACCGTGTCGGGCTGCACGTTGGCGGCCAGTCTTGCCTGCACCGTGATCGTGCCGTGGTGCGAGCTGACATCGATCCAGTCGTCGTCGCTAATGCCGTACTGCGCGCCGGTGTCGGGATGCATGTACAGCCAGTTGCGGGTGGCGATCTGCCGCAGCCACGCATTCTGGCTGCCCCACGCGTGGTACATGAACATCGGGCGCTGGGTCACGGCGTTGAGCGGGAAGGCCGTGCGGCTGGTCTGGTCGTGCTCGAACGGCTCGTACCAGATCGGCATCGGGTCGAAATAGGTCGCCACGCGCTCGCGGTGCTCGGCCGGCGGTTGCGTGGCGCCGTGGCCGTGCGCGGCCAGGCGGAATTTCTGCAGGGTTTCCGAGTACAGCTGCAGTACGATCGGCGCGTCGTTGGGCACGAAGCCGAAGCGCTGCGCCCACTGCAGGTAATCGCGGTTGGCCATCTTGTAGTAGCGCGCGCGCTCCGGGATTTCCTCCCGCCAGAAGCCGCCGTTGTCGATGTAGCGCTGCAGCTGGCCGGGATTGGGCGCGCCCTTGCCGTGCGATGCGCCGTCCTCGCCGCGCCAGCCGGCCAACAGGCCGACGCCCGGGGCACGTTCGTGGCGCGTTATGTAGTCGGCGTAGTCACTGTATTTCGCGCTGCCGTCGTCGTTGATCAGGCCCGGCAGGCCGATGCGCGTGCCAAGGTCGATCAGCACGGACTGGAAGCCGCGCACGTCTCGCTCGCTGCCGCCATCGTCGTCCTGTTGCGAGGCGGCGTCGAACAGCGGGTGGCGGATCGCATCAGACGCGCCATCGGCGTCGGAAATCGGGCGGTCGAGCATGCTGATCGCGTCGAAGCGCTCAAGGTACGTCGTGTCCGGCAGCACCAGGTCCGCATACGCCACCATCTCCGACGCATACGCATCCGAATAGATGATGCGCGGGATCTTGTACTCGCCGCTTTCATCCTTGTCGATGAGCCAGTGCATGGTCTCCCCGGTGTTCATCGCCGAGTTCCAGCTCATGTTGGCCATGAACATCAGCAAGGTGTCGATCCTGTACGGATCACCAGCCCACGCGTTGCGGATCACGGTGTGCATCATGCCGTGCGCCGACAGCGGATAACTCCAGGAGAACGCATGGTCGATGCGCAGCGGCTGCCCCTGCGCATCCACCAGCAGGTCTTCCGGACCATGCACGAAGCCGAGCGGCGGCGCATCGAGCACGCCATCGGCATTGCGTACCTTGCCAGGACGATTCGCCGGCGGAATGGGCTTGGGGAACGGCGGCTGATAGCGGAACGAGCCCGGCGCATCAACAGCGCCCAGCAGCAGCTGCAGCAGATGCAGCGCGCGGCAGGTGTGGAAGCCGTTGCTGTGTGCACTGATGCCGCGCATGGCGTGCATGGAGACCGGGCGCCCGATCATCTCCGCATGCTCGCGGCCCCAGCTGTCGGTCCAGGCGATGGGCAGCGAGAGTTTCGAGTCAAAGGCGGCAGCGGCGAGTTCGCGGGCGATGCGGCGGATGGTGTCGGCGGGGACGCCGCAGCGCTCGCTGACCGCATCGGGCGCGTATTGCGGGTCGAGGTAGCGTTCGGCGACCAGCTGGAACACCGGCACCGCAACGCGGCCGTCGTCGAGGGTGTACTCGCCGACCACGGCAGGTGCAATATCGATGGCGCCTGCATCCGTGCCGGCATTGGTCGTGCGGTCCCAGCACAGCGGTACGCCGGCGGCATCGCGCGCGAAAAGGCCGTCGTCGGCGCCGCCCGGATTGCGGATCACCAGCCAGTGCGCGTTGGCATAGCGCACCAGGTAATCGAGGTCGATGCGGTCGGCCTTGAGCAATTCGTGGATCAGGGCGAACGCAAACAGGCCGTCGGTGCCGGGACGGATGCCGATCCACTCGTCTGCGATCGCGCCGTAACCGCTGCGCACAGGATTAACCGCGATGACCTTGGCCCCACGCGCCTTGAGCCTGCCGAGACCGAGCTTGATCGGGTTGGAATCGTGGTCTTCGGCCACGCCCCACAGCATGAACAGGCGGGTGTGCTCCCAGTCCGGCTCGCCGAATTCCCAGAAGCTGCCGCCCACCGAGTACAGGCCGCCGGCCGCCATGTTCACCGAGCAGAACCCGCCGTGCGCGGCGTAGTTGACCGTGCCGAACTGCTGCGCCCACCAACCGGTCAGCGCCTGCGACTGGTCGCGGCCGGTGAAGAACGCGAGTTCGTCGGGGTTGCGCTCGCGGATCGGCTTCAGCCAGGACGTGGCGAGGTCCATCGCCTCGTCCCATTCGATTTCCCGGAACTCGCCGCTGCCGCGCTCGCCCACCCGCAGCAGCGGCTTGCGCAGCCGCGCCGGTGAGTAGTGCTGCATGATCCCGCTCGCGCCCTTGGCGCACAGCACCCCCTGGTTCACGGGATGGTCGCGATTGCCCTGGATGTAGCGGATGCGCCCGTCCTGCAGCCACACCTTGATGCCGCAACGGCAGGCGCACATGTAGCAGGTGGTGCTCTTGACCTCGTCGCCGGGCGACGGCGACAGATTCAACACGGGCTGCTTCGGGGCGTGGTCGGCCATGCCCCATTGTGCCGCGTCCGCGTTATCCAGCGCAGCCCACCGAGCGACTGCTTCCGTGACAAGTCGACAGCGCAACAGTTCCGCGTGGCACCAAGAGACATAATCACGCCATGACCATTCCCGCCGACATCGCCCTGCGTGGTGGCATCTTCGTCGGTGTCCTGTTGGCGCTGCTGGTGCTGGAGGCCGTCATTGGCGGACCCAACCCGCCTGCCATGCGAGGCCGGCGCTGGCCTGCGAACTTCGGGCTGATCCTGGTCGGCACCGTGCTGGTGCGGCGGGCCCTGCCGGTCGGCGTGGTTGGGGTTGCCGCCTGGGCGCAAGTACGCGGGTTCGGGCTGCTCAACCAGTTCGAGCTGCCGGCGTGGCTTGGCCTGGCCGTTGCGCTGGTGCTGCTGGACCTGGCGATCTATTGGCAGCACCGACTGCTGCATGCATGGCCCCTGCTGTGGCGCCTGCACCGGGCCCATCACCTGGACGTGACCCTGGACGCCACGTCGGCACTGCGCTTCCATCCACTGGAGATCCTGCTGTCGCTCGGCTTCAAGGTGGCGCTGGTCGTCGCTCTTGGCGTCTCCCCGCTGGCAGCGATGGTGTTCGAAGTGCTGCTGTCGAGTTTCGCACTGGTCACCCACGCCAACCTGGCCCTGCCGGCGTGGCTGGACCGGCCGGTGCGCGCGCTAGTGGTCACGCCCAACATGCATCGCATCCACCATTCCACCCATGGCGACGAGCAGCGGCGGAATTTCGGCTTCAACCTCAGCGTCTGGGACCACCTGTTCGGCAGTTATGCGGCGCAGGCGCGCCAGCAGCCGCAGGACTTCGGCGTGGCCGGGGTGGACGAGCGGGATGCGACCCACTTCCTTTCACTGTTGCGCGAGCCTTTCGTGCGGCGTTAGAGCGACTGCGCGCGCAGCCAGTCTGCCAGGCGTTGCTGCTCGGGCAGCGGATCACGTAGTGCGTCCAGCGCGGACAGCAGTGGTGGCAGGTCTTCGGCGGTGTCGGCGTCGCGCAGGCTGCGCAGGCGTGCGGTGGGTGGATCAATCGGGTCGTCGCCCAGGGCTTGGCAAAAGCGCGCGGCCGTGTCGGGTTGCGACCAGGGGGTCGCCGACCACGCCGCGGAGGGAACCTCGCCACGCGTGGCGAACAGCCAGAACCCGCCGTCTGCGCTGGGGCCGATGACGTAACGGTGGGTTGCCAGTGCATCCACGGCTGCGCCGAGGTCGCCGGGCTCGATCTGCGGGGCATCGGCGCCCAGCAGCAGCGCGGCATCGAACCTGGCAAGCAGGCTGTCGGTCACGCGTCCCATGCGCTCACCAAGATCCCCTTCGCCTTGTGCAATCGTCGGCAACGCGCGCCAAGACGGATGCCCAAGTGCGCCGGCTTCCGCGACGGCCCAATGCGGGACCAATGCGAGACGGTCCCGTCGAGCGCTGGTCGCCACTGCTGCCACTGCTGCCGCCGCGAGCAGATGGAAATGCTGTGCGGCCTCAATGCCGATAGCGCGTGCGAGCCGCGTCTTCAACGGCGAATGCCCGGGCGTCTTGACGAAGATGGCCAGCCCCACGCGCAGGCTCATGCGCGCCGCGATTCCCGGTGCGACTGCGCGGCGGTCAGCCACAGGTGGCGCAGGGTGGTGCGCAACCAGCCGTGCTCGGCGTACTTGCGCGCGCTGGTGGACAGGGCGGCATCGATGGGCCGCAACGGCAGGCCGAGCCTGCGTGCATGCCAGACCATGGCGTGGTCTTCACCACAGGCAAGGCCAGGATCGAATGGACCCAGGCGCGCGGCGTCATGGCGATGCAGCACGAAGCCCTGGTCCCCGAACGGCAGGCCCAGCCAGCGTGCGCGCAGGTTCGCGCCGAGCGCATTGAGCGCCATCGGCCACGGCCCGTCGTCGGTGAATGCAAGCCGGAACCAGCCGATGCCGCTCGGTGCATCGGCAAGATGGACGCGCAGGGCCAGCCAGGTCTCGTCATGCAGGCGTGAATCGGCGTGCAGCAGCCACAGCCACTCTCCCTCCGCTGCCGTGATCCCCGCGTTGAGCTGGTGGGCGCGCCCGGCCGGTGCGGAGCGAACGACGCAGTCGACCGGCGCAGCACTCGACTGCACATCGCCCTCGGCGAAAACCAGCACCACTTGCGGGCGCGGTGCGAGACCCGCCAGCTGCTCGATCAATCCGCGCCAGGCAGCATCGCCGGGGCCGACCGGAATGATGATCGACAAATCGGGGGCCGCCGTGCCGACAGCCGGATGTTCGGCGTTGCCGGGCGAGCGCACCAGGTTCACGCCAGGCTGCCGCCGCAACTGCTGCCGGCGCCGGCAGTGCAGCCATGGCAGTGGCGCGCGAAGGCGATCGGGCGCAGCTCGATTTCGTCCAGCCGTTCGATGTCCCACAGCGTGGTGCGCGCGTGGCCAAGCTCGATGCCCAGCATCTGGTTGAAATCGCAGTCGTACAGGCCGCCGTCCCAGCCCACCGAGACCAGGTTGCGGCACATCACGCCCAGCGCCGCGCGCGGATTGAAGTTGTCGATCAGCAGCTGCATGTAGGCGTCGAGTTCGCCATCGCGCTCGAGTTCATGCAGGAAGCGCTTGATCGGCATGTTGGTGATGGTGAACAGGCTGTTGAAGGCGATGCCGAAATCGTCGTACAGCCGCTGGCGGTAATCCTGCTCGAGGCCTGCCTGCGAAGGCGGCAGGCGCGCGCCGATCGGGTTGTAGACCAGGTCCAGCTCCAGTCCGCTACCGGGCTGGCCATAACCTAGTGCGTTCAACTTTTGCAGTGCTTCGATGCTCTGGCCAAACACCCCCTTGCCGCGCTGCTTGTTGACGTTGCCCGGCGTGTAGCACGGCAGCGAGGCCACCACGGCCGCGCCTTGCGCCGCCAGAAACGCGGCGGTGTCTTCCTGCCCAGGCTCGAACAGCACGGTCAGGTTGCAGCGGTCGATGACCTTGAGCCCGCGCGCACGCGCTGCGACCACCAGCTCGCGAAATTGCGGGTGCAGCTCCGGCGCGCCGCCGGTGAGGTCCAGCGTGTGCAGCGCCGGCGCCGTGTCCATCAGCTTGATCAGCCGCGCAATGCCGCTCGCATCCAGCGCCTCGCTGCGCTTGGGCCCGGATTCGACGTGGCAATGCGTGCAGGCCAGGTTGCAGCGCGCGGTCAGGTTGACCTGCAGGATTTCCAGCGGCGTGCGGGGCAGGGCAATGCCATGGCGCGCAAGGGTTCGCGCGAAAGAGCGGGTGGGGGCGGCCAGCACGGCGTTCATGGCGCGCCTGCCCTGGCTGCGAAGCGGATGTCCCCGAACCAGCTCACCGTCGATTCCCCCGTGTTGTCGGTGTCCACCGCCACCGCGATCCCGGTGATGCGCGGCGGCGCGGTGCCGAAGGCGCGCCGGTAATCGGCGGCGATGTCCCGCTGCAAGGTCACCCAGTCGCCCTGGCGCGCGGTGCCGCTGGTGGCCACGATCATCTTGACGAAGCCGGTATAGGCATTGTCGCGCATCGTGCCGACCGGCTGCCTGTTGTCCCAGACATAGCACAGCGCTGCCGCGGGCAGCTGGTCGCCGTAGCGGGCGCGGCCCAGTTTGTAGGCCACGCGTTCGGCCAGGCTCATCTGCGCCGCCTTGCGGTCGAAGAATACGTACAGCCGCGCCGCGAAGTCATCGCCCTGCTTGGAGGTGAGGTCGGCGGTGGCGAGCACGCGTTCGGTCTTCCAGCGCCAGGCCAGCTGCCCGGTGGTCGCGGCATCGATATCGACCCTGGCGCGCAGCGATGCAGCAGCGTTGTCGGCGCGCGCGCGCAAGACGGTGCCGCCGTCCGCCGTGACCAGGTCGAAACGCGTCTGGCGCTCGACCCCGGGAATCGGCTGCACGCTCCATCCGTTCGGCAGCGTGGTGCCAACCGACGCGCCCGAGAAACGCGCGGGTTGCGCTGCGAACGCGGCAGTGGAGAGCAGCCCAGTGAGCAGCAGGGCGCAGGCTCGCACGGTCATCGGGTGCCTCCACGCTGCCACCGATGGTAGCGTTCGGCGAAGCCCAGCAGCTTTTCCGGCTGGTGGCGCTTGCGACGCTCCCCGGCCACCGATTTGATGGCTTCAGCGAAGGTGGGATAGGCGAACACGGTGCCCAGGATCTTGTCCAGGCCGATGCCCTGCTTCATCGCCAGCGCCAGCACCGCGATCAGTTCGCCGGCGCGTTCGCCGACCACGCTGGCACCGAGGATGGTGTCCTTGCCCGGCGCCACCAGCACCTTGACGAAGCCGGCGGTGGCGCCTTCGGCGATGGCACGGTCGAGCTTCGCGAGCTCGACCTTGACCACTTCGACGTCGGTGCCCTGCGCCTTGGCTTCGGCCTCGCTCAACCCCACGCGCGCGGCTTCCGGCTCGGTGAACGTGCAGGCCGGCACGACCCGGTAATCGGCGCGGAACGACCTGAAGCCGCCGAACAGCGCATTCACCGCTGCATACCAGGCCTGGTGGGCACCGGCATGGGTCAACTGATACGGACCGGTGACATCGCCGACGCAGTAGATGTTGGGGAAGCGGGTGCGCAGGAATTCGTCGGTTTCGATGGTCTGGTTCTTGCGCAGGCCGAGGTCCAGCGCGTCCACGCCGTAACCTTCGATGTTGGCGCTGCGGCCAATCGCCAGCAGCAGCACGTCGAAGCCGATCTCTGCCTTGTCACCATCGTGCTCGACGACCAGGGCCGGCGCATCCCCCGGCTTGACCTCGACGGCCTGGTACCCGAGGCGCATATCGACGCCATCGCGCTCGAGTGCGTCCTGCACCACGGCGGCGACATCGCCATCTTCGCGAGCCAGCAACTGCGGGCCCATCTCGACCAGGGTCACCTGGCTGCCGAGCCGCGCGAATGCCTGCGCCAGTTCGCAGCCGATCGGGCCGCCGCCGAGGATGGCCAGGCGCTTCGGCAAGGTCTTGAGTTCCCAGAGCGTGTCGGAAGTGAGGTAGGCAACCTGGTCCAGTCCGGGGATCTGCGGCACCAGCGGGCGTCCGCCTGCGGCAATCACGATGTTGCGCGTGGTCAGGGTGGCGCCGTTCACATCGACTTCCCATGGCGAAATGATCCTCGCCTCGCCCTGCACCACGTCGACCCCGAGCGAACGGTAGCGCTCGGGGGAATCGTGTGGCTCGATGCGCTGCACCGACGCGTGCACGTGCGCCATGACCTTGCCGAAATCCACCGTGATGTCACCGGCGTCCACGCCAAAGCGCCCACCCTCGCGCGCTTCGCTGGCGGCGCGGGCGGCGCGGATCAGGGCCTTGGAGGGCACGCAGCCGCGCTTGAGGCAGTCGCCGCCCATCTCGGCCTTCTCGATCAGGGTGACCTTGGCGCGGACGGCGGCGGCGATGTAACTGGTCACCAGGCCCGCGGCGCCTGCGCCGATCACCACCAGGTTGCGGTCGAACGAGTTCGGCTTGGTCCAGCCCTTGTACACGCGGCGCGCGCGCAGATGGTCGAGGATCTTGCGCGCAATCAGCGGCAGCAATCCGAGCGCGGCAAAGGCCAGCAGCAGTCGCGGGCTGAGGATGCCGGACAACGAGCTGAGCTGGCCCAGTTCGCGGCCTGCATTCACGTACACGAAGGTACCCGCCAACATGCCCAGCTGGCTGACCCAGTAGTAGGTCCAGGTGCGGATCGCGGTCAGGCCCATGGCCAGGTTGATCACGAAGAACGGGAACACCGGCACGAGCCGCAACGCGAACAGGTAGAAGCCGCCCTCGCGCTCTATGCCGGCATCGATCCGCTTCAGCCGCTCGCCGAAGCGCTTGCGCACGCTGTCGCGAAGCAGGTGGCGCGACACCAGCATGGCCAGGGTCGCGCCGATGCTGGCCGCAAAGGATGCGATCAGCACCCCGCGCCAGAGGCCGAACACCGCCCCGGCGAACAGGGTCAGCAGGGCTGCACCCGGCAGCGACAGCGCCGTGACCACGATGTACAGGCCGGCGAAGGCGAGCGCAGCGCCCACCGGGTTTGCTTCCACCTGCGCGCGTGCCTGGCCGAGCAGCGACTGCAGCTTGGCCAGGGTCAGGTACTCGGCGCCGCCGCCGAAATACACGGCCAGGGCGATGCCGACGAGGCCGAGCAGGAGCAGCAGCTTGGAGCGCGACATCGCCGGGCTCAGCAGCAGGCGCCGGCGGCGCCGGCATCGGCGGGCGGCGCGGCGCAGGCCGCGAACAGGCCGAAGTGACGGCGGCGCGGGCTGACGTCGAAATGCGCGCCATAGCGGGTGTCGGCCAGCATGGATGCGGTATTGCTGCAGACCAGCATCGGCCGGTCGCGCTCGAAGGTGTGGTGGTCGTCCAGCACGAAACGGTGCGGATGATGCGGGATGCTGCCGAGGTAGCTCGCGACTTGGCCGAAATCCTCGCAGCGGTCCTCCAGGTCCAGCTTGAACGCACGCACGGTGATGCTCTCGAACCTCACCATGCCGATCCGCGCCTCGATGTCATCATCCAGCAGCGGCACCGGGCTGCGCGCGGTGATGCGGTAGTCGGCCACGCCCTGGGCCAGCAGCAGGCGCCGGAAATCCTCGATGTACAACGCCCCGGACAGGCATTCGCCGCGCAGCACCGGATCGTCCAGCAACGCGCGCGGGATGCGGCGGTCTGCGTAGACATCGGAAAAATACAGCTCGCCGCCCGGCTTCAGCACGCGCAGGATTTCCGCGAAGACCGCCGCCTTGTCGGCGGACAGGTTGAGCACGCAATTGGAAATCACCACGTCCACGCTGGCATCCGCGATCCCGGCCGAGGACAGGTCCTCGATGCGGCCGTCGCGGAAGTC
>JAZKHR010000054.1:17165-21649 GCA_040385305.1 Pseudomonadota bacterium
CAGCCAGGCGCGCAGGTACGCCGGCATGGCATCGGGGCTGCAACAGGCGCCTGTCTTGAGGTCGCCGGTGCCTTCGAGGGTTTCGCCGTAGTACTGCTGGATCGTATCGAAGGCCATGCAAGGTCCTGTTGGTGGGCGTGCAGCTACGCGGACGCGCAAGGCGCCATCATGGCTCCGTTCGGGCGAAGGCTGGAAGAAGTTACGCGCAGGCCCCGGTGGCGGATGCGTCCGGCACTCCCGGTCCTGGCACGCAGGCCACGCGGGCTGGCACCCTGCATAATCGACGCATGGATCGTTACGAACGCATCATCGCCCTGCACCGCGTGCTGCAGGCTTCGCGCCGCCCGGTGACGGTGGCCCGGCTGCAGGACGAGCTGGGCTGTTCGCGGGCCACGGTGTACCGCGACATCGCCTTCCTGCGCGATGGCCTGATGGCGCCGCTGGCGGGCGATGGGGAAGCCGGCTTCAGCTACGACAAGGCCGAGTCGGAGCGATTCGAATTGCCCGGCCTCTGGCTCAATTCCGAGGAATTGCATGCGTTGCTGGCCGCGCAGCAACTGCTCGAACGCAGCAGTGGCGGCATGTTGTCCTCCGCGCTGGCGCCGTTGCAGCAACGGGTCGAGAAACTGCTGGATGCGCATTCCGGTGGCAAGACCTGGCCGGTGGAGCGGGTGCGGGTACTGCCGCACCGGCTGCGCAGGATGGACGAACACGCGTTCCGGATCGTTGCCTCCAGCGTGCTGGAGCGCAAGCGCATCGTGTTCGACTATCGCGCGCGTTCCACCGACGAGAAGACCCGGCGCGCGGTGTCGCCGCAACGGCTGACCCACTATCGCGACAACTGGTACCTGGATGCCTGGGACGAGGAGCGCAACGCGCTCCGCAGTTTCTCGATCGACCGCATCACGGGTGCGCGGCTGCAGGACGGCACCGCCCGCGACGTGGACGAGGCCGAGCTCAACGCGCACCTGGCCGGCAGCTATGGCATCTTTTCCGGCGCGCCGAAAGGCTGGGCCACCATCCTGTTCAGCGCCAAGGCGGCGCGTTGGGTGGCGGACGAGCATTGGCATTCGCAGCAGCAGGGCCGGTTCCTGCCTGACGGGCGGTACGAATTGAAGGTGCCGTACTCGGTGCCGCGCGAGTTGCTGATGGACGTGCTGCATTACGGCAGCGACGCCGAGATCGTGGAGCCGCACGCGCTGCGCGAACAGGCGCGCACACTGCTGCAGCTCGCGCTCGGCAACTACCAGGACTGATCATGGCGGCCGCTGACCCCCCAAGGATCGCCGCGGGCGAGCCGGTTGCCTTGGCCTTGGGCGCCGGCGGCGCGCGCGGGCTTGCCCAGATCGGCGTGATCGAAGCGCTGCAGGCGCGCGGCCTCAACATCGTGGCCGTCGCGGGGTCCTCCAGCGGTGCGCTGATCGGTGGGGTCTTCGCCGCCGGCAAGCTGGACGCCTTCGCGACGCGGCTGGCGGCGATGACCCGCGGCGAGTTCCTGCGGCTGATGGCGGAGCCTTCCTTCGCCAACGATGGCCTGGTCCGCGGCGACCGGTTGGTGGATGCCATGCGCGAGGTGGTCGGCGACCCGCTGATCGAAACCCTCGATGTGGACTTCGTCGCGGTGGCGGTGGACCTGGTCCGCCAGCGCGAAGTCTGGTTGCGCAGCGGGCCGCTGTGGCAGGCGCTGCGTGCCTCGTTCGCCTTCCCTGGCGTGTTCACGCCCGGCCGCATGCACGGGCGCGACCTGGTCGATGGCGGCCTGCTGGCGCCGATGCCGATCCCCGCCACCCGCCTGTCCGATGCGCACCGCCTGATCGCCGTGGACATGCACGGGTTCCCGCAACGGCCCACCGGCAGCCCGGCCGATCCCGGGCATGACGACACCTCGCTGCCGCAGTCGGCGCTCGGCCGCTGGATGGGCCGGCAGCTGGACCGCGTACGCGGCGAAGATGACGGCTTGCCCGGCATGCGCCTGACCGAGGTACTGGGGCGTTCGGTGGACATCATGCAGGGCCAGATCGCGCGGGTGCAGATGGCGCTGGATCCGCCCGAGCTGGTGATCCGCATTCCCCGCGACGCCTGCCAGTTCTATGAATTCTGGCGCGCGGCGGAGCTGATCGAGATCGGCCGCCGCGAGGCGGAAAAGGCGCTGGACGCCGCCGGGTACTGAGCGTCGCAGCCAGTGAGAAGGGCGTGCGCGAGTCTGGCCGCCACCCTGCACTGGAGCGCCGCCATGACCCGCAATGACCTCGACTCCCTGCTGCGCCATGCCGTGACCGTCGGCGCCTTGGCCGTACTGCTCATTCCCGCCGCGCGTGGCAGCACTGCACTGCTGGGTTGGTTGCCGTTGTGGTTGGTTGGCATGCCGCTGGCGGCGTGGTGGAGCCTGCGCCGGTTCCCCGTGCCGGGGCTGGCGCTGCGCCTGCCTCGCCGCCGGCGCGTGCAGGCATTGCGTCACCCGGCGCTGCGTCGGCCGGCACGGCTGCCGCGGGCGGCCTGAACGACAGGGCTGATGGCACATCAGCGTGCCGTGCGCGTGTGATAGCGTCCCGGGCTGATCACGATTCGACCCGGAGCGCCGCATGTCCCATTTTTCCAACGCCTGCCTGGTGGCAGGGCTCGCCTTTGCCGCCGGCGCCTCGGCGCAGGCTTCGTCTGGTGACGGAAGCGGCGATGATCCCTATGCCTGGCTGGAAGACGTTGGCGCGGACAAGTCGCTGGACTGGGTACGCGCGCGCAATGCCAAGGCCGAAGCCGAACTTGCCAGCACCCCCGAGTTCAAGCGGCTTGAGTCGGACATCCTCGCCATCCTCGACTCCGACGCAAAGATCCCCGGCGTGCAGAAGATCGGCGATTTCTACTACAACTTCTGGAAGGACAAGCAGCACGAGCGGGGCCTGTGGCGCCGCACCACGCTGGACGAGTACCGCAAGCCCCAGCCCAAGTGGGAAACCGTGCTCGACCTCGATGCACTGAACAAGGCAGAAGGCGAGAACTGGGTTTGGCACGGCGCGGATTGCCTGAAGCCTGCCTACCGGCGCTGCCTGATCGCGCTGTCGCGCGGCGGCGCCGATGCCGACGTGACCCGCGAGTTCGACCTGGCCAGCAAGACCTGGATCAAGGACGGCTTCTTCCGTGCCGAGGCCAAGGGCGGGCTGGGCTGGATCGACGAAAACAGCGTGTACGTATTCACCGATTTCGGCCCGGGCACGATGACCAGCTCCGGCTACCCGAACATCGTCAAGCAGTGGAACCGTGGCACCCCGCTGGCCAGCGCGGCCACGGTCTACACCGGCAAGCCGGGCGACATGTACATCGCCGCCAGCCGCGACCACACGCCGGGCCACCAGCGCGATTTCGTCAGCCGCACCATCGCCTTCTACAACGACGAGTTGTACCTGAGGGGCAAGGACGGCCAGCTTGCCAAGGTCGATGCGCCCAATTCGGCCAGCAAGTCCGTGCACAAGGACTGGCTGCTGCTGGAGCTTCGCGCCGCGTACGAGGCAGGCGGCAAGACCTACTCGCCCGGCTCGTTGATCGCCACCCGCTTCGACGACTTCATGGCCGGCAAGCGCGACTTCAGCGTGTTGTTCCAGCCCACCGAGAAGTCCTCGCTGGCCGGTTACACCTGGACCAAGAACCACCTCGTGCTCAACGTGATGGAAGACGTCAAGAACCGCCTGAGCGTGCTCACGCCCGGCGCGTCCGGGTGGGCGTCGAGTGCGTTCGTCGGCGCGCCGGCGATCGGCAACGTTGGCGTCGGTGCGGTCGATGACGACACCTCGGATGCGTTGTGGATGACGGTCACCGATTACCTGACGCCGACCACGCTGTCGATCATCGAGGTCGGCAAGCAGCCGGAAGTCCTGAAGTCGAACCCGGCGTTCTTCGATGCCTCGACCCACGCGGTGGAGCAGCACTTCGCCACCTCCAAGGACGGCACCCGGATTCCCTACTTCCTGGTCCGACCGAAGACCCTGGCCATGGACGGCAAGGCGCCGACCCTGCTTTATGGCTACGGCGGCTTCGAGATCTCGATGACGCCGGGCTACTCCGGTGGCGTCGGCAAGGGCTGGCTGGAGAAGGGCGGCGTGTATGCGGTCGCCAACATCCGCGGCGGCGGCGAGTACGGTCCGCGCTGGCACCAGGCCGCGCTCAAGGCCAACCGGCACAAGGCGTACGAGGATTTCGCGGCTGTGGCGCAGGATCTGATCGCACGCAAGATCACATCGCCCGCGCACCTCGGCATCCAGGGCGGCAGCAACGGCGGCCTGCTCACCGGCAACATGCTCATGCAGTACCCCGAGCTGTTCGGCGCGGTGGTGGTGCAGGTGCCGCTGCTGGACATGAAGCGCTACAGCCACCTGTTGGCCGGCGCTTCGTGGATGGCGGAATACGGCGATCCGGACACGGCGGACTGGAGCTTCATCCAGACCTTTTCGCCTTACCACCTGTTCGATCCGAAGCAGGACTATCCGGCCACC
>JAZKHR010000054.1:21749-63224 GCA_040385305.1 Pseudomonadota bacterium
GCGACCCGCGCGCGGCAGTGCGAGCGGTTCCCGGCTCTGAGCCGGCAGCGTCGCGTCCGTCCGCGGTCGCATTGCGAATCCTTCCAGCAGGCCCCACCCATGAAGCCCACGCTCTTCCTAGCCGGTGTCATTTTCATGAGCAGCATCGCCAGCGCACAGACCCCGCCCACGCCACCGGATGCAGTGAAGAAGCCGCACGTGGTGAAAGCCCCGCACGGCGCCGAGCGCAATGACGAGTACTACTGGCTGCGCGACGACAAGCGCACCAAGCCGGACATGCTGGCCTACCTCGATGCCGAGAACGCCTACGTGGATGCGGTGATGGCGCCGCTCAAGCCGCTGCAGGACAGGCTTTACGACGAGATCGTGGCGCGCATCAAGCAGGATGACAGCAGCGTGCCCTACCGCGAGCGCGGCTACTGGTACTACACCCGCTTCGAGACCGGCCAGGACTACCCGATCCACGCCCGCCGCAAGGGCAGCATGGAAGCGGCCGAAGAAGTCATGCTCGACGTCAATGCGATGGCCGCCGGCAAGGACTACTACGCGGTCGGCAGCCGCGAGGTCAGCCCGGACAACCGCCTGCTGGCCTATGCCGACGACACCAACGGCCGCCGCCAGTACACCCTGCGGGTCAAGGACCTCGGCACGGGCAAGACACTTCCGGACACAATCACCGGAACCTCCGGCAACGTGGTGTGGGCGGACGACAACCGCACCTTCTTCTACGTCGAGAACGACCCGGAAACCCTGCTCAGCACGCGGGTGAAGAAGCACGTACTGGGCACGCCCGCCAAGGATGACGTGCTGGTCTACGAGGAAGCCGACGACACCTTCTACATGGGCATCGGCCGCTCGCGCGACGACAAGTACATCGTCATCGGCCTGGACAGCACGGTCTCCAACGAATTCCGCTACGCGCCCGCCGCCGACCCGCGCGAGTTCAAGGTGCTGGCCCCGCGCACGCGCGGCGTGGAGTACGACGCGGACCATTTCGACGGGCGCTGGGTGATCCGCACCAATGCGGACGGGGCCACCAACTTCAAGCTGGTCACCGCCGCCGATGGCAGCACCTCCAGCGCGGACTGGAAGGACTGGATCGCGCACGACCCGAAGGTGTTCATCGAGGGCGTGGAGATGTTCGACGGCTTCGCTGCCATCGCCGAGCGCTCGGGCGGTCTGGAGCGGGTGCGCGTGCTCAAGTCCGACGGCAGCGGCGAGTACGTCAAGACCGACGAAGCCGCGTATTCGATGGGCCTCGACGTCAATGCCGAGCCGGACACCGAGTGGTTGCGCTACAGCTACACCTCACTGACAACCCCGGCCACCACCTATGAGGTCAACGTGCGCACCGGCGAGCGTCGCCTGCTCAAGCAGCAGCCAGTATTAGGCGGCTTCGACCAATCGCGTTACGCGACCGAGCGCGTGTGGGTGCCCGCCCGCGACGGCACCAAGGTCCCGGTGTCGCTGGTCTATCGCAAGGACTTCCAGCGCGATGGCACCGGCGCGGTGCTGCAATACGGCTACGGCAGCTACGGCGCGTCGATGGACCCCGCGTTCAACGGCAGCATCGTCAGCCTGCTCGACCGCGGCATGGTGTATGCGCTGGCGCATATCCGCGGCGGCCAGGAAATGGGGCGCGAGTGGTATGAGGCCGGCAAGCTGTTCAACAAGAAGAACACCTTCACCGACTTCATCGACGTCACCCGCTGGCTGGTGGCCAACAAGTACGCGGCCAGGGACCGGGTGGCGGCGATGGGCGGCAGCGCGGGAGGCCTGCTGATGGGCGCAGTCAGCAACATGGCACCGCAGGACTACCGGGTGATCCTGTCGCAGGTGCCGTTCGTGGACGTGGTGACCACCATGCTGGACGCGTCCATCCCGCTGACCACCAACGAATACGACGAGTGGGGCAACCCCGAAGCCAGCACGGAGTCCTACGCCTACATGCTCAGCTACTCGCCTTACGACAACCTGTCGAAGCAGGCCTACCCGGCGATGTTCGTCGGCACCGGCCTGTGGGATTCCCAGGTGCAGTACTGGGAGCCGGCCAAGTACGTTGCTCGCCTGCGCGACGTCAATACCGGCACCGAGCCCCTGGTGTTCCGCACCAACATGGAGGCCGGCCATGGCGGCAAGTCCGGGCGCTTCCGCCGCTTCCGCGAGACCGCTGAGATGTACGCCTTCATGCTCCACGAGCTGGGCGTGGCCGAGGCCAAGTGACATGACCGCGCGCTACACTGTTGGCATGACTCGCATCGCATCGTTGTTGCTGTTGTTCGCCCTGGCCGCTTGCGGCAACAAGGGTCCGCTGGTGTTGCCGGACCCTGCCAGCGGAGACGCGGCGCAGCCAGTCGCCGCGCCGGTGGTGGTGCCGCCGACGGAGCCGAGCCCGCCCGAGCCGGCCACCAGCGCAGATCCTGCGCCGTCGGAACCCGTGCCCGGCACGAGCGGCACGCCCGCCCGCTGAAGCCAGCCATGCGCTTCAGCAAGATGCATGGCGCGGGCAACGACTTCGTGCTGCTCGACCTGCGCGATGGCTCCGAGCCGCCCGATCCCGCGCTGTGCACGTGCATGGCGGACCGACACACCGGCATCGGCTGCGACCAGCTGCTGACCGTTGAAGCGCCGCGCACGGCCACGGCGGTCGCGTCTTACCGCATCTGGAATGCCGACGGCTCCGGTGCCGGCCAGTGCGGCAACGGTGCGCGCTGCATCGCGGCCTGGCTGCTGCGCGACGGCGCCGCTCCAGCTCAAGGGAGCTTTGTCATCGATAGTCCCGGCGGCAGCCACGCCGTCACCCGCGATGCGCACGGCGGCATGGTGGTCGACATGGGCACGCCGCAGTTCGAACCCGCTTCGATCCCGCTCGACGGCTGGGACGCGGCGCAGGCCGAATATGCCATCGCCATCGATGGCCAGGCGGTCCGCTTCGGTGCGGTGTCGATGGGCAACCCGCATGCCGTGATCGAAGTGGTGGATATCACCACCGCGCGGGTGGTGGCGCTTGGCAGCGCTTTGCAGCGCGAGTCCGCGTTCCCGCGATCGGTCAACGTCGGCTTTGCCGAGATCGTCGCGCCGGATCGCATCCGCCTGCGCGTGTTCGAGCGCGGCGTGGGCGAAACCCTGGCGTGCGGCAGCGGGGCCTGCGCGGCGGTCGCGGTGCTGGCCACGCGCGGCCGCGTCGGTGCGGGCCGCGACGTGCTGGTCGACCTGCCGGGCGGCACGCTGTGCATCCGCTACGATCAGGTCGCGGCAAAGATCTTCATGGGCGGCCCGACCGCGTTCGTTTTCGAAGGGGAATGGCAGTGACATACGAGTTCGACAAGGACGTGGGAAAGATCGGCGCGCACGAGGTCGCCGCGTGGCTGCGCCGGCATCCGGCGTTCCTGCAGCAGTTCCCCGACCTGGCACTGAGCTTGGTCGTCCCGCGCGAAACCGGCCCGGCGGCATCGCTGGCGAGCTACCAGCTGGAAGTGCTGCGCGACAAGAACCGCGAACTGTCGCGGCGGCTGCAGGAGTTGTTCGGCAACGCCCAGGACAATGAACGCCTCGCGGTGCGCACCCACCAGCTGACCCTGGCGCTGATGAGGCAGGCGACTGCCGCGGACACGGTGCGCGCAATGGCGGCCTCCCTGGCCGAGGATTTCCAGGGCGACCTGGTGCGCGTGGTGTTGTTCGAATCGCTGGCGGGCCTGGATGATGTCGACTGGCTGCAGGTCATCCCCCGCGACGAGGCGCGCCTGTCCGGTTTTCGTGACCTATTGCTGGGCGATGGCGAGCCGGTGTGCGGCCGCCTGCATCCCGACAAGAACGCGCTGCTGTACGGCGCGCGTGCCGACGAGGTGCAGTCCTCGGCCTTGCTGGTGCTGCCGGACGTGGGCATGGTCGCGGTCGGCAGCCGCGACGGCAATCGCTTCTACCCCGGCATGGGCACGCTGTTCCTGCGCCTGATGGGCGAATCGCTGGCGACTGCGCTCCGGCGCTTCCAGCACTGACGCGATGAGCGCCGCGGCCGATCCGGTCGAGGAATTCCTGGCGCACTTGGCGGTCGAGCGCCGCATGTCCAGCCACACGCTGGACGCGTACCGCCGCGACCTGGCCTCGCTGGCCCAATGGGCGCAGGCGCAGCGGCGGGACCTGCCCACGCTGAAGAGCGACGACCTGCGTGCCTTCGTGGCAAGCGAACACCGCCGGGGATTGTCGCCGAAGAGCCTGCAGCGGCGACTGTCGGCGTGCCGCAGCTTCTATCGCTGGCTGCTCAGGCTGGGACGCATCGCGGCCAGTCCGGCCGATGCCATCCGCGCGCCGAAGGCGGGTCGCAAGCTGCCGCAGGTGCTGGACGTGGACGAGGCCGTGCAATTGGTGGAAGTCTCCACCGATGCGCCGCTCGGCGTGCGCGACCGCGCGTTGCTGGAGCTGTTCTATTCCTCCGGCCTACGTGTGTCCGAGGTCTGCGCGCTGCGCTGGGGCGACCTCGATTTCGCCCAGGGCCTGGTCACGGTGCTGGGCAAGGGCGGCAAGCAGCGCGTGGTGCCGGTGGGCTCGCATGCGCGCGGGGCGCTGCAGGTGTTGCAGGCGCAGGCCCTGGGCATCGCGGCAGAGTTCGTGTTTCCCGGGCGCGGCGGCAGTCAGATCAGTACGCGCGCGGTGCAATTGCGCATCCGCCATCTTGCCCGGCAGCAGGGCGTGTTCAAGCGCGTACATCCGCACCTGCTGCGGCACAGCTTCGCCAGCCACATGCTGGAATCCTCCGGTGACCTGCGCGGTGTGCAGGAACTGCTGGGCCACGCCGACATCGCCACGACCCAGATCTATACCCACCTCGACTTCCAGCACCTGGCCAAGGTCTACGACGCGGCGCATCCACGGGCGAAGCGCAAGCCGTAACCGCGTCCATTCGGCGTGTCGGCCCCGCCTTGAACCGCAATGCGCGGGCCCCACATCCGGGTTTCCCACGGAGGCCGCATGGATCCCAGCCAGAATCCCAACGTATTCCACGCCACCACCATCGTCTGCGTGCGCCGCGGCGACCAGGTGGTGATCGCCGGCGATGGCCAGGTCACCCTGGGCCACACGGTGATGAAGGCCAACGCGCGCAAGGTGCGCAGGCTCGGCAAGGATGGCCGCGTGCTGGCCGGGTTCGCAGGCGCTGCCGCGGATGCGTTCACCCTGTTCGAACTGTTCGAGGCCAAGCTCGAAAAGCACGGCCAGCTGCAGCGCGCCGCGGTGGAGATGGCCAAGGACTGGCGCACCGAGCGCCGCTTCGGAAAGCTCGAAGCATTGCTCGCGGTGGCCGATGCCGGGACTTCGCTGATCATCAGCGGCACCGGCGACGTGATCGAACCGGAAGACGGGCTGATCGCGATCGGCTCCGGCGGCATGTACGCGCTGTCCGCGGCGCGCGCCCTGCTGGCGCATACGCAACTGGATGCGAAGACTGTGGCCACCGAGGCGCTCAACATCGCCGGGGACATCTGCATCTACACCAACCGCAACATCGTCTGCGAAGTCCTCTGATGCACAAGATCGAGAACAGCTCCGCCAGCATGACCCCGCGCGAGATCGTGCAGGAGCTCGACCGCCACATCATCGGCCAGCACGCGGCCAAGCGCGCGGTGGCCATTGCCCTGCGCAACCGCTGGCGGCGCATGCAGCTGCCGGAGGAAATGCGCAACGAGGTGATGCCGAAGAACATCCTGATGATCGGGCCCACCGGCGTTGGCAAGACCGAGATCGCACGGCGCCTTGCCACCCTCGCCAACGCGCCGTTCGTCAAGGTCGAGGCCACCCGCTTCACCGAAGTCGGTTACGTCGGCAAGGATGTCGAGCAGATCATCCGCGACCTCGCGGATACGGCGGTCAAGCTGTATCGCGGGCAGGCCAAGCAGCGCGTGCGCACCCAGGCGGAAGAACGCGCCGAGGACCGCATCCTCGATGCGCTGCTGCCCAGGCGCGAGGCCGCGCCGGGATTCGGCTTCAACGCCAATGCCAGCGCCACCGTGGACATCGGCGCCGAGCCGTCGGCCCAGGAATCGACGACCCGCCAGAAATTGCGCAAGCAGTTGCGCGCCGGAGAACTGGACGAGCGGCAGATCGACCTCGATCTCGCCATGAACGTCGGGGTCGACATCATGGCCCCGCCGGGCATGGAGGAGATGGGCCAGCAGTTGCGCCAGGTGTTCGGCCAGCTGGCGGGCGGCAAGACCCACAGGAAGTCGATGGCGATCAAGGCCGCGCGCCCGCTGCTGATCGAGGAAGAGGCCGGCAAGCTGGTCAACGAGGACGAGATCCGCGAAGCCGCGATCGAGGCGTGCGAACAGCACGGCATCGTGTTCATCGACGAGATCGACAAGGTCGCCAAGCGCAGCGAGGGCATGGGCGCGGACGTCAGCCGCGAAGGCGTGCAGCGCGACCTGCTGCCGCTGGTGGAGGGCAGCACGGTCAGCACCAAGTACGGCGCGGTGAGGACAGACCACATCCTGTTCATCGCATCCGGCGCGTTCCATCTGGCCAAGCCGTCCGACCTGATTCCGGAAATGCAGGGCCGCTTCCCGATCCGGGTGGAGCTCGGCGCGCTGGGCAAGGACGACTTCGTGCGCATCCTGACCGAGCCGCGCGCCGCATTGGCCAAGCAATACGTCGAGCTGATGCAGACCGAGGGCGTGACCTTGAGCTTCTCGACGGATGCGGTGGAGCGCCTCGCCGAGATCGCCGCGCACGTCAACGAACGCCAGGAGAACATCGGCGCGCGTCGCCTGCACACCGTGCTGGAACGCCTGCTGGAGACACTCAGCTTCGAGGCGCCCGACAAGGGCGGCACCGTCGCCATCGACCGTGGTTACGTGGACGCGCACCTTGGCGAGCTGGTGCAGGACCAGGATTTGAGCCGGTACATCCTCTAGTTCGACCGCAAACGTGCTGCGGCGCAGCGGGCGGCCATGCCCCGTTCATGCTAGCGTCAGTTTGCACGGTCCTCGAGAAGGCCGGCATTGTCCTGTCCAATTTCCCGAGGGAATCACACCATGCAGCAACGCAAGCTGGCGGTCGCACTGTGCGCCGCACTCGTCCTCTCGACCTCGCTGGCCGTGTCGGCCGCGCAACCGGATCCGAACCGGGTGATCGTCAAGTACAAGCCCGGGGCCAAGTCGCAGGCGCAGGCGGCGATTGCGGCAGCCGGTGGCCGGGTCCACCTGCAGCTTGACCCGCAGGGCGCCATCGCGGTCACCGTGCCGGCGGCCGCATTGCCGGGACTGCGTAACAACCCGAACATCCAGTACGTGGAGCAGGATGCGCCGCGCTACCCGACGGGCCAGATCGTGCCCTACGGCATCAACACCGTGCAGGCGCCCTCGACGGTCGCGACCGGCGCAGACGGCTCCGGCATCACCGTCTGCGTGATCGACTCCGGCATCAAGGCGGACCACGAGGATTTCGCGGGCATCGCGATGTCCGGCTACGCCAGCAGTGGCCAGACCTGGAACACCGATACCTGCGGCCACGGCACCCACGTTGCAGGGACGATCGCCGCTGCCAACAATTCCACCGGCGTGGTGGGCGTCAGCCCCGGCAAGGTCGGGCTGTACATCGTCAAGGTGTTCGACGGCGCCAGCTGCGGCTACAGCTATGCGTCCAGCGTGTCGGACGCGGCCAACCGCTGCGCCAGTGCCGGTGCCAGGGTGATCAACATGAGCCTGGGCGGAAGCACCAAGAGCGTCACCGAAGAAAACGCGTTCAACAGCCTGAACAGCAATGGCGTGCTCAGCATTGCGGCGGCCGGAAACGCAGGCACCAGTGCATTGAGTTACCCGGCGTCCTACAGCAGCGTGATGTCGGTGGCGGCAACGGACAGCAACAACGTGGTCGCCACGTTCTCGCAATTCAACAGCCAGGTCGAGATTGCCGCGCCCGGCGTGGGCGTGCTCAGCACCTACCCCTTCCGTGACGCGGGCATGTTCGTGGGTTCCGCCAGCTACATCGCCGCCGCGCTGGAAGGCAGCGTGCAGGCTGCCGCCAGCGGCGGCCTGGTCGACGGCGGCCGCTGCACCACGGCCGGCAGTTGGGCAGGCAAGGTGGTGTTGTGCGAGCGCGGCGATGTGAGCTTTGCCGACAAGCTCAACAACGTGAAGGCCGGCGGCGGCGTTGCCGGCGCGGTCTACAACAATGTCGCGGGTGGTTTCGCCGGTACCCTCGGCGGCGTGGCCGTGTCCATCCCCGGCGTCTCTTTGAGCAGGGAAGATGGCTTGGCGCTGTTGGCCAACTCGATCGGGCTGAGCGCCAGCGTCACCACCGTGCCTGATTCCAATGCCAGCGGCTACGCCTACCTGGACGGCACCTCGATGGCGACCCCGCACACCGCAGGTTCGGCCGCGATCATCTGGAGCGCGGATCCGAGCAAGACCAACCTGCAAGTGCGCAATGCGATGAACTCCACCGCCCGCGACCTCGGGGCAGCCGGACGCGACAACTACTACGGCAATGGCCTGGTGCAGACGCTTGCAGCAACCGAGGCGCTGCTCGCCGGTGGCGGCGGGACCGATCCGGTCGCAGCTCCGTCCGGGCTGACCGCGACCAACGGCGGCACCGTGAAGGGCAAGAGGCAGATCAACCTGGCCTGGACGGCCGGTGCGACGACGGTGGACGTGTATCGCAACAACAGCAAGGTCGCTTCGGTCAGCAATACCGGCAGGTATCTGGACTCGACCGGGGTCAAGGGCACCCTGACCTACAAGGTCTGCAACGTTGGCACCAGCACCTGCTCGGGCAACGCTACGGTCAACTGATCCGGCGCACCCGGCAACGCGGCAATGCAACAAGGGAGGGCCCGCATCGCGGGCCCTCTTTTTTTGCGGTGAGCCTTGGCAGGTGGCCGCGAGGCGCGGTGGAGCCGGTTGCACGGTGGGCCTTTGGCCGGCTGCACGATCGCGGTGCGATAATCGCCGCATGAGCCAGTCCGCCGACAAGCCCGATACAACCCACTTCGGTTTCCGCGACGTACCCGTCGGCGAGAAACAGAAGCTCGTCGGCGATGTGTTTTCCTCCGTGGCCGGCAACTACGACCTGATGAACGATGCGATGTCGTTGGGCATCCATCGGGTGTGGAAGCGCTACTTCGTGGCCACCGCACAGGTGCGCAAGGGAGACCGCGTGCTCGACCTGGCCGGCGGCACCGGCGATATCGCCGCGCTGCTGAAGGATCGCGTGGGCGATGCGGGCGAGCTGGTGCTGGGGGACATCAACGGCGAGATGTTGCGGGTAGGCCGCAACCGCATGACCGACCGCGGCAACGTGCGCGGCTTTACGTACGTGCAATGCAATGCCGAATCCCTACCGTTCCCGGATGCGAGTTTCGACCTGGTCACCATCGCCTTCGGCCTGCGCAACGTGACCGACAAGGACGCGGCGCTGGGCGAGATGCTGCGGGTGCTCAAGGTGGGCGGGCAGGCCCGCGTGCTGGAGTTTTCCGAGGTGACCGCGGCGTGGTTCAAGCCGATCTACGACTTCCACAGCTTCAACATCCTGCCCAGGCTCGGCAAGCTGTTCGCAGGAGACTCCGATAGTTACCAATACCTGGCCGAGTCGATCCGCAAGCATCCGCCACAGCATCAACTCAAGGCGATGATGGAAGCCGCCGGATTTGCGCGCTGCGATTACAAGAACCTCAGTGCCGGCATCGTGGCCATCCACACCGGCTACAAGGTCTGAGCCGATGACCGGCACCCCGCCACTGCGCAGTTTTCGCGAGAGTCCGTGGCGTTATTCGCAGTTCGTGGTTGTCGGCCTGGTCGCCGCCGGGCTGATCACTTGGCTTAGTCCGCTCGGATGGCCGCCGTCGCTGGCAATCGGAGCGGTAGTCGCACTCGCCTACCTGCTGCTCGAGAAGAAGCGCGGTGTCATCTGACGATGCACCGCCTGCCGACTCAGAACTGCGGCTGCCACCCGTAACTGAATTTCAGGAACACGCTACGGGTGTTGCCGAACAGATCGCGGTTGTCGTCGTCCATGAATGCACCGTAGGACGTGCCCGCGTACAGCGCGGTGCGCGTGTTGACCTTGTAGGAGTAGACCACCTGTGCGCCGACGTTGCGCGCCACCTGGTTGACCGGGCCGGCGTACAGGGCCGCGTCGCGGGTCACTTCGCTGCCCTGCAGGGTCAGGCGCAGGCGTTGGCGCGGGTCCAGCTGCCAGCCCATGCGGAGGTCGGCAATGCTGGCCTCGAAGGCAGTGCCGCCGTCGCGCGCCAGGCGCTGCCGGCTGACGTCCCACTGCAGGGTGGCGCCGCGTCCGATGTTGACGTTGCCCCACTGCCCGATCATCGCCCGCCGCCCGGTGCGTGACGCGCGCAGGTCCAGCTGCTGGCCGAAGTTCATGTAGGTGCCCAGCTGCAGATCCGCGGTCGGGCGGAAGTTGCCGTAGAGGCTGAGATTGTGTTCGCGGAACAGCGCGCCATTCCAGAAACGCTCGCGGGTCAGGGGGGACATGCCGAAATTGCTCTGCCGCGCGCCCTGGAAGTTCAGGCTGGCTTCCAGCTCGCGCTCAAGCACCTGGCCGTCGAAACGGTGGGTGATGTCCCAGTCCGCATACAGGCTGACCCGGTTGAGCGACTTGCCGTCGCGGAACCAGGTGTAGCCGCCTCCAGCCATGGATTGGTCGTACCCCACCTGCCCGAAGAATCCAAGGTCCGCGCGGAACCCGGGGTCGACCTTCTGGTGCCTGAGGGTGGCGCGCCAGTTGCGGTTGCCGAAGTTGTACTGGCCGCGCCACGCATTGCCCGTGGGGGTTGGATCGGCGCCGAGCTCCCCGCGATAGTTGTTGACGATGCCAGCGGGATACTCGGACTGGCTGTGCAGGAACTGGGCGGTGGCGGTATGTGAGTCCTTCTGCCAACGGCCGTCGACCCCGACGACATCGTTGCCGTAGTCCTCGCCGTGGCGAAAGGTACCGATCACGCCAACGCTGGTACTTGCATTGAGGTCGTAGCGGTAGCGGCCGACCGCCACGTTGGCCTCTTGGTCGAGCTGGCGGAAGCCGGAGCCCAGCACGCCCGGCACCAGCAGCAGCGTTGTGGCATCGCGCGCCACGAAGGCCCCGTATGCGCCTTTGCCCGAGCGCCCGGTCACCCGCAGGCCGAAGTCCGGATCCGCCACCTGGCGCGTGTACAGCACGTTGAACTGGGTGTTGAAGTAGTCCGCGCCCTCTAGGAAGAATGGCCGCTTCTCCGGGAAGAACAGCGCGAAACTGTCGTTGAAGTTGAGTTGCAGCTGGTCGGTCTCGACCTGCGAAAAGTCGGGATTGAGGGTGGCGTTGAGGGTCATGTTGGGCGTGGGCGCCCAGCTCACGTCGAGGCCGGGCTCGATCTCGGTATCGCCGCTCTCCCAGCCGGCTCCGGCCGCGGCGCGAGACTGCGAACGGCCCATGGTCAATGT
This sequence comes from Pseudomonadota bacterium, assembly GCA_040385305.1. Classification (GTDB taxonomy): domain Bacteria; phylum Pseudomonadota; class Gammaproteobacteria; order Xanthomonadales; family Xanthomonadaceae; genus Thermomonas. The sequence goes on from JAZKHR010000054.1 coordinate 33,176, forward strand.
CGGCACCACTTCCAGATTGCGGCCCTGTCGGACGCCGGCCATGCCCTCGTATTTTTCCCAGGTGCACACGAAGCAGTTGGAGCCGCGCGGCACCTTGTTGCTGGCCAGCTGGTGGCGCGTGTCGCGCGGGTAGTTGCGGAACAGCGTGAGCGCCCAGCGCTTGGCATCCTCGCCGCTGCGGAAGCGCAGGGTCGCGAACGGGATGCGCATCTCGACCTGGTACCCGGTCTCCGTCAAACGGCCAGCACTGGTCCACAGGCCGTCCCAGCTGGGATCCTCGTTGCCGGTGGTGGCGTCGTTGATCAGGTCCGCCTGTACCCCGAGCGGATTGGCGATGAATTCGTAGCCACGGCGCTGGTCGTCGAAAGTGTCGACAAACAGGCCGACCCAGTCGTCGTTGAATGCGGAATCGCGATCCCGCAGGTGCGCGCGGATCTTGGAGGGGTCCGGATCGTCCGCCCTGAACGAGAGGTACAGCGCGTCGGTGGTGTAGCCGATCCTGGCAATGGTCCTGGCCGGCGCGGGGATGTTGTCGCCGGGCGAGATTTCATGGGCGAGGTCCACCTCAAGGGCATCGGTCCACGCGCCCTCGGCAAGCGCGCCATCGATGGTGATCTCGCCCTCGAGGCGCGGAATCTGGTGCGGCGTGACGCTGGCAGCCGCGGGCACGGGATCAGCGGCAGAGGCCGGCAGGCAGCAGGACAGCGCGAGCGCGCAGGCAAGGGAAAGCAGGGTGGGGCGCAACGGAGTCATGCGGAAGAAGCGTCATCTGTGACCAATGCGCTAACGATGCGGGAAGCCTGGAAAAGGTTGCAGTGCCGCTAGTGGGGTTGACGAACGTCACGGCACCGGGTTGACAGCGGCTTTGCGGCGGCGACGTTAGACTCCAGCCCTTCCTTGCACTCTTCACGGTCGGGCCAGCCATGCGTCAAATGATCCTTTGCGTGTCCATCGCCGCAGCCGTAGGCATCGTCGCCGGCGGTTGCCAGCGCAGCCCGAGCCCGGCTGCGGAACCTGCTGCTGCGGCGTCCGCCGCAACCCCCGCTGCAGCCGCCGAGACAGTCACCGACGAGCATTCCTATGCCGAGCCGGACAAGGTCGAGACCACCGACCTCGCCCTGGACCTGGCCGTGGATTTCGCCAGGAAGCAGATCACCGGCACCGCCACCTACACACTGGACTGGAAGGATCCCACCGCCGTGGCGCTGGCCCTGGATACGCGGGACCTCAGCATCCAGAAGGCGGAGGGCATGACCGGCGAAAACCAGTGGAGCCCGCTGGAATTCGCGCTGGCCGGCAAGGACCCGATCCTGGGCAGCAAGCTGACCATCCAGACACCGATGCGACCTTCCAAGGTGCGGGTGACCTACGCCACTTCGCCCACCGCATCCGGCCTGCAGTGGCTTGAGCCGTCGATGACCGACGGCAAGCAGCAGCCCTTCATGTTCAGCCAGTCGCAGCAGATCCATGCACGCTCGTGGGTGCCGCTGCAGGACACGCCGCGCATCCGCATGACCTACAGCGCGCATGTCACCGCACCCAAGGACGCCATGGTGCTGATGAGCGCGGACAACGATCCGGCGGCCGCGCGCGACGGCGACTACACCTTCAAGATGCCGCAGAAGATCCCGTCCTACCTGCTGGCGATCGCCGCCGGCGACCTGGTGTTCAAGCCGCTCGGCGCGCGCAGCGGCGTATGGGCGGAGCCCGGCATGGCCGACAAGGCGGTCGCCGAGTTCGCCGACACCGAGAAGATGATCGACACCGCCGAGAAGCTGTACGGCCCCTACCGCTGGGGCCGCTACGACCTGCTGGTGTTGCCGCCCTCGTTCCCGTACGGCGGCATGGAGAATCCGCGCCTGACCTTCGCCACGCCCACCGTGATCGTCGGCGACAAGTCGCTGGTGTCGCTGGTGGCGCACGAACTGGCGCACAGCTGGTCCGGCAACCTGGTCACCTTCGCCACCGACAAGGACGCCTGGCTCAACGAAGGCTTCACCAGCTACGTCGAGAACCGCCTGGTCGAAGCGCTTTACGGCAAGGAACAGGCCGAGATGGAAAGCGTGATCCAGCGCGACGAGATCATCGAGGAATACAAGACGCTCGATCCCAAGCTGCAGATCCTCGCCCTCAAGCCCGGCGACCTGGCAGATCCCGACGGCTCCTCCAGCGCCACCGTCTACGGCAAGGGTGCGTGGTTCCTGGAGTGGATGGAACTGAAGTTTGGTCGCGAGGTGTTCGACGCCTATCTGAAGAGTTATTTCGACCGCCATGCATTCCAGAGCATGACCACCGCCCAGTTGCTGCAGGACCTCAAGGTGAACCTGCTCGACAAGAACCCGGGCAAGGCCACGCCGGCGCAGTTGGAGGCGTGGGTGTATTCGCCCGGCATCCCGGCTGATGCGCCGAAGACCGAATCGCGCAAGTTCGCAGTGGTGAGTTCGGCGCGGATCGCCTGGGAAGGCAGCGGCTCGCTGCCGAACAAGGCGGTCACCTCGGCATGGAGCACCCAGGAATGGGTGCACTTCCTGGAAGGCATGCCCGAGCGCTTGAAGCCCGAGCAGCTGGCCCAGCTCGACGCCGCCTACAAGTTCACCGGCACCCCCAACGGCGAACTGGCGCAGCGCTGGTACCCGCTGGCCGAGCGCAGCGGGTATGCCGCCGCCCGCGCCGAGATGGCGAAGTTCCTGGAGCGGGTGGGCCGGCGCAAGCTGATCATGCCGACCTACACCGCGCTGGTGGAAACCCCGGATGGGCTGGCGTTCGCCCAGCAGGTGTTCGCACGGGCCAAGCCGGGCTACCACCCGATCACCACCGGCTCGGTGGAGCAGGCGATCGCGGAAGCCAAGCCGGTCGCGCGGCCCGGGGCTGCAGTTCCGGCAACGCCGGCCGCGCCGCCGACCACGCGCAAGCCGATGGAAACGATGGCCGTGCCGACGGAGTTGCATCCGGTCGATCCCGCGCCCGTCGCTCCGCCCGAGCGTTGAGCCGCAGTTGGCCGTGAAACGCGGCACGCGTATTGCCGGGATCGCCCTCGTCGGTGCCTTGGGGGTGGGCCTGGGGGTGGCGTACGACCCTTACGTGCTGGTGCGCGCGCAGTTCGAGCGCCAGCGCATCAATGCCGGGCTGGATGAGGTTGAGGTGGCCGCGGCCGGGCATCGCTGGACGGTAGCGCGAAGCGACGCCGGCTCCCCCGAGGCGGCTACCGTGGTCATGCTGCACGGCTTCACCGGCAGCAAGGAAAACTGGTACCCGCTCGCGGCGCAGCTGCGCGGGCGCTACCGGATCCTGATCCCCGACCTTCCCGGTTGGGGTGCCAGCGAGCGCAAGCCGGACGACGACTACGGCTTCGTGGCCCAGGCCGAGCGCGTAGCGGATTTCATCCGCGCCCTGTCGCCCGGCGCGCCGGTGGTGCTGCTGGGGCATTCGATGGGCGGCGGCATCGCCGCCTTGGTGGCGGCGCGGCACCCGGAGCTGGTGGCCAAGGTCGGCCTGCTGGATGCCGCCGGCGTGCGCTTCAACGACAACCAGTTCGGCCAGGACGTGCTGGCCGGCAGCAATCCCTTCGCGGTCACCGATGCGCAAAGCCTGCGCCGCTACATCGACACCGTGTTCCACCGCGAAGCGGCCAAGCCATGGATCCCGTGGCCGGCATCGCGCGGCTTCATCGCCAAGCGCAAGCAGGACGCCGGGTTCGAGCAGGCAGTGCTGGAACGGATCGGGCGTGGCCCGGAACGCTTCGCCCCCGGCGAGGCTGCGTCCAGCATCCGGCAGCCGGCGCTGCTGCTGTGGGGCAGGCAGGACGCGGTGATCGACCCGAGTGCGCTCGACCTCTATGCGGCGCTGATCCCGCAGGCCCGCACATTGCTTGTCGACGACGCCGGGCACATGGCGCTGATGGAGCAGCCGCGCATCGTCGCCAAGGCAGTGGTGGACCTGATCGACTCCGCGCCCGATGCCGACGCCATTTCATCCAAGCAGATCCGCCAGGAGTGACCACGATGAGTTGCATGCCCTTCCGTCTAACTGCCGTGCTGGCGGCGTTGCTGGCCGCGACCGCATGCACGGAGCAGGACGCCGGATCCACCATCGCCCCGCCGCCTGCGGCGCGGGAACAGGCCGATGTATCTACGCCTTCCGCGCAGCCGCCGTCGTTACCCGTGCAGCCCGCCGGGCAGGGCGTGGACCCGGCGATGCCCGCCAGCACCCCGGCCCCCGGCAACCCCGCTCCCTCAGCCACGCGTCCGCCCCCGCAGTCCATGCCGGTGCCCGAGGAGTTGTATCCGGTGGATCCCGCGCCAACCCCGCCGCCCGAGCGCTGATCGCAGGCACGCAGCAACCCGTTCGAGCAGGAACCGCACCATGAAGACCAAGCACACATTCTCTCTCGCTCTGCTGGCTGCGCTGGCGTTGCCGGGGTGCAAGGGCGAAGACCCGCAAGCCGCGGCCCAGGCTGCCGCTGCGCAGGCCGCTGCCGGGGAACAAGCCGCCGAGACCATGGCCAAGCAGTTCGACGCCGCGGTAGCGGCGAAGAACTGGCAGCTCGCGCGCGGCTACGGTGATGTCCTGCAGATCGACCACCCCACCTCTGCCGCTGCGGCGCGGGTCAAGCCCTTGCTTGCGGAAATAAAGGCCAAGGCCGAGGCCGAGCAGGCGCAAAGCCGACTGGCCGCGCTCTGGGCTTACGGCGACGAACCAGTCAAGGGCGGCAAGCAGCTGTCCGCGGCCATCTACTCGCAGGAACCGGTGGACACCGACGGCAGCGGCGCCAAGCCGGTGCGCCTGATCTTCCGCGACCACCCGGAGTGGGGCCGCAGCGCCTACCTGGTGCTGGAAGCCGGCGACTTCGATTGCTACTCGGGCTGCCGGCTCAAGGTCATCGCAGACGGCAAGACCCATACGCTGCCCGGCTCGCGGCCGAAGACCGACGAGGCCATCGCCATGTTCATCGACGACCACAAGGCCCTGTGGAAACTCGCCACGAACAGCAAGCAGCTCTCGATCGAATTCCCGACCAAGGCGGTCGGCAAGCGCACTGCGGAGTTCGAGGTGGGCGGGCTGGAAGCCTGGAAATTGCCGAAGTGGTAGGACGGGTGTTGCCCCGCCTTCTTCGGTTCGGCGCAGTGGTCACGGCCGTTTGAACGCCGTCCCGCGCGACGTGGCTCAGCCCATCGCGTAGCCGAACTGCTGGCGGAACTGCTCGGAGAATTCGGCGTAGTCGAAGCGCTGGTTCTGCGTGCCGGGGTGTTCGACCTTGAGCGCGCCCATCAGGTTGCCCATGCGGCCGATCGTCATCCAGTCGTAGCCTTTCTCGATGCCGAAGATCAGGCCGGCGCGGAACGCGTCGCCGCAACCGGTGGGGTCGGTGACCCGGCGTTCGTGGGCGGGCGGGATGTCGTAGGTCTTGCCATCGGCGTGGATGATCGCGCCCTTGGGGCCGCGGGTGGCGATGTAGGCCTTGACCTTGCCCGCGATCTCCGCCTCGCTCCAGCCGGTGCGCTCGGCCAGCAGGTTGGATTCGTAGTCGTTGACGGTGACGTAGTCGGCCAGCTCGATGAAATCGCGCAGCTCGGCGCCGTTGAACAGCGGCATGGCCTGGCCGGGATCGAAGATGAAGGGGATGCCGGCTTCGCTGAATTCCCTGGCGTTCTGCAGCATGCCGTCGCGGCCGTCCGGGCTGACGATGCCGATGGTCACGCCGGCCACGTCGCGCACGTGGTTTTCGTAGGAGCGCATCATCGCGCCCGGGTGGAAGGCGGTGATCTGGTTGTTGTCGAGGTCGGTGGTGATGAAGGCCTGCGGGGTGAACAGTTCATCGATCACCTTGACCTGGTCCAGGCGGATGCCCTGCTCCTCGAACCATTCGCGGTACGGGCCGAAGTCGGCGCCGACGGTGGCCATCGGGATCGGGTCACCACCGAGCAGCTTGAGGTTGTAGGCGATGTTGCCGGCGCAGCCGCCGAACTCGCGCCGCATCCGCGGCACCAGGAACGACACGTTCAGGATGTGCACCTTGTCCGGCAGGATGTGGTTCTTGAACTGGTCGGGGAACACCATGATGGTGTCGTACGCCAGGGAACCGCAGATCAGGGCAGACATCGGGGCCTCGGGAGGTGGGGCGGGCGGGGCGCACAGGGTAGCGGCAGCGTCCGCCTGCGGCCAGCGCCGCGGCCCTGCGGGCGGCGATGCATCGCCCGGAATGGGGCGTGGGTCCTTGCCCGGGCAGGTGGGCACGGTTAGGCTTGCCCGTTCCCGGCGTTCGCCGCGGCTCCGCTTCGCAATTCCCCCCAAACCGGCAGCCATCCCCGCATGTTCAAGTTCCTCGGGCGCTATTTCTCCAGCGACCTCTCCATCGACCTCGGCACCGCCAATACCCTGATCTACGTGCGCGGCCAGGGCATCGTCCTCAACGAACCCTCGGTGGTGGCCGTGCGCCAGGACCGCGTGGGCGGCCCGCGTGCGGTGGCGGCGGTGGGCAGCGAGGCCAAGCAGATGCTCGGCCGCACGCCCGGCCACATGACCACGGTGCGGCCGATGAAGGACGGCGTGATCGCCGACTTCACCTACACCGAGGAAATGCTCAAGCACTTCATCCGCAAGGTGCACAAGTCGCGCTTCCTGCGCCCCAGCCCGCGCGTGCTGGTGTGCGTGCCGGCCGGCAGTACCCAGGTCGAGCGCCGCGCCATCAAGGAATCCGCGGAAGAGGCCGGTGCGCGCGAGGTGTACCTGATCGAGGAGCCCATGGCCGCGGCGATCGGCGCCGGCATGCCGGTGACCGAGGCGCGCGGCTCGATGGTGGTCGATATCGGCGGCGGCACCACCGAGGTCGCGGTGATCGCGCTGAACGGCATCGTGTACTCGCAGTCGGTGCGCATCGGCGGCGACCGCTTCGACGAGGCGATCATCGCCTACGTGCGCCGCCACCACGGCATGCTGATCGGCGAATCCACCGCTGAGCGCATCAAGATCGAACTTGGCAACGGGTATCACCAGGCGCAGGTGCGGGAGATGGAAATTTCCGGCCGCCACCTCGCCGAAGGCGTGCCCAAGGTCATCACCATCAATTCGCACGAAGTGCTGGAAGCGCTGCGCGAGCCGCTTGCCGGCATTGTCGCGGCGATCCGCCTGGCGCTGGAGCAGACGCCGCCGGAACTGTGCGCGGACGTGGCCGAGCGCGGCATCGTGCTCACCGGTGGCGGTGCCCTGCTGCGCGATTTCGACCGCCTGATCAGCGAGGAGACCGGACTGCATGTTCAGGTGGCCGACGACCCGCTGACCTGCGTGGCGCGCGGTGGTGGGCGCGCGCTGGAGCTGGTGGACATGCACGGCAACGAGTTCTTCGCGCCTGAGTAGGTCTCCGGAGATCGGCCATCCATGGCCGACGCCGAGGCCGCGCAGCGAAAAGCGTGGTGTTTGCTGCGCTACGCAAACGGCGATGCGGTTTGCGTTGGCCCCGCCATGGGCCAAACTGTTGGTCTCCAACATCCTCACATGAACAGCCTTCGCTGACCGACTGACGTGCCTCCCTACGCCGGACCTTCCGCAGCCCGCCCCGGTGACGTCGCCGGCGTGCTGCGGTTGCTGGCCTACCTGGTGCTGGCGGTGGTGCTGATGGTGCTGGACCATCGCGGCCAGTGGCTGCAGGCGGTGCGCAGCCAGGCGGAAGTCGCGGTGCAGCCGCTGTGGTGGCTGGCCGGGTTGCCGTCGCGGCTGGGCACCGGCCTGCGCGAGGACGCGGCACTGCGCACGCAGCTGGCGCGTGACAACCGGGTATTGCGCAACGCGTTGCTGATCAGCGGCGCGCGCAATGCGCGGCTGCAGACCGCTGCGGCCGAGAACCAGCGCCTGCGCGGCTTGCTGGGCAATGCCGAGCGCGGGCGGCTGGACGTGCAATTGGCCTCGATCCTCGACATCGACCTGGATCCCACTCGCCAGCGCCTGGTGCTGGATGCAGGCAGCGGCAGCGGCGTGCGCGTGGGCCAGGCGGTGATCGACGCGGGCGGGCTAATGGGGCAGGTGATCGCCACCACCCCGGCCACGGCCACGGTGTTGCTGATCACGGACCCGGACCACGCGGTGCCGGTGGTGGTGGCGCGCAGCGGGGTACGCCTCGTGGTGTATGGCAGCGGTCGCAGCGACCTGCTGTATGTCAGCGACGTGCCGCTGTCCGCGGACGTGCGAGCGGGCGACATGCTGCTGACCTCCGGGCTGGGCGCGCGCTTTCCACCCGGGTTCGCGGTGGGCAACCTCGGCATACTCGTGCCGGACGACAGTCGCGCGTTCCTGCAAGCCGATGTGGTCCCGGCCGCGCAGCTCGACCGCGGACGCGACGTGCTCCTGCTGCGCGGTTACCGGCCGGTGCCTGCGGCCACCCCGGCGCCGCCCGCAAGCGTTGCACCCACGCCATCGCCCCCCCCGGCGGCTGCAGCCGCGCCGACCGGAAACGCAGCCGTGAAGCCACGCCCGTGAGCCGCCCCCGCAACGGCTGGGTGTTGCCGGTCAGCCTGCTGCTGGCCCTGTTGCTGGGACTTGTGCCGTTGCCCGACGCAGTGCAGCCGCTACGCCCGTACTGGCTTGCGCTGGTGCTGGCCTACTGGGTGCTGGAGGAGCCGGACAAGGTAGGCATCGGCACCGCCTTCCTGCTCGGGCTGGTGGCCGACCTCGCGTTCGGCGGGCTGATCGGCGAACAGGCCCTGCGGCTCGCCATCGTGGCCTTCATCCTCGACCGCATCCGCCCGCGCATGCGTTTCTTCCCGCTGTCGCAGCAGGCGGTGACCATCGGCGCGTTGCTGCTCAACGACCGCGTGATCGGCGCGGCGATCCACCTGGTACTGGGTGCCCCGGCGCTGCCGTGGAGTTACTGGTGGGCGCCAGTCGTGGGCCTGCTGCTGTGGGCGCCGCTGTACCTGATGCTGGATGCGCTGCGCCTGAACCGTCGCGGCTGACCCATGCGCCAGGCCCGCAAGCTCAAGAACCACGCCGCCGAAGCCGACCTGTACCGGCGGCGGGCGCTGGTCGGCTTCGTCGTGGTGCTGCTGGCGATGCTCGGCCTGGCCGCCTGGTATTTCCGCCTGCAGGTGTTGCAGCACGCCGAATTCGCCACCCGTTCCGAGGCCAACCGCCTGCGCCTGGTGCCGGTGGTGCCGGCGCGCGGGCTGATCCTGGACCGCAAGGGCCGGATCCTGGCCGATAACGTCTCGGCCTGGCGGCTGGATGCGGTGCCCGAGCGTGCGGGCGATGGCGAAGCCCTGCTGGCCCGCCTGCAGCCGGTGGTGGCGCTGGACCCGGAGCAGCGCCAGCGTTTCCTGCGCGAGTACAAGGCCAGCCGTCCCTTCAAGCCGGTCACGGTGAAGTTGCGGGTCAGCGACGACGAAGCCGCGCGCTTCGCGGTCGACCGCTGGCGCTACCCGGGGGTGGAGCTGGTGCCCTACCTGGGGCGGGTGTATCCGCACGGCGCGCTGTTTGCCCACGTGATCGGCTATGTCGGCCGCATCGACGTGAAGGACCAGGCCGCGCTTGGCGTGGCCGGCAGTGCTTATTCGCATACCGGCAAGACCGGCCTGGAACGTTATTACGACGAGCAACTGCGCGGCAACCCGGGTTACAAGCGGCTGGAAACCAATGTCGCCGGGCGCACCGTGCGGGCGCTTGACACCGTGCCGTCCACGCCCGGGACTGACCTGAGGCTGTCGATCGACCTCGACCTGCAACGGGCGATGGTGGCCGCGTTCGGCGACCTGGAAGGCACTGCGGTGGCGGTGGATCCACGCACTGGCGAAATCCTGGCGATGGTCAGCCTGCCGGCCTATGACACGAACCTGTTCGTCAACGGCATCAGCCATGCCGACTACCGGGCGCTCAACGACAATCCGTCACGCCCGCAGTTCAACCGGGCGGTGCTGGGCGGCGTTGCGCCAGGCTCCACCATCAAGCCACTGCTCGCCCTTGCCGGACTCGACAGCGGCATGCGCCGCGCCGAAGACCGGACCCTGTCGACCGGCATGTTCTATGTCGGCGGCCAGCGCCGTGGCTACGGGGACTCGCACCGCGGCGGCCATGGCTGGACCGACCTGCGCAAGTCCATCTACGAATCGGTCAACACCTACTACTACCGGCTGGCGCTGGACATGGGCATCAAGCGCTTCGACGAGTACATGGCACGCTACGGCTTCGGCAAGCCGACCGGGGTTGATCTGTCTGGCGAAATCGCCGGGATCCTGCCCTCGCCGGAGTGGAAGGCGCAGAACGCGCCCACGCAGGGCCGCTGGTATCCCGGCGACACGGTGATCTCCGGCATCGGCCAGGGCTTCTGGAAGGTCACGCCGATGCAGATGGCGCAGGCCACCGCGGCGCTCGCGGACGGCTGGTTGCGGCGCCCGCACCTGGTCAAGGACATGCGCGCCGGTTTCGCCGCCGAGTGGACGCCAGTGCCGTTGGTGCCGCCCACCCGGATCAGCGACAGCCCCGCCCACCTGCAGGCGGTGCGCGAGGGCATGATCGCGACCGTGCACGGACCGGGTACCGCCACCAACATCCGCGCCGGCCTGACCTACCTGATCGCCAGCAAGACCGGCACCGCGCAGGTGGTCAGCCGCCGGGGCAGCGCGGCGGTGAACCCTAGGTCGCTTCCGATGCACCTGCGCCATCGCGGCCTGTTCATCGCCTATGCGCCGGCGGAGGCGCCGACCATCGCGATCTCGGTGGCGATCGAGGGAGGCGGCTATGGCGCCTCCAGCGCAGCGCCGGTGGCGCGCAAGGTCCTGGATGCCTGGCTGCTCGGCAAGATGCCCGAACCGGCGCCAGCCAGTGCAACCGGCGCCGTGCCCGCCATCGCGCCCGGCACTGACGCTGCTCCCGCCAATGCCGCACCTGCGCCGCCGGACTTCTCCAACGTGATTGGCGGCGCCGATACCCAGCCCGTCATGCCTGCCTCGGGGACGTCGTCGCCATGAACATCATCCTGCGCTGGGTCGCCGACATGCTGCTGCGTTTCCTGCGCAGCCTGGACCTGCCATTGCTGGCCGGCCTGCTGGCGCTGATGGGCATTGGCCTTGCCGTGCTTTACAGCGCCGGCAACGAGTCCTCGCGATTGGTGCTGACCCAGGGCGTGTACTTCGGCATCGGCCTGGGTGCGCTCTGGCTGCTGTCGAGGATGCCGGCGCACCTGCTCAAGCAGGTCACCCCGGTGGCGTATGCGCTGTCGCTGGTGCCGATGGTGCTGGTGCTGTTCATCGGCAGCGGCAAGTACGGCAACCACTGGATCAACCTCGGCGTGTTCAATTTCCAGCCGTCCGAACTGGCCAAGCTGACCCTGCCGATGATGCTGGCCTGGCACCTGGACCGCCGGCCGTTGCCCCCCAACCTGCGCAGCCTGGGCATTGCGTTGCTGATCCTGGCCGTGCCGGTGGCGCTGATCCTGCTCCAGCGCGACCTGGGCACCGCCGTGCTGGTGCTGGCCAGCGGGGTGTTCGTGCTGTTCCTGGCCGGCCTGTCATGGTGGTGGTTCGCAACCGCGGGCGTGGCCGGCATTGCCGGGTTCGCCACCGCCATGTTCGCCCCGATCAGCTGGTTCGGATTCCTGCGGCCCTACCAGCAGGACCGCATCCTGACCTTCCGCGACCCGGAGAACGACCCGATGGGCGCCGGCTGGAACATCCTGCAGTCGCAGATCGCGATCGGCGGCGGCGGGCTCACCGGCAAGGGCTGGGGCCAGGGCACCCAGTCGCACCTGGATTACCTGCCGGAACACACCACCGACTTCGTGTTCTCGGTGCTGGCCGAGGAATTCGGCTGGGTCGGCGTGATGGTGGTGCTGGCCCTCTACCTGTTCGTGGTCGGCCGCTGCCTGTGGATCGCCGCCGATAGCCGGGACAGTTATTCGCGCCTGCTGGCCGGTGCCTTGGGTCTGTCCCTGTTCGTGTACGTGCTGGTCAACGCCGGCATGATTTCCGGCCTGTTGCCGATCGTGGGCGTGCCCATGCCGCTGCTCAGCCGCGGTGGCACGTCGAGCATCGCGCTGCTGGCGGGGTTCGGCGTGATCATGGCCTTGCGCGCGCAGCGCAGCCGGCATCGGTGACGCACCGCAGCCAGGCGTGCCTGCCTGAACGACCCGTTTCGGGCACGTGAGAGGTGCGTGATAACCTCCCGCCGATGATCCGACGCAGCCTGCTTCCCAGCCTCGCCGCGCTCGCGCTTGCCGCCTGCGCCGTCCCGCCGCCGCCCGCGATGCCGTCGGCGCCGCCACCGATCCCGCCTGTGCCGCCGCCTGCCGATGCGCCGCACGTGCGCGACATCACCGTGGCCCGCGCCGAATTCGTGCGCAGCACCGCCAAGCGCTTCGACATCCCGGCGGCGCAGATCGAGGCTGTCCTGGCCCGGGCCGAGATCCGCGAAAGCATCATCAAGGCGATGTCGCGCCCGGCCGAAGCCAAGCCGTGGCGGGATTACCGGCCGATCTTCATCCAGCCCAAACGCATCGACGACGGGCGTGCCTTCATGGCCACCCACCGCGACGCGTTGCAGCGCACTGAAGCCCGCTACGGCGTGCCGGCGGAGATCATCGTCGCGATCATCGGGGTGGAGACCAGCTACGGCGGAAACAAGGGTAGCTCCCAGGTGCTGGACGCGCTCTACACCCTGGCGTTTGCCTACCCGCGTACCGGCGACCCGGCCAAGCACGCCCGCGAGAACCAGCGCGAGGCGTTCTTCCGCGATGAACTCGCCCAGCTGTTCGCGCTGGCCAAGGAAGAAAACCTCGACATCGCCAGCCTCAAGGGCAGCTATGCCGGTGCGATGGGCTGGGGCCAGTTCATGCCGTCCAGCTACCGCGATTACGCGGTGGACGGCGATGGCGACGGCCGTGTCGACCTGTTCAACAACCTCGACGACGTGTTCGCTTCGGTTGCCAACTACTTCGCCAAGAAGGGCAAATGGCAGGCCAAGGGACCGGTGATGGAGCGTGCCATGCGCGCACCGGGCGCGGCGGACTTCGTGAACCCGGGCAATTCGGTGACCCTTGACCAGACCCTGGCGGGCCTGGAGGCGAAGGGATACCGCCCCGCCAACCCGACCGCGGTTCTGCAGGCGGACAGGAACCAGCCGCTGACGCTGATTACCCTGGGAGGCGCGGCAGGGCCGGAATACTGGATTGTCTACAACAACTTCAAGGCGATCACCGTCTACAACATCTCGCGCCTGTACGCGACGGCGGTGTACCAGCTGTCGCGTGCCATCGCGGGGCGCGAGCCGGATCCGCAATGAACCGCGTGAGTCCTTCGCGGCTGCTCTTGGCCGCGTTGCCGCTGGCCTTGGCCGCATGCGCCACTACCGGTAACGGAACCGGCGCGCAGAAAAGTCCGCCCGCTGGGCACAAGGTGGTGGTGCAGCCGGCGCGCGGGGTGAATCCGTCGCCGCCGATGCAGCGTCCAAAGAGCTCGCCGTATGCGCCGGCGCAGGAAGACTTGTCCAAGCGCGGCGACTACGTGGCGGGCGGCCTGTATGCGCCCGGCGTACCGGATACGGTTCCCGACGAAATCCCCGACGTGGACGCGATCCCGGAACCCGAAGTCCGCATCGAGCCACGCGCCCGCACTGGCAATCGCGGCTACAGCGTGCTGGGCAAGCGTTACGCTGTGCTGGACAGCGACCAGGGTTACCTGGAGCAGGGCGGCGCGTCTTATTACGGCAAGAAGTTCCACGGCCGCCGCACCTCCAGCGGCGAGGTGTACGACATGTACGCGTTCACCGCCGCGCACAAGACCTTGCCGTTGCCCAGCTATGCACGGGTCACCAACCTCGACAACGGCAAGTCGGTGGTGGTGAAGATCAACGACCGTGGGCCATTCCATCCGGGCCGGGTGATCGACCTCAGCTATGCCGCTGCGGTCAAGCTGGGCTATCGCGAGAAAGGCGTTGCCCGGGTCGAGGTGCGCACCCTGCAACCCGGCGACGAAGGCCATGCCGTGAAACGCGCGGCCACCGATGCCACCGCCATGGACCAGCTGGTCAAGGCGCTGCCGCAGGCACTGGCCGCAGCAGGTCCGGTCCAGCCCGCGCCCGTCAAGACCGCCGAGCCAAGCTACCGCTTCGACATGCAGCAGGACGGGCGCACCATGAACGCCGACGAGTTCGATGCCTGGATGAAGTCGCGCCGCGTGCGCGTGGCCACCGGCAAGCCGGGCCAGCCGGATGCGGTGGTCACGGGGCCCGCCGCCGCCAGCGTGCAGGCGCCGGCAGTGGTCGATGCCGCCGCCCCGCCGCCGTCCCCGGTCACGGCGGCGGCGCTGGTCGCAGCCTCGGCGCCGGCAACCGCGAATGCGGAAGCGCCGGTGGTGCTGCAGGTGGCCAGCTTCGCCAACCCGCAGAATGCGCAACACGCGCTGGCCCTGCTGCAGGACGCGGACATCGGCGCAGCACGCTTGCTGGACACCGAATTGAACGGGCAAAAGGTCTGGCGCCTGCGGATCGGGCCGGTGGCCTCCACCGTTGCACCGGAACTCGCGGCGCGCGTGGTTGGTCTGGGATTCGGACAGCCGCAGCGCGTGCGCGACTGATCCCACCGCGCGCCGTCGCGCCGCGGACTAAAATGATGCTTCCGAAACCAAGATTCGAGCCGCGCATGCTGCGGCCCCAGGAGTTCGATTGATGCGTTCGCGTTTGTTGCTTGTCGTCGCGCTGGCTACCGCCGGCATCGCCCTTGGCTCCGGCATTTCGCTGGCCCAGGTCCCGGCCCCGGTCGCCCGTCCCGCCGCGCTCAGCGAGAACCTGCCGATCCCCGACGCCCCGGCCCCGGCCACCTCCAAGGCCTGGCTGCTGATGGATTACGCCACCGGCCAGGTGCTGGCGGGCGAGAACGTGGACACGCTGGTGGAGCCGGCCAGCATCACCAAGGTCATGACCAGCTACGTGATCGCGGCGGAAATGGCCGCGGGCAAGGTCAAGCCGACCGACGACGTGATGATGACCGAGAACGCCTGGCGCAGCGGCGGCGCCGGCACCGATGGCAGTTACAGCGGCTTCGAGGTCAACAAGACGGCAAAGCTGGTCGACATGGAAAAGGGCATGGTGGTGCAGTCCGGCAACGATGCCGCGATCGCCCTGGCCGAACACGTGGCCGGCAGCGAGCAGGCCTTCGCGCAGCTGATGAATGCCTACGCGAAGAAGATCGGCATGACCAAGTCGAACTTCGTCAATCCGCACGGCTTGCCGGCCGAGGGCCACATCACCACCGCACGCGACCTGGCCTTGCTCGGCCGCGCGCTGATCCGAGATTTCCCCGAGGCCTACAGCTACAACAAGATCAAGGAACTCACGGTCGGTCCGATCACCCAGCCGAACCGCAACCTGCTGCTGTGGCGGGACCCGTCGGTGGACGGCATCAAGACGGGCCACACCTCCAGTGCCGGCTACTGCCTGATGGCCTCGGCCAAGCGCGACGACCAGCGCCTGATCAGCGTGGTCATGGGCAACACCAGCGAGAACCAGCGCGCGGTGGATTCGCAAGCCCTGCTCAACTGGGGTTTCCGCTTCTACGAAACCCATACCCTGTACACCACGGCCAAGCCACTGGCGACGCCCAAGTTGTGGAAAGGCGCGGCCAACAGCGTGCGTGTCGGCGTCTCATCGCCCCTGCTGGTCAGCACCCCGCGCGGCAAGTACGAGCAGCTGAAGGCCACGATGGACCTGCCGAAGTCGCTGGTGGCGCCGATCGCCAAGGGCCAGAAGCTGGGAACCATGAACGTGACGCTGGATGGCAAGCGGGTCGCCTCCGCCCCGTTGGTTGCGATGGAAGCGGTGGAGGAAGCCGGCTTCTTCAAGCGCCTGTGGCATGAACTGCTGATGTGGTGGCAGTCGGTTTGAGCGCTCTCGGCCGCGGTCATTGAAGGTCGCGGCCGCGACCCCCATCATCGGGCGATGGACATCCATTCCGACAATCCCGCGCACGGCCTCCAGTTCCCCGGCACCTTCGAGCTGTCGGCGATGGGCGCCGCCGAGAAGGACCTGGAAACCGCACTGCCAACCCTGCTGCTGGATGCCGGCATCGAGGTCCTGCACGAATCGGTGAACTGGAAGCATTCCTCGACCGGGCGCTACGTCTCGGTGCGGATCAGCTTCCGCGCCGTCGACCGGGTGCAATACGACCTCGCCCACGAGGTGTTGCGCGGGCATCCGGAAGTGAAGTGGACCCTGTAGGCGTTCCCGAAGCGATCGTCCGCGCGGCCTTCGCGAGGGACCTCGGGCGCCAACCCTACGAACCGGTGTGGCGGGCGATGCAACGCTTCACCGATGCGCGCGACGACGCGACGCCTGACGAAGTCTGGCTGGTCGAGCACGAACCCGTGTTCACCCTCGGCCAGGCCGGCAAGCCCGAGCACGTGCTGATGCCGGGCGAGATCCCGGTGCTGCACGTCGACCGCGGCGGCCAGGTCACCTACCACGGCCCTGGCCAGCTGGTGGCGTATCCGCTGCTGGACCTCAAGCGCCTGAAGCTCGGCGTGCGCGACTACGTGTGCAGGATCGAGCAGGCGATCATCGACACCCTGGCCGAATGGAATATCGAAGGTGCCCGCCGCGCCGGCGCGCCGGGCGTCTATGTCAACGGCGCCAAGATTGCCGCGCTCGGCATCCGCGTGCGCCGCGGCTGCACCTTCCATGGGCTAGCCTTCAACATCGCCGGCGAAAGCACGGCCCCGTTCCTGCGCATCAACCCCTGCGGCTACGAGGGCCTGGACGTGGTGGCCCTGCAGGACCTGGGCGGGCCGTCGTCGATGCAGGCGGTCAAGCAGGTGTTGCTGGATCACCTTGCCGCGCAGTTCGGCCTGGCCATGCGCGTTGATGCCGCGCCACCTGACCTGGCCGCGGCCGCCTGAGCGTGCCGACCTGCGCGATAATCGCCGCATGAGCACCCCCGCCCCGCGCACCATCCCGCTTGCCGTCCTTGCCGACGGACCCGCTTCGCTGGAGCCCGGCGCGCGCCAGGTGGCCGGCGACAAGATCGGCCGCTCGCCGGTGGCCTTCGTGGACGCGCCGGTGCTGCGCAAGCCGAGCTGGATCCGCGTGCGCATCCCGTCCGGGAATGCGGTGCAGCAGCTTAAGGCCAAGCTCCGCGAGAACCGCCTGGTCACCGTCTGCGAAGACGCCAGTTGCCCCAACATCCACGAGTGCTTCAGCCACGGCACCGCCACCTTCATGATCCTGGGCGACGTGTGCACGCGCCGCTGCAGCTTCTGCGACGTGGCCCACGGCCGGCCCAAGCCCGCCGATGCCGGCGAGCCCGAGCGCCTTGCGCGCACCGTCGCCGACATGGGCCTGAAGTACGTGGTGATCACCAGCGTCGACCGCGACGACCTGCGCGACGGCGGGGCCCAGCATTTCGTCGACTGCATCCGCGAAACCCGCGCGGCTGCGCCCGGCATCCGCATCGAGATCCTGACCCCGGACTTCCGCGGCAAGGGCCGCATGCAGCGCGCGCTGGAAATCCTGGCGCAATCGCCGCCGGACGTGTTCAACCACAACATCGAAACCGTTCCGGACCTGTACCGCAACGTGCGCCCTGGCGCGGACTACCAGTGGTCGCTGACCTTGCTGCAGCAGTTCAAGGCCCAGCACCCCGAAGTGCCGACCAAGAGCGGCATCATGCTCGGCCTCGGCGAAACCATGGAGCAGGTGCAGGCCACCCTGCGCGACCTGCGCGCGCATGACGTGGAGATGGTTACCATCGGCCAGTACCTGCAGCCCAGCGCGCACCACCACCCCGTGCTGCGCTACTGGACGCCCGAGGAATTCAAGGCGCTGGAAGACTTCGGCATGGCACTCGGCTTCTCCCACGTTGCATCCGGGCCCATGGTGCGTTCCAGCTATCACGCAGATCGCCAGGCCGCCGGGATCGTCTGAGCCGCCGAGCAAACGGCAAGGTTTTCTCGGCCTCCGGTCCGAAATTGCCCGCAGGCAGCGCCCCGGCGCGCCGCAGCCCACGAGGGCGGCGAGACCGTCGGGCTGTCCGCGTAGCGGCATTTCGAGCCGCGCAGCGGACAACCCGGCGGTAGGCGCCGCCCAGCGAGGAAACACGCTCACCTGCTGTGCCCTTGCCGTTCACATTGCAGCCCGCCAGCCCGCCTACAGTTGTGATCAGCCGCCGATCCACGCAACTTCCGGCACTGTCGGGCGGTCACACCGCAACGCATCCTGCAATGACGGCACCCCACGCCGCGGACATCATTGATGAAAGCCACTCGCTCCCTGCTTGCCACCTCGCTCGCCATCGCCCTGGTTGCGCCGCTGGCGCTGCTGGCGCGCCCCGACACCGACGGCGCGGTCGTGGTGCCATCGGCACCCACGCAGGCACAGTCCACTACGTCGCGGCTGGTCCACGGCCTGCTCTCCGACAGCCGCTATGCGTATCGCCCGCGCGCGCTGGATGATGCGCTGTCGCAGGACGTGCTCAAGCGTTACCTGGAGTCGCTGGATCCCGGCAAGGTGTTCTTCACCGCGCAGGATGTGGCTGGGTTCGGGCAATACCGCACGCGCCTCGACGATGCGATCAAGGGGGGCGAACTGGACCCGGCGTGGACCATCTTCGCCCTGTACCGGCAACGGGTGAACGAGCGCATCGCGCATGCGCGAGGCTTGCTGAAGGGCGGTTTCGAGTTCACCAGCAACGAGCGCTACGACTTCGACCGTGAAGACGCGCCGTGGGCCCCCGACAGCGCCGCGCTGGACGTGCTGTGGAAGCAGTCGGTCAAGAACGACTGGCTGCGCCTGAAGCTGGCTGGCAAGAAGCCGGACGACATCCGCACGACCCTCGACAAGCGCTACGCCAACCTGCAGGACGGCGTGGACGAGATCAAGGGCGAGGAAGTGTTCCAGAGTTTCCTCAATGCCTATGCCGGCGCGATCGACCCCCACACCGACTACCTCACCCCGCGCAGCGCGGCCAACTTCAACATGCAGATCTCCAATTCGCTGGAGGGCATTGGCGCGGTCCTGCAGAAACAGGACGACGTGGTCCTGATCCGCGAGATCGTGCCCGGCGGACCGGCTGCACGCAGCGGCAAGCTCAAGCCGGGCGACCGCATCGTTGGCGTGGGCCAGGGCACGTCGGGCGAAATGAAGGATGTGGTCGGCTGGCGCATCGACGACGTGGTCCAGCTGATCCGTGGCGCCGCCGATTCCAAGGTGCGCCTGGACGTGGTGCCCGCCGAGGCGATGCTGGACAGCAAGCCCGCGCGCCTGCTGATCACCCGCGCCAAGGTGCGCCTGGAAGACCAGGCCGCCAAGGCCGAAACCATCACCCTGCCGGCAGCCGATGGCATGCCGTCACGCCGCATCGGCGTGATCAAGCTGCCCGGCTTCTACCAGGACTTCGAGGCGCGTCGCCGCAACGACGGCGACTATGCGTCCGCCACCCGCGACGTGGCGCGTTTGCTGGCCCGGTTCCGCGCCGAAAAGATGGACGGCGTGGTGCTGGACCTGCGCAACAACGGCGGCGGCTCGCTGGGCGAGGCGATCGAGCTGACCGGCCTGTTCATCGACAAGGGCCCGGTGGTGCAGGTGCGCGAGTCCGGCGGCCGGGTCAGCGTGGAAAGCGACCAGCAGGCCGGCGTGGCGTGGGATGGACCGATGGCGGTGCTGGTCAACCGTGGCTCCGCGTCGGCTTCTGAAATCGTGGCCGGCGCGATCCAGGATTATGGCCGCGGCCTGATCATCGGCGAGACCACCTTCGGCAAGGGCACCGTGCAGAACATGGTCGACCTGGACCGCTGGCCGGCCAATGAGACCCCGCGCTTCGGCCAGGTCAAGCTGACCATCGCCCAGTTCTTCCGCCCGGGCGGCAGCAGCACGCAGAACAAGGGCGTGGTGCCCGACGTGAGCTTCCCGACCAGCGTCGACGCCAGCGAGTACGGCGAGAGCACCTACGACAACGCGTTGCCCTGGACCCGCATCGCCGCAGCAAAGCACGTGCAGTACGGCAACTTCGCGCCGCTGCTGGGCAAGCTGGACGCGCGCCATGATGCCCGCGTGTCCCGGGACGTCGAGTTCCAGTGGTGGAACGAGGACGTCAAGACCTTCCGCGAGGAGCAGGCCAAGAAGTCGATCTCGCTCAACGAGGCCGAGCGCCGCGCCGAGCGCGACAAGTACGACGCGTTGCGCAAGTCGCGCGCCGACCAGCGGGTGAAGCTGGGCATCGCCCGCGACCCGCTTCTCGATGCGCAGTCCGACGATGGCCTGCAGGCCGATGAGCGCAACGTGGCCCAGGATGCGGCGCGCGAGCAGGCGGCGAAGAAGGTCACGGATCCCCTGCTGCGCGAGTCGGCGGCGATCCTGGGCGATGCGATCGGCTTGCTCGGCACCGATGCCAAGCTGGCCGCGCAGGTTCTCCCGGAAGCGCGCACCGCCGGCCACTGGGTGGATTGAGCAGGCGCAAGAGGTCCTCAGCGGGCGCCCTGGTGGCGCCCGTTGTGTTTTCTGCGACCATGCCACGCCTCCGGCGTAATCCAGGACCTACTTGATGAGCCAGCCCGCCGCCAACCACGGCACCCGCATCGTGCTGGCGCTGGCCGCGGTGTACCTGATCTGGGGCTCCACTTACCTCGCCATCCGCTACGCGCTGGAAGGCGGATTTCCGCCGTTCCTGCTCGGCGGCGTGCGCTTCCTGATTGCCGGCGCCCTGATGTACGCCGTGCTGCGCTGGCGCGGCGTGCCGGCGCCTGGCCGCGCGCAGTGGGGCAATGCGGCGGTGATGGGTGTGCTCTTGCTGCTGTTCGGCAATGGCATGGTCAACCTGGCGGAACAGACGGTCTCCTCCGGCATGGCTGCGGTGGCGGTGGCCTCGGCGCCGTTGTGGATGGGCATCTTTTCCGCCATCCGCGGGCAGCAGCCGAACCGGATGGAATGGTTGGGACTGGGCATCGGGTTCATTGGCGTGTTGTGGCTGAACCTGGACAGCAGCCTGTCGGCGTCGATGGTGGGCCTGGTCGCGCTGCTGGTGGCTGCGCTGTCGTGGTCCTTCGGTTCGATATGGAGCCGCGGGCGCGACTTGCCCGCGCCGTTCATGGCGGCCGCGGCGCAGATGCTGTGCGGCGGCCTGGCGATGTGCATCGTGGGCGCGCTGGTCGGCGAACGCTTCACCGGCATGCCCAGCGCGCATGGCCTTGCAGCGTTCGCCTACCTGATCGTGTTCGGTTCGATCATCGGGTTTTCCGCGTACATCTGGCTGCTGCACCACGTGCGTCCGGCGCTGGCCGGCAGCTATGCCTACGTCAATCCGGCCATCGCCGTCGGGCTGGGCGCGTGGTTCGCGGGTGAGCGCTTCGGCAGCCACGAACTGCTGGCGATGGGTGTGATCCTGCTGGGCGTGGTGGCCATCACCTTCGCAAAGTCCTCCAAGCCGAAGCCCGCATGAGGGCCCGCGCGTGAGTGAGCCGACCCGGCGCGACGTCGCCCGCGGCCTGTGGATCGCCCTCGCCAGCTTCCTGCTGTGGGGGGTGATGCCGCTGTACTGGCACCTGCTGAAGTCGGTGCCGTCGCTGCAGATCGTGCTGCACCGGATCGCCTGGAGCGCGGTGTTCGTGTGTGGCTGGCTGTTCCTGGTCAAGGGCCGGCACTGGTTGCGGGATACCCTGGCGCAGCCGCGACTGGCGTGGATGCTGGCACTCAGCGGGGTGTTCATCACCGTCAACTGGGGCCTCTACATCTGGGCGGTGAATGCCGGCCACGTGGTCGAGACCAGCCTCGGCTATTTCATCAATCCGTTGTTGAACGTGCTGCTGGGCGTGGTGTTCCTGCGCGAGCGGTTGCGCCCGATGCAGTGGCTGTCGGTGGCGATCGCCGCGGGCGGCGTGCTGTGGCTCACCGTCCACCACGGCAGCTTCCCCTGGATCGCACTGGCGCTGGCGACCTCGTTCGCGATGTACGGGCTGATCCGCAAGCTCGCGGCGGTGGATTCGATCGCGGGCCTTGGCGTGGAAAGCGCGTACCTGTTCGTGCCCGTTCTTGCGTTGCTGTTGTGGAGCGAGGGCC
Source organism: Pseudomonadota bacterium (assembly GCA_040385305.1). Lineage (GTDB taxonomy): Bacteria > Pseudomonadota > Gammaproteobacteria > Xanthomonadales > Xanthomonadaceae > Thermomonas. Next base: position 55,193 of record JAZKHR010000054.1, read on the forward strand.
AGGGCAACGGCGGTTTCGGCGCCGGCTACGGTGCGTGGGCGAGCGTATTGCTGGTGCTGGGTGGCGTGGTCACCGCGTTGCCGCTGGTCGGCTTTGCCTACGCGGTGCGCAGGATCCCGCTGACCACGGTGGGCCTGATGCAGTACATCGCGCCGACCATGCAACTGCTGATCGGCGTGCTGGTATTCCATGAACCCTTTGGCCGCGACCGCGTGATCGGGTTCGCCTGCATCTGGATCGCGCTGGCGGTGTTCGCCGTCGACAGCGCGGTGCGAGCGCGTCGCCAGGCCGTGGTCGCAACGGCCTGATCCACGCAATTCGCGTCAAGCGGCGCGCAATGCCTCGGTCACCGGCAGGCGTGCTGCCCGTAGCGCGGGGAACAAGCCGCCCACCAGGCCAATGCCCAGCGCCCATTTCAGCCCCGTCCACAGCAACTCCGGCGAAACCCGGAACTGGAACACCACCTGGCTGAAGTTCTGCCCCAGCGTGCTCACCGTATAGCCGTTGAACACCAGCCAGGCCAGCGCTGCACCGAGCAAGCCGCCCAGCAGCGCGAGCAGCATGGTCTCCAGCATCACCGCGGTCACCACCGGGACGCCGCGGAAGCCGAGCGCGCGCATGGTGGCGATCTCGCGCGCACGGCCGGCAACCGCCGCATACATGCTGTTGAGTGCACCGAACACCGCGCCAATCGCCATGATCGAGCCGATCACCGTACCCAGGATGTTGATCAGCTTGGTCAGGCCTTCGGACTGCTTGCTGTAGTAGGTGCGGGTGGTTTCGATGTCGAGTTTCAGGCGCGGGTCGCTGGCCAGCGCCGCCTTCAACTGCTTGAACCCGTCCTTGCCGTCGAGCTTGACCGTCATCGACTGGAACGACGTGCGCTGGTACGCAGGTCCGAGCACCTCGGTATCTGCCCACAGTTCGGAGTCGTGCGAATCGCCGGACGCGAACACGCCGACCACGGTCCACATCTGGTTGGCGAGCTTCAGCTGCTTGCCCAGCTCCAGCCCCCGGAACTGCTGCTGCGCGCCGCGGCCGACCACCACTTCGCGCAGGCCCCCGGCAAACTTGCGGCCCTGCACGATCTTCAGTTGCGGGCGCAGTTCCCACGCCGCCGGACCCACGCCGCGAAATTGCACGTTGGCATCGGTGCCGTCCGCGCGGCTGGGCAGGTTCACCACCTGCGAGAGTTCCGGCGAGGCCAGCGGCTTGCCATCGGCACCCCTGGCGATGCCGGGCAGGGCGCTGACCAGCGGGACCTGGTCGCGGACGATCACCGAGTTGGTCTCGGCCTGCGAGCCGGCGCGCAGCAGGATCGCGCTGTCGTCGCTGCCGGTCTGGTCGAGGGTGGCCTTGAAGCCTTCGCCCATGGCGAGCATCGCCACCAGCACCGCGACCACGCCGGCAATGCCGACCACGATCACCAGTGACGCGCCCCAGCGTTGCGGCAGGCCGGCAATGCCGATGCCGGCCGCCGCCAGCGCCAGCCGCCCACCGCGGGTCAGCCCCAGCCACAGCGCGATGGCAGCGGCCAGGCCCAGCACCGCCTGCCACGGCAGCCAGCTCCACAGCGCCAACATCGCCACCAGAACCAGCACGGTCGTCAGGCCGGCCAGGAAACCCTTGAATCGCTTCATGTCGTGAGTTCCTTGGTTAGCGGCCGGCCAGCGCATCGACGATGTTGAGCCGCATCCCGCGCAGCGCCGGCAGCAGGCCGACGATCACGCCGATCGCCAGCATCAATGCCAGCCCCACCAGCCAGGTCTGCGGCAACACGCCGGGCAGCTGGATCATGCCGCCGCTGGCCGCGCTCACCGCCGGCATGACCAGCGCGGCGATGCCAAGGCCGAGCAACCCGCCCAGCACCACCAGCAGGATCGATTCGGCCAGCACCAGCCACAGCACGCTGCGGTTGGAGAAGCCGATGGTCTTCAGCACCGCGAGTTCCGGGATGCGCTCGCGCACCGCTTGGGCCATGGTGTTGCCGGTGAGCAGCAGCAGGGTGAAGAACACCGCCCCCATGATCGCGGTGACGATCAAGCCAATGTCGGCGAACTGCTTGGCAAAGGCCTGGTTGAACGCGGCCTCGCTCTGGGTCTTGGTCTCGTGGTCGGAATTCGCGCTGAGTGCATCGATCGCCTTGGCCGCGCGATCCGCGACCGCGCCGCTGTCCGGGTTGACGATGAACCAGCCCACCCGGCCCTTGACGTAGTCATTGGCCTCGTCGAAGTACTTCCAGTGGAAGAACAGGGCGTTCTCCTGGCCTTTCTGCTTGGGGTCGGTGACGGTATAGATGCCGCGCAGGGTGAATTCCCAATTGTTGCTGCCCTTGGTCGGGAAGATGGTCGCCTGCAGCGGGATGGTGTCGCCCACCTTCCAGCCGTGGCGCTTGGCCAGCGACTCGCCGACGATGGCGCCGCGCTGGTCGGCCAGCCACGCCTGCTTCTGCGCGGCCGGGATCTTGAACTCCGGGTACAGGTCCAGGTAATCCGGGCTGACGCTGAAGTTGGCGAAGAAGTTCTTCGGGTCGCGGTAGATGCCCCCGAACCACGCTGCGTACTCCGCCTGCTTGACGCCCGGCGTAGCGCGGATCTGCTCGGTCAGGCTGTACGGCAGCATCTGCGTGATCGACAGCCGCGAGGACGCGATCATCCGGTTGGCGCCGGCGACCTCGCCGCCGGCATTGAACGCCACCCGCACCGAATCCAGCATGCCGAACAGCAGGAACGCGGTGACCACCGAGAGCAGGGTCAGCAGGGTGCGGGTCTTGCTGCGGAACAGCGCGGCCCAGATCAGGTGCAGGTACTTCATCCGGGTGCTCCGTCAGGCGGCGTGTTCGATCTGCTCGACCAGGTTGCCCTTGTCCAGCTGCAAGGTGTGCGTGGCGTACTCGGCGGCCTTGGGGTCGTGGGTGACCATGACGATCGTCTTGCCGTGCTCGCGGTTGAGCGATTGCAGCAGGCCCAGGATTTCCTCTGCGGAGGCGCGGTCAAGGTCGCCGGTGGGTTCATCGCAGATCAGCAGGGTCGGGTCGGAGACGATGGCGCGGGCGATCGCCACGCGCTGCTGCTGGCCGCCGGACAGCTCCGCCGGGCGGTGCTTGCCGCGGTCCTGCAAGCCCACCAGTTCCAGCGCGATCGAAGCGTTGCGCTTGCGCTGCGCACCGGACAACCGTGTCAGCAGCAGCGGCAACTCGACGTTGCGTTGCGCCGTCAGCGTGGGCATCAGGTTGTAGAACTGGAACACGAAGCCGACGTTGTTGCTGCGCCATTGCGAGAGCTGGCCGGACCTCATTGCGTCGATGCGCTGGCCGGCCACCTCGATGCTGCCCGAGGTGGGCGAATCCAGGCCGCCGATCAGGTTGAGCAGGGTGGTCTTGCCGGAGCCGGACGGACCCATCAGCGCGACGAAGTCGCCCTGCTCGATGTCGATGTCGATGCCGTGCAGGACGTCGACCGTCTCCGGGCCGCGCTGGTAGGTCTTGTGCAGGTTGCGGATGCTGACGAGGGTGGACATGGCGGCTCCAGGAAAAGTGTCGTTGCGAATCTACGTAGCCCGGTTACGCACAGCGCTGGCGGGGTCGACGTGCGTTGCACATGCGCCCGATGCGGCCTTTGGCCTTGTCCGCGGTGGATGGGTGCCTATTCGTCGTTAGCGCCGTCGGTTTCGGTTGCCAGTCGCACGCGGCTGCCGTCGGCAAGTTGTTCGGGCGGATCCAGCACCACGACATCGCCGCCAACAAGGCCCGCGAGCACTTCGCGGTCCTCGCCCAGGGTGCGACCGATGGTGACGCCACGTTGCCGCACCACCTCGCCATCCATCACGAAGGCGACGTCCTTGCCATCGCGCTGGGTGATGGCGGCGGTTGGTGCCAGGACGCCGGGTTTGGCATTGGTTGCAGCGGGCTTGGCGGCTTCCAGGAAACTCACCCGCACGCCCATTTCCGGCACGATGCGCGCGTCCTTCTGCTTCAGCGCCACCCGCACCTTGACCGTGGCCTTGCCGCGGTCGGCGGTGGGGATGATGGCGATCACCTCGGCCGGGATCTTCCAGTCCTGGTAGGCGTTGAGGGTGGCTTCCACCGGCATGCCCGGCTTGACCCGGCCGATGAAAGCCTCGCCCACCTCGACTTCGATCTCCAGCGAGTCCATGTCCACGATGGTGCCGATGCCGGTGCGGGTGAAACCGCCGCCGGCGGACAGCGGCGAGACGATCTCGCCCGGCTGCGCCGACTTGGCGATGACCACGCCTGCGAACGGCGCGCGCACGATGGTGTTGTCCACGCCGTTGCTGGCAATGGCCAGGCTGTTGCGCGCGACCTGCGCATTGCGCTGGGCGGTGGCGACCTGCGCGCGCAGCGCGTCGCGCTGGGCCACGGCCTGCTCGAACTGCGCGCGCGACACCAGCTTCTGGCCGACCAACGCGCCCAACCGCGCGGCATTGGCTTCGGCGTCCTTCAGCTGCGCCTGGGTGCCGGCGATCTGGCTCTGCGCGGAGGCGAGTTGCGATGCGGAGAGGTCGCGCTGCGCATCGGCATCCACCGGATCCAGTCGTGCCATCACCTCGCCCGCCTCGACCCGCTGGCCTTCCTCGATCAGCACTTCGCGCACCTTGCCGGTGATCTTGGAGGAGACCGTGGCCATCCGCCGCGCGACCACGTAGCCGGTGGCATCGAGCACCGAGGCGCTCCCGCTGCCGTTGCCGATCGCCACCACTGCCGCGGTCTGCACTTCGACGCCCTTGTCGCGCCCGAACAGGAACCAGCCGACCGCGCCCAGCACCAGCAGCGCCGCCGCGATCGCGAGGCCAATCCACAGTCCGCGTCGCGAACCAGGTGGAGGCGGCGCGGCGCGGTCGATGCGCAGTTGCTTGAGCAGGTCGGCGGAGCTGGCCATCTGGATCCCATCAACGTGGAGAACGGTGCAGTGTGCGCTCCCCCAAGTGGCGCGGCTACGTGCCGGAAGTCAACTTCGCCGCCCGTCGCGGCGCTCATGCCACGGAGGCCGCGATGACCGCGCGCAATGCGGCCAGATGCTTGTCCAGCGCCTTGCGGCCGGCCTTGGCCAAGGCATACCAGGTGACCGGCTTGCGCTCGACGAAGTCGCGGCGCAGGACCAGGTAACCGGCGTCCTCGAGGCGCCGCAGCTGCGCGCCGAGGTTGCCGTCGGTCATGTCCAGCTCCTGCTTGAATCGCGCGAAACTGATCTCGCCATGGCGCGCCAGCAGCACGGCGATGGCTAGCCGCGCGCGATGTTCGAAGGCAGGATCGAGGCCTTCCAGCGCTTTCACTGCGCGGCCTGGGTTGCGCGGCTGCGCGCGGCGAACACGGCGGCCAGCAGCAGGCACGCGGCGATCAGGACGCCGGTGACCGTCCACGCATACGGTAGTGCAAGACCCACCAGCGCGGCGTAGCCGGCGAATGCCAGCAGCCCGCACCACAGCAGCGGGCGCTCCAGGTGGACGCCTGCCAAGGCGTACACGACGCCGGTGGTGAGCAGGAAACCGGACGCGGAATCACGCGACGGCCCATGCACGAACATCGGCAGGGCAGTCAGGAAATACGCGATGCCGCCGATCATCCAGTGCAGGCCGTAGCGTCGGCCCTGGGCCACGTCGCGGATACCGCGCTGGCGGTCGTCGCGCTCGCCCATCCACCAGCTCAGCAAGCCGCCGCCGATGCCGACCACGAACCAGTACATGCCGGTGATGCGCGGCGCGAAATCGGCGGACGCGAAACCCACCAGCACGGCTGCTGCCCAGAACACGTAGAGCGCGGGAATGCCGACCGGTTGCTCGCGCCGGCGCACCGCTGCGGTGACGTAGTCGAGGTCTTGTTGCAGTTGGTCGGTGCTGGTCATGGCGGACTCCACGGCGGTGTTGGGATGTTTGGCAGAGTACTCTACAGAATAGAGTTGTCAAGTCAGCGAAGGGACCGCCACGCGCATCAAGAGGTCGGGAGGGTGGTGTCAGGCGGTTGGCGCCCCGCACCCGGGACGCGACGTCAAGCCGTCGCGCGCGCCTTCAGCATCGCGAACGCAGCCCGCAGCCCTTGTGCTTCGCCGCCTGCGGGCTTGCCGGCAGCATCGGCATCGTTCCACGCATACACGTCCACGTGGCCCCACGGCAGCCCTTCGGCCACGAAGCGTTCCAGGTACAAGGCGGCGGTGACGCTGCCGGCCATGGTGGTGGCGCTGGCGTTGGCCAGGTCGGCGATGCCGCTGGTCAAGTAGCGCAAGTAGGGACGCCACAACGGCATCCGCCACAGCGGATCGCGCACCCGCTGGCCTGCGCTCAGCCAGTCGTTGGCGAGCGCATCGTCGTTGCTGTAGAGCGCAGGCAGCTCGGGTCCCAGTGCCACGCGCGCGGCGCCGGTCAGGGTGGCGAAATCCAGCAACAGGTCGGGCGTGAGCTCGCCGACGCGGGTGAGTGCATCGCACAGCACCAGGCGACCTTCGGCATCGGTGTTGTCGATCTCCACGCTGACGCCCTTGCGTGTGGCGATCACTTCGCCGGGCCGGAACGCGTTCGGACCAATCGCGTTTTCCACCGCGGCAACCACCAGCGTGATCCGCAGCGGCAGCTTGCGCGTCATCACCAGTTCGGCCAGGGCCATGGCGTGCGCGGCGCCGCCCATGTCCTTCTTCATGTTGCGCATGCCGGCTGCGGTCTTGATGTCCAGGCCGCCGGTATCGAAGCACACGCCCTTGCCGACGATGGCAACGTGCGGGTGCGACGGGTCTCCCCAGCCGAGTTCGATGATGCGCGGCGCGCGATGCGAGGCGCGGCCGACAGCGTGGATGGCCGGATAGCCCTGCGCAAGCAACTCGTCGCCACAGGTCACGTTGATGCGTGCGCCGTGCGCCGCTGCCAATTCCCGCGCCACCGCTTCCAGCTCCCCCGGGCCCATGTGTTCGGTCGGGGTGTTGACCAGGTCGCGCACCCGCACGCAGGCGCGCAGCACGTCGAACGTCTCCGCATCGAAGGCGTCGGCTACCAGCCGCGCCGGTTGCTTGGCCAGCGGCTTGTAGCGGGTGAAGCGATAGCAACCCAGGCCCCAGCCGAGTTGCAGCGCGCGCAAGGCCTGCTCGTCGAACTCGCCCTCGATGATCCAGTCAGCCGCAGGCAGGGCCAACGGCGCGTGCGCGTAAGCGAACGGATCCAGGGCGTCGCCGATACCGATCACGCCGCCGGCGATGTCGCCCTCCGCATCGCTCCACGCCAGCGCAGTGCCCGCATGGCCCTCGAAGCGCTGCGCCTGCAGCCACGCTTGCACCGGTTGCGGCTGCGCTCCACGCCAGGCGGCAAACGATGCACGGCCGACCACGTGCAGTGGACGCGGCGTGGAGGCGTCGGCGGGCGTGGTGAATCCGGTGGGGAGGCTCATGCGGGAATCTCGTCTTGGGCGCGTGGGGCTTGGCCGTCCAGCCAGTCGGCCAGGCCAGCGAGGCTGGTGAAGTGGAGGTCGGCGGGCGGCAGGTCCAGCGGCCATGCATGTTCGCCACGGTCGATCCAGCAACTGCGCAAACCGGCGCGGGCGGCGCCGGCGACGTCCATCAGTGGATGGTCGCCGACATGCAGGACCTCATGTGGCGGTGTGTCCAGGCGCCGGCAGGTCTCCAGGAAGATGCCCGGGTCCGGCTTGCCCGCGCCGAATTCGCGCGCCCCCAGCTGGAAGCGGAACAGCGGCGCGATGCCGATCGCACGGAGGTCGGCGTTGCCGTTGGTCAACGCGGCGATTGGCAGCACTGCAGCCATGCGTTCCAGGGCGTCGCGTGCGTCGTCGTAGAACTCGACGCGGTTGCGTTCGCTGAAGAAGATGTCGTAGGCGGCCGTCGCCAAAGCCGGATCGTCGCCGCTCTCGTGCAGGGCGCGCTCGATGGTCAGCCGGCGCAGTAGGCCCAGGTCGTGCGCATGCTGCGGGAACTCCGCGAACACGCGTTCCCGCAGGACGCGCATTTCGCTGATCGGGAAGTGCTCCGCCGTGCGCGGGCTGTGTTCGAGGAACCAGCCGTGCAGCGCGTGCTCGATG
>JAZKHR010000055.1:0-6522 GCA_040385305.1 Pseudomonadota bacterium
AGAAGTCCGGCCACTGGGACAACTACAAGGACAACATGTTCTTCACCGAATCGGAAAAGCGCACCTATGCGCTGAAGCCGATGAACTGCCCCGGCCACGTGCAGGTGTTCAACCAGGGCCTGCACAGCTACCGCGACCTGCCCATCCGCTATGGCGAGTTCGGCGCCTGCCACCGCAACGAGCCCTCGGGCGCGCTGCACGGCATCCTGCGGGTGCGCGGCTTCACCCAGGACGATGGCCACGTCTTCTGCACCGAGGACCAGGTCGAAGCCGAGGTCGCCGCTTTCCACCTGCAGGCGATGGCGGTCTACCAGGCATTCGGCTTCACCGACGTGCAGCTGAAGATCGCCCTGCGGCCGGAGTCCCGGCTGGGCGACGACGCCACCTGGGACAAGGCCGAGCACGCGCTGCGCTCCGCCCTGCGCGCTGCCGGGGTCGAATGGCAGGAGCTGCCGGGCGAGGGCGCGTTTTACGGCCCGAAGATCGAATACCACCTGCAGGACGCCATTGGCCGCACCTGGCAGCTGGGCACCATGCAGGTCGATTTCATGATGCCGGCGCGGCTGGGCGCCGAATACGTGGACGAACACAGCCAGAAGCGCCACCCGGTGATGCTGCATCGGGCCATCGTGGGCTCGATGGAGCGTTTCATCGGCATCCTGATCGAGCATCACGCCGGCCATTTCCCGTCCTGGCTGGCGCCGGTGCAGGCGGTGCTGATGAACATCACCGATGCCCAGGCCGACGCGGTCGAGGAAGCGCGGAAAACCCTTGCGAATCAAGGCTTCCGGGTGGAGGCCGATTTGCGGAACGAAAAGATCGGCTATAAGATCCGCGAGCACACGCTGCAGCGGGTGCCATACCTGCTGGTGGTCGGGGACCGCGAGCGCGAGAATGGCATGCTGTCCGTGCGCCTGCGGGGTGGGGAAGACCTCGGTACCATGTCCGTTGCCGACTTCGCCGCGCGTTTGCGTGAGGAACAGACCGTCTAACCACGGATGCGTCAGACGTCCCGCGATTCCGGAATCGCGGGGCCTTCCGGCTTCGAACGAAGCCAGGCTTCAACAAGCCACATTGGAGAGTGCAACATCAGTACCACCGACTCGAAGCAGAACCGCAAGAACCAGGAAATCCGCGTGCCGCGCGTGCGCGTGATCGGCAGCGACGGCGAGATGATCGGCGTGCTGCTGCGCGACGATGCGCTGCGCATGGCCGAGGAAGAGGCGCTCGACCTGGTCGAGATCCAGCCCAACGCGGATCCGCCGGTCTGCAAGATCATGGACTTCGGCAAGTTCAAGTTCGAACTGCAGAAGAAGGCCAACGAGGCCAAGAAGAAGACCAAGCAGGTCGAGATCAAGGAAGTGAAGTTCCGTCCGGTCACGGACGAGGGCGACTACCAGATCAAGCTGCGCAAGATGCGCGAGTTCCTGCTCGAAGGCGACAAGATCAAGGTCAACATCCGCTTCCGTGGCCGCGAGATGAGCCACCAGGAACTTGGCCGGGAGATGGCCGCGCGGATCGAGACCGACCTCGGCGAGGACATCGTCATCGAGTCGCGCCCGCGCCTGGAAGGCCGGCAGATGGTGATGATGATTGCGCCGAAGAAGAAATAACCGCTTCAGGGCGGTGCAACTGGCTGATTTTGCAGCCAAACATTGCAAGAACGGTACCGGCCCGGCATAATGCGCGGCCCGGTTCGCCGGGTTTGTAGTTCAGCGGCACCCAGGACCCGCCTTGATTCCCATTGAATCAATGGCTTATCACCGGCTCAGGCAGGATGGAAAGCGTGGCAACGCCGCAAGGCCAAGCCGCCGCCTCGACCAGTCAGCAGATTTCGCAAGGATCCCCAATGCCCAAGATCAAGACCAATCGGGCGGCGGCCAAGCGCTTCCGGAAGACCGCTTCCGGCAAGTACAAGTGCGGCCACGCCAACAAGAGCCACATCCTCACCAAGAAAGCGACCAAGCGGAAGCGCAACCTCCGGCAGACGAACCATGTTCGTGCCGAGGATGCAGGACGTCTGGATCGCATGCTTCCGTACTTGTGAGGAGATAAGAAATGGCACGAGTCAAACGTGGTGTAACGGCGCGCGCGCGCCACAAGAAGATCCTGAAGCAGGCCAAGGGCTACTACAACGCACGCCGCAAGGTGTTCCGCGTTGCCAAGCAGGCCGTCACCAAGGCCCTGCAGTACGCCTATATCGGCCGCAAGCAGAAGAAGCGGCATTTCCGCAGCCTGTGGATCGCGCGTATCAACGCGGCGTCGCGGGCGAATGGCATCAGCTACAGCCGCTTCATGAACGGGCTGCTGAAGGCCGGCATCACCCTGGACCGCAAGGTGCTGGCGGACATCGCGGTGCATGACGCGGCGGGCTTTACCGCCCTGACCGCGAAGGCCAAGGACGCGTTGGCGGCCTGAGCCGTCATTCCACACAAGTTGTGATCGGCGGCGCTGGCCGCCAACACGTGGGGAAGGGCGCAAGTCCTTCCCCATGTTTGTTTGTGGCAGGGCAAAGGCAGTTATCGGGAATGGTGTTTTAGGGGATCGCAGACCAGATGAGCGAGATCGAATCCTTGTCCACCCAGGCGCTGGCCGAGATCGCCGCGGCGGGGACGCCTGATGCGCTCGAGGCGCTGCGGGTGGGCCTGCTCGGAAAGAGCGGCAGCATCACTGCGCAACTCAAGTCGCTCGGCGCGTTGCCTGGCGACCAGCGCAAGACCGCCGGTGAGGCGATCAACCGCGCCCGCGATGCGATTTCCGAAGCGCTGTCCGCGCGCAAGGCCGCGCTGGACGATGCCGCGCTCGACGCCCGCCTGGCAGGCGAAACCGTCGATATCACGCTGCCGGGCCGCAACGGCGCGCGCGGTGGCATCCACCCGGTCAGCCGCACCCTGGAGCGCATCACCGACATCTTCGCCCGGCTCGGTTACGAGCTTGCCGACGGCCCGGAGATCGAGGACGACTGGCACAACTTCGAGGCGCTGAACTTCCCGCCGCACCATCCGGCGCGCGCCATGCACGACACCTTCTATTTCGGCGACGGGCGCCTCCTCCGCACCCACACGTCGGGTGTGCAGGTGCGTTACATGCAGGACCTGCTCGCGGGTGGCGGCCAGCCGCCGCTGCGCATGATCGCGGCCGGCAAGGTCTACCGCAGCGACAGCGACCAGACCCACACCCCGATGTTCCACCAGGTCGAAGGCCTGCTGGTGGACGAGCACGCCAGCTTCGCCGACCTCAAGGGCACGCTTGTGGAGTTCGTGCGCGCGTTCTTCGAGCGCGACTTCGAGATGCGTTTCCGCCCCAGCTATTTCCCCTTCACCGAACCGTCCGCGGAAGTCGATATCGCCTGGCAGCAGGCCGACGGCAGCACGCGCTGGCTGGAAGTGCTCGGCTGCGGCATGGTCCACCCGAGCGTGCTGCGCAATGTCGGCATCGATCCGGAGAAATACACCGGCTTCGCCTTCGGCCTGGGCGTAGAACGCTTCGCCATGCTGCGTTACGGCGTGGATGACCTGCGCAGCTTCTTCGACAACGACGTGCGCTTCCTGGGGCAGTTCGCATGAAGTTCTCCGAAAACTGGCTGCGCCAGCACGTCAAGACCACGGCCAGCCGCGACGAGCTGGCAGCCACGCTGACCGCGATCGGCCTCGAAGTCGAGGAGATGACGGTGCTCGGCGACGCGCTGGATGGCGTGGTCGTCGCGCGCATCGTCACCTGCGCCAAGCATCCGGAAGCCGACAAGCTGCAGGTCTGCCAGGTCGACGCCGGCGAGCGCGGCATGCTGCAGATCGTGTGCGGCGCACCGAATGCGCGACCGGGACTGGTGGCACCGCTGGCAACCATCGGCACACAGGTCGGGGCGTTGACCATCAAGGCCGCGAAGCTGCGCGGCGTGGACTCCAACGGCATGCTGTGTTCGGCCAGGGAACTGGCTCTCGATGTCGATGCGTCGGGCCTGCTGGAATTGCCGGCGGATGCACCCGTCGGGGCGCCACTGGCCGATTACCTTGGGCTGCCGGATGCCAGCATCGAGCTCAAGCTGACGCCCAACCGCGCGGATTGCTTCGGGGTACGCGGCATCGCCTTCGACGTGGCCGCGGCGACCGGCTGCGACGTGGAAGCGCTGGACAGGACGCCGATGCCGGCACTGCACGACGCAAGCCTGGCCATCGAATTGAACGCAGGCGCGGATGCGCCGCGCTTCATCGGCCGGGTCATCGACGGGGTGGATGCAACCGTGGCTACGCCGGTGTGGATGGCGGAGCGCCTGCGCCGTAGCGGCGTGCGACCGGTGAGTTTCCTGGTCGACGTGACCCAGTACGTGATGCTGGAACTCGGCCAGCCAATGCACGCCTACGACCGCGATCTGCTGCAGGGCCCGCTTGGCGTGCGCCAGGCGCGCGCGGGCGAGACGATCAAGCTGCTCAATGGCGACAATGCACGGCTGGATGCGCAATTCCTGGTCATCACCGATGCGGATCGTGCGGTCGGGCTGGCGGGGATCATGGGGGGCGAGGACACCAAGGTAGGCGCGGCCACGCGCACCGTGTTCCTCGAAGCCGCGCATTTCGCACCATCCGCGATCATCGGCCGCAGCCGCAAGCTGGGCCTGCACACCGATGCCGCGCACCGCTTCGAGCGCGGCGTGGATCCCGAACTGCCGCGCATCGCGATCGAGCAAGCCAGCCGCCTGATCGTGGAGATCGCCGGTGGTGCGCCGGGCCCGGTGACCGAAGCCGTATTGCCGCAGCACCTGCCGCAGCCGCAACCGATCCTGCTGCGGCGTGCGCGGCTGGCGCGCGTGCTTGGCGCGACGGTGGCCGATGCCGAAGTGGCGCGCATCTTCGGCGCCCTGGGCCTTGCCGTCGATGCGACCGGAGAGGGCTGGCACGTGACGCCGCCGGCGCGCCGCTTCGACCTCGCCATCGAGGAAGACCTGGTCGAGGAAATCGCGCGCATCCACGGCTATGACGCGATCCCCAGCACGCTGCCCGTGGGTGGTACCCGCCTTGCGGCGCCGAGCGAATCCCGCATCGACGAACCCGATGTGCGCCGGCACCTGGCGGCGCGCGATTACCTGGAAGCGATCAACTACGCCTTTGTCGATGCAGGCCTGCTGTCGAGCTGGCAGCTGGGCGAGGGCGGCGTGGTCCTGGCCAATCCGCTCAGCGCCGAACTCGGCGTGATGCGCACGCGCCTGCTGCCCGGCCTCACCGCTGCGCTCGCGCGCAATGTGGCTCGCCAGCAGCCGCGGGTACGCCTGTTCGAGCTCGGCAAAACCTTCGCCGCGGGCTCGGCTGGCGCCGTGCCGGCCGAAACGCGCCGCGTGGCAGGCGTGGCCTGCGGCGCGGCGAGCCGCGAACAATGGGGCGTCGCCACGCGTGCGCTGGATTTCCATGACCTGAAAGGCGACGTGGAGGCATTGGCCGCGCTGTGCGGCGCAATGCTCGAGTACCGTCCATCGACAGCACCGTTTGCGCACCCCGGCCGCGCCGCGGATGTGTACCGGGTGGGTGACGACGGCGATGCGCGCCATATCGGCTGGATCGGCCAACTGCATCCCCGCCTGGCCCGCACGCTGGATCTGGAAGTCGAGGTGTACGGCTTCGAGCTGGAACTCGATGCATTGCTCGCGCGACCGTTGCCGCGCGCGTTGGCCCTCTCGAAGTATCCGTCCGTCCGCCGGGACCTCGCGTTCGTCGTCGCCGAATCGGTGGGCTGGGAGGCCATGCGGCGTACTGCCGAACAGGTTGCGGGCGAGGCGCTGCGCGCGATCCGGCTGTTCGACCGCTACGCCGGCAAGGGTGTCGAAACCGGATTCAAGAGTCTCGCCATGGCCTTGATTTTGCAGGATGAAACGCGCACGCTCACCGACCGCGACGTGGACGCCGTGGTGACCGATGTGGTCGCCGCGCTCGAGCAGCACCACGGCGCGACCATCCGGCGCTGAAGGGGACAGCAATGGCGTTGACCAAGGCGGAAATGGCGGAGCGTCTGTATGAGGACGTGGGCCTGAACAAACGAGAGGCGAAGGAATTCGTCGACGCGTTCTTCGACGCGTTGCGCGAGGCGTTGGAGCTCGGCCGCCAGGTCAAGCTGTCCGGCTTCGGCAATTTCGACCTGCGGCGCAAGAACCAGCGCCCGGGGCGCAACCCCAAGACCGGCCAGGAAATTCCCATCTCGGCCCGCACCGTGGTCACCTTCCGCCCCGGCCAGAAACTCAAGGAACGCGTGGAGGCCTTCAGCGGTGGCCGCCAGGCAGGAATGACCCATGCTTGATCCCGGCAGCAACCGCGAACTTCCGCCGATCCCGGCCAAGCGCTACTTCACCATCGGCGAGGTCAGCGAGTTGTGCGACGTCAAGCCGCACGTGCTGCGCTACTGGGAAACCGAATTTCCCAGCCTCGAGCCGGCAAAGCGCCGCGGCAACCGCCGTTACTACCAGCGCCATGACGTGTTGATGGTGCGCCAGATCCGCAGCCTGCTGTACGAGCAGGGCTACACCATCGGCGGCGCCCG
>JAZKHR010000055.1:6622-29308 GCA_040385305.1 Pseudomonadota bacterium
TCGGGGCGTAGCGCAGCCTGGTAGCGCATCTGCCTGGGGGGCAGAGGGTCGTCGGTTCAAATCCGGCCGTCCCGACCATTCGCGAGATGGATGTCCGACAAGGCCGGCAATACTCCCGCACCGTTGCGTGGAGTCACTCCCGGCAGCTCGCCCAGGCGGAGCTCGAGCCTCCCTTCTTTTCATTTCGATCCTGGTGCCCATCCGGCACGGCCAGCCGGCGTGGCCGATGCGGTAAGGTCTACCCGTTCTCATTTCGACGATCCGGAATCCGCAGGCGTCCCGCAGCCCTCACACTGCAGGCGTGGCGATGGCAAGATCGCATTGACCGGGTAGCCGGCAGCGTGGCGCGGGGAAGACGCCGCGACGGGAGTCTGGCAGTGGCACATGCGGAGATGTCCCTGCGCCCTCGCAAGACGCGGGCTTTTCCAGGGGCGGAGCGACGATGAAATGGCGCAGCGATCAGGCTCAGGGCGCTCTCGTGGCGGCGCTTTGCATGGCCGCGATTCTGGTCGGCTTGCTGGCCTGGACGCTGCTCGAGGCCCCGGCGAGCGATTCCGCCCACGCGATGCAGGCAAGCCGATGGCTCATGCTCATGGCATTGGCCATTGCCGCGCTGATGCCGCCCATCTTGTTCCTTGCTTTCCGCGAATCCAGGAATCAGCAACGCGCCAGCGACAACGCACAAGCATTGATTGATGGCTTGCCGGCAGCGGTATTCCGCTATCGCCTCAGGCCGGACTCCAGCGCCGCATATGAGGTCGTTGGCCGCTGTTGCGGGCAGCTGTTTGGCCTCGCGCCGGAAACGCTGCTGAGCGATGCCAACGCCGTGCGCGAGTTGATGGTCGAGGAAGATCGCCACACGTGGGATGCGGCGATGGCTGCTTCGGTGCAAGCGCTGTCGGAGCTCGATGTCCAGGTCCGGATCCGCAAGCCCGATGGCGTGATCAGCTGGCTGCAATGCATCGCTGTGCCGCGACGCGAACCCGAGGGTGATGTGGTGTGGCATGGGGCCTGGTCTGACATCACCCGCGCCAAGCTCGCGGAATTGGCGCTGCGCGCCGACATGCAACGACTGGAGGATGCGCAGGCCCTTGCCGGCATCGGCGACTGGACCTGCAACCTTGCAACGGGCTCCCTGACATGGTCCCGGGAGATGTATTCACTCCTGCAGCGCGACCCCCGCCAAGGGCCTCCGGACCTTGACGAGCAATTGGCGCTGTTCGAGGAGGGGCCCGGTCCCACCGCGGATGCGTTCCTGAAGGTGCAGGAAAGCGGGGAGCCGCACGCGTACGAGGCCAACGCCCGGCTTGGCGATGGCAACCGCGTGGCGCTGCAGGTGACCGTGGCCGGAATCCGGAATGCAACCGGCGTCATGGTCGGCGTGCGGGGCACGATGCAGGACATCAGCGCGCGCAAGGCGGTCGAGGATCGACTGACCAGCGCGAAGGAGGCCGCGGACAGCGCAAATCGCGCCAAGAGCGTGTTCCTCGCCTCGATGAGCCACGAGATCCGAACGCCGATGAGCGGCATCCTGGGCATCGTGGAGCTGATCGGCCTGGCGCCGCTTGCTCCCGATCTGCGAAGTGCTCTCGATGTCGTCCGCGGATCGGGACAGTCCTTGCTGCGCATCGTCGACGACATCCTGGATTTCTCCAAGGTCGAGGCCGGCAAGCTGGAAGTGCGCGCCGAACCGACGTCGATCCGCGAGGTCGTGGCCGACGTCCATCGCATTTACGCGGACAGTGCGGCCAGCCTCGGATTGGAACTTCGACACGCCATCGACCCCGGGATCACGCCCACGGTGATGGTGGATGCGTTGCGATTGCGGCAGATCCTGGGCAATTTCGTGGCCAACGCGATCAAGTTCACGCCCCGCGGCCACGTTGAAGTCAGGGTGCAGCTGCTGCAGCGCGATGGGGCGCGGGAACGGCTGCGCTTCGTGGTCGAGGACACCGGCATCGGCATCGCGCCGGAGGCCCAGCAACGCCTGTTCCACCCCTTCGAGCAAGCCGAGACTGCAATGGCGAGCCCACCAGGCGGCACCGGCCTGGGTCTCTCCATCGCCCGGCGCCTGGCCGAGCTGATGGGGGGCGAGGTCAGCATGCACAGCCAGTTGGGCCAAGGCACGAGCATGACCCTGGACTTGCCCGTGACTGCGGCCGAGCTGCAAGCCATGCCTCATGTTGTACCGCAAGCGCTGCCGCAAGCCCTGCCGCAAGCCCTGCCGCAAGTCTTGCCACGCGCCCTGCCGCGAGCGGTGCCGACGCATGCCATGGAAGACCATGGCGCCCAGCAGGCATCGACCCACCCACGCATCGACATGCCGGAAGAGGCCGCGGTCGCCAGTCCGCTCGTACTCGTTGTGGATGATCATCCGACCAATCGCCTGGTAATGCGCAGGCAGCTCAATTCCCTGGGGTACGCGGCGGAGGAGGTGGGCGGCGGCGCCGAGGCGCTGGAGCGCTGGCGCTCGGGTCGGTTTGCCCTGGTGCTCACCGACTGCCATATGCCGGGGATGACCGGTTACGAGCTGAGCCGGCGGATCCGCGAAGCGGAAGCCGCATCGGCAGGCCGGCGCATTCCCATCATCGCCTGCAGTGCCGACGTCCTGGCTGGCGTGGTCGACACGTGCATGCAGGCTGGCATGGACGACTATCTGTCCAAGCCCACCGAGCTGCGGGTGCTGGCGGAAAAGATGGCGCGGTGGCTGCCGCTGCCTGCGCAGCAAGCAGGTGAACAGCCTAGCCAGGAAGGCTCTGGCGCGCTCGCCACGAGTGGAGGCGCCTCGACAGGGTCGGCATGGGCGCGGCCCAAGGCCGGCGATGAGCCCGCCCTCTCCAGGCGAGTCATCGAGCAGTTCCGCAGGGTCAACGACGCGGATGCCCAGCGCCTGTTGGAGGCGGCCGGGCGGGGCGACATGCAGGCGGTCACGCACTTCGCCCACCGCATCAAGGGCGCCTGTGGTTTCATCGGAGCCACCCCATTGGCGTCCGTGTGTGGCATGGTCGAGGAGGCTGGCAGGGCCGAGGATCAGCCCGGGGTCAACTGGCTCATGGATGTCTTTAGAAGCGAACTGGAGCAATTGAATGCCCACCTCGACGCACAGTGATGGCGGACCACAGCCGCCGGCCGATGCGCAGGCCGCCAACGGCCTATGCGTGCTGGTGGTCGAGGACCACGATTTCCAGCGCAGCATGATGGTGGACATGCTCGACGGCATCGGCGCCAAGGCTGTGTATGAAGCGGGCGACGGTCGCTCCGCGCTTGAGATGATCCGGGAGTTGGAGTTCCCGTTCGACATCATCGCGACCGACATCGACATGCCCGGCATGGACGGCATGGCCTTCATCCGTCGCCTGGGCGAGGCGCGGGTGCGTGCCTCGCTGATCATCACCAGCAGCCTGGACCGCACCCTGCTCGATTCCATCGAAACGATGAGCGCCGCCTACGGCATGCGGCTGTTGGGAACCATCAACAAGCCGCCCACGCCGGAGCGCTTCGCAGAGTTGATCGCACTGCATTGGCAATCCAAGCCCAACCCGGAACGCATCAAGCAAAGCGTCGACGTGTTCGAGCTGGAGGAAGTGCTTGCCGGCCTGCGGGCGGAAGAGTTCGAGCCGTTTTACCAGCCCAAGATCGAGCTGAAGACCGGCCGGGTGAAAGGGGCAGAGGCGCTGGCCCGCTGGCGCCACCCCTCGCACGGCATGATCGCCCCCTATGCGTTCCTTCGCGTGCTGGAAGACAACGGCCAGATCAGCGAACTCACCTGGGCGATGCTCGCCCGCAGCGCCCGTGACTGCCGGGCGTGGCGCGACGCTGGCCTCGACCTCAATGTCTCGGTGAACCTGTCGGTGAAGCAGCTGGACGACCCGGCGGTGGCCGACGCGATCATGTGGCAGGTCACCAGCCAGGGACTGGAACCGCGCCACATGATCCTCGAAATCACCGAGTCCGCGGCCATGACGAATGTCGGAAGCGTCCTGGAAAGCCTGGCGCGGTTGCGCATGAGGGGCTTCGGCCTGTCGATCGACGACTACGGCACCGGCTATTCGTCCATGCAGCAGCTGACCCGCGTTCCCTTCACCGAACTCAAGATCGACCAGTCCTTCGTGAAGCATGCGGCGCACCAGGAATCCAGCCGGATGATCCTGGAATCCAGCCTGGAAATGGCGCGCAAGCTCAACATCACCTCGGTCGGCGAGGGGGCGGAAACGGCGGAGGACTGGAATCTGCTGCGGGAAAGCGGCTGCGATCTCGCCCAAGGGTTCTTCATTGCCACACCGATGGAAGCCGCCGCCTTCCCGGACTGGGTGCGCAACTGGGCATAGGCGGCGCCCGGGTCTGCAGTGGTCGCGCGAAACGGAAGCACGAGTCGCTATCCCTGCATTCCCCCGGCGATCAACGTGCACGCTCCGTGCGCGTTCAGTGCTCGGTTGAACTTCAGCCCGCGCGCTCGGTCACACTGCGCCGCGGCAACGGGCCGAACGCGGGAGTGCGGGATGCGGAAGACGATGTTGGGGTGCGTGCTGGCTGTCCTGCTCTCGGCGCCGGTGCAGGCACAACAGGCGCAGGCGGTTCCGCCGGTCCCGGCAGCGCAGTCACTCGTGTTGCCGGACGACGGCATCCGTACCGAAGCCACGGTGGTGGTCACCGGCGAGCAGCCCGGGCCAGGCCTGTGGCTGGTGCGCAAGGGAGGCAACGAGCTCTACATCCTCGGTACCTTGAATCCGCTGCCAGCGAACATGCAGCTGTCGAGTTCCAATATCGACGCCGTGATCAGCCGCGCCCAGGAAGTGATACGCGCCCCCTCGTTGAGCGTGGGCACGGACGCAAGCAAGCTGCGCCTGCTGATGCTCGCGCCTTCGCTGATCGGCATCCGCAACAACCCCGATCGCAAGACCTTGAAGGACGTGATGCCGTCGACGCTGTACATGCGCTGGCAGCCGTTCAAGCAGCGCTTTCTTCCGGGCGATGACAAGGTAGAGAAGATGCGGCCGATGTTCGCCGCGCAGGAGCTTTACAAATCGGTGATCAAGCGTAGCGGGATGTCCAGCAAGGACCCTTCAGCAGCGGCCGTGACGGCCGCGATCGAGAAGTACCACCCGTCAGTCAGCGTGGTGAGGCTCGAACTCAAGGTGAAGGATCCCAAGGCAGTGGTAAAGCAGATGAAGTCCGCACGCTTCGACGACCTCGCATGCATGGAGCGCACGCTTGACCGGCTGGGCGTGGACATGGAAGTGATGCGCCTGCGCGCCAATGCCTGGGCCACCGGCGACATCGCCACGCTCCGCGCCAACCCGGTGGCGAGCCAGTCCAAGGCTTGTATGGATGCGGTGACCGAAAGCGCCATCGGCGAGCGCATTGGCATGGGCAATGCCGAGGCGAGGGTCCGCGCGATGTGGCTGGCCAAGGTGGAGCAAGCCCTGGCCAAGAACACCACGACATTCGCCATCCTGCCCATGGACGAACTGCTGGACGCAGGCGGCTCCCTTGATGCGCTGCGTCGCAAGGGCTACACGGTGCTCGCACCCGACGAGTGATCGCGCTCGCAGCGCGAGCAGCTGGGCATCTTGCGGATCGAGGCATGCCGCTATCGCGACCTGCCTGCAGCCATCAGCCGCCCACGGCCCCGCGCGGCAGCGGCATCACGGCAGGGGCGGGCCAGCGAGCAGTGATCGCGGCGCGGATGCCGTGGGCATCCAGCCCGGCTTCGGCGAGCAGGTCTTCGCGGCTGGCGTGGTGCTGGAACGCGTCGGGCAACCCCAGGTGCAGGATCGGCAAGGTGATGCCTGCCGCGGACAACAGTTCCGCCACGCCGCTTCCGGCGCCACCTGCGACCACGTTGTCTTCGAGGGTGACGAAGGCCTCGTGGGTGTGTGCGAGTTCCAGCAGCAACGCGCGATCCAGCGGCTTGACGAAGCGCATGTTGACCACGCTCAGGCCGAGTTCTTCGCCCACCTGTTCTGCCGCGGGCACCAGTGCACCGAACGCGAGCAGGGCGATGCGCGCGCCCTGGCGGCGCAGCTCTGCCTTGCCGATCGGCAGGGTGTCCAGCGTGCCAGCAAGCGCGACGCCCGGGCCGGTGCCGCGCGGATAGCGCACCGCGGCAGGTCCGTCATGCCGATAGCCGGTGCTGAGCATCTGCCGGCACTCGTTCTCGTCGGCGGGCGCCATCACCAGCATGTTCGGCACGCAACGCAGGAAGCTGAGGTCCAGGTTGCCGGCGTGGGTCGCGCCGTCCGGGCCCACCACGCCGCCGCGGTCGATGGCGAACAGCACGTCGAGCTTCTGGATGGCGACATCGTGCACAAGCTGGTCGTACCCGCGCTGCAGGAAGGTGGAGTAGATCGCCACGACCGGCTTGGCGCCTTCGCAGGCCATGCCCGCGGCCAGGGTGACCGCATGTTGCTCGGCGATGGCGACGTCGAAATAGCGCTCGGGATATTCCTTGCTGAAGCGCACCAGCCCCGAGCCTTCGCGCATGGCCGGTGTGATGGCGAGCAGCTTGTCGTCGGCCGCGGCCATGTCGCATGCCCAGTCGCCGAAGACGTCGGTGTAGGTGGGCTTCTTCGCCCCGCCTTTCGCCACCAGCCCCTGCGCCGGGTCGAATGGCGACACCGCGTGGTAGCCGATCTGGTCACCCTCGGCGCGTTCGTAGCCCTTGCCCTTGGTGGTGATGACGTGCAGCAGCTGCGGCCCCTTCAGCCCCTGCAGCATCTTCAACACCGAGACCAACGCGTCGACGTCGTGGCCGTCGATCGGGCCGGTGTAATGGAAGCCCATTTCCTCGAACAGGGTGGACGGCACGAACATGCCCTTCCAGTGCTCTTCCCAGCGCCGCACGAAACGCGCGGTGCCGCTGCTGCGCTTGTCGCCGAGGATCTTCTTGCCGCCTTCGCGCAGGGCGTTCAGTGTCTTGCTGCCGGTCATGCGGCCCAGCATCTTGGTGACGCCGCCGACGGCTTCCGAGATCGACATGCGGTTGTCGTTGAGGATCACCAGGAGGTTCGGTTCCTCGTCCATGCCGCCGGCGTGGTTGAGCGCCTCGTAGGCCATGCCGGCGGTCATCGCGCCGTCGCCGATCACCGCAACCACCTTGCGCTCGCTGCCGGCGCGGGAGTTGGCAATGGCCATGCCCAGCGCGGCGGAAATCGAGGTGGAGGAATGGCCCACCCCGAAGGTGTCGTACTCGGATTCCTCGCGCTTCGGGAACGGCGCCACGCCGTCCCTCTGCTTGACCGTGTGGATGCCGTCGCGGCGTCCGGTCAGGATCTTGTGCGGATAGCACTGGTGGCCGACGTCCCAGACGATGCGGTCGTCCGGCGTGTTGTAGAGGTAGTGCAGCACGGTTGTCAGCTCGACCACGCCGAGGCCGGCACCGAAATGCCCGCCCGACTTGCCGACCGACTCGATCAGGTAGGCGCGCAGTTCATCGGCGATGGTGCGCAGCTCGCCGGCCTCGAAACCGCGCAGGTCGGCGGGGCTGTCGATCCGGGACAGCCGGGGATAACGGGTGGCATCGATCATCCCGCTATTGTCCTACCGGCTGGCGATACGAGCAATGAAGGGCGGGCGCGGTAGGGATCCCGCGGCGTCGGCGCCGACCGTC
This sequence comes from Pseudomonadota bacterium, assembly GCA_040385305.1. Lineage (GTDB taxonomy): Bacteria > Pseudomonadota > Gammaproteobacteria > Xanthomonadales > Xanthomonadaceae > Thermomonas. Next base: position 14,232 of record JAZKHR010000055.1, read on the forward strand.
GGGTGTTCGCTCCGCGGCTACAGTGCCGCTGCGTGAGTCACCGCTGGGTCCCGGCATCCCAAGGCACTGCTGTCGCAGAACGAAGAAGGCCCGGAAAACCGGGCCTCCTGGGACCATGCGGGGCAGGGGCGTGGTCAGCCGGTGATCACCAGATCACCACCTGCTTGTCGCCGCCGCGCACCATCGGGTCGCCGGCCTTGCAGCCAAACGCGGTGGCAAAGGCCGGCATGTTGGACGGGGCACCCATGGCGCGGTACTCGGCGAGTGCGTGCTCGTCGGTCTGCAGGCGCTTGTCCAGCTCTTCCGGGGTGAAGTTGCGGCGCCACACCGTAGCCCAGCTGTAGAAGAAGCGCTGGTCACGGGTCAGGCCGTCGATCTTGGGGTCGGGCTGGCCAGCGCTGGCCTTCTGCAAGGCATCAAAGGCGGTAGCCAGGCCGCCCAGGTCGGCGATGTTCTCGCCCAGGGTGTGGTTGCCGTTGAGCGCCTTGCCGTTGGCGGCCTTGTAGCCGTTGAACTGGTCGACCAGCTTGGTGGTGCGCGCCTTGAAGCCTGCGGCGTCGGCCTCGGTCCACCAGTTCTCCAGGTTGCCGCCGGGGCCGAACTTGGCACCCTGGTCGTCGTAGCCGTGGGTCATCTCGTGGCCGATCACCGCCACGATGCCGCCGTAGTTCATGGCGTCATCCGCGTTCGGGTCGAAGAACGGCGGCTGCAGGATGGCCGCGGGGAAGGTGATCTGGTTGGCCAGCGGGTTGTACTGCGCGTTGACCGTCTGCGGGCGCATGCCCCATTCGGTCTTGTCGACCGGTTGGCCGATCTTGCCGAGGTTCCACTTGTAGTTGAACTCGGTGGCGGCCATCACGTTGCCGATGTAGCTGTCCCGGCTGGTGGCAAGGCCCGCCCAGTCGCGCCACTTGTCCGGGTAGCCCACCCGCGGCTGGAACGAGGCCCACTTCTCCAGCGCCTTCTTCTTGGTGTCCGCGCTCATCCACTCGAGGTTCTGGATGCGCAGTTTCAGCGCCTCGCTCAGGTTCTTGATCAGCGATTCCATCTTGGCCTTGGACTCCGGCGGGAACGCGACCTGCACGTACATCTGGCCCAGCGCTTCGCCGGCTTCGCTGTCGATGGTGTCGAGCACGCGCTTGCCGCGCTCCTTGAGTTCCTGCTGACCACTCAGGGTCTTGCCGTAGAACGCGTAGTTCTCCTGCACGAACGCATCCGACAGGTAGGGCGCTGCGGCGGACACGGTGCGGAAGCGCAGGTAGCTCTGCCACTGCGCCACCGGCACGTCGCCCAGCATCTTGCCCACCTCCTGGTGGAAGCCCGGCACCGACAGCGAGAACGCCTTCGGCGCGGCCACGCCCTGCGATGCGAAGAACTCGGTCCAGGAAAAGCCCGGTGTCAGCTTGTCGGCGTCGGCCAGGGTGACCGGGTTGTAGTACAGCTCGACGTTGCGCGAGAACTCCTCGCGCGACTTGCTGGCCTTGGCCAGCCGGGTCTCGAACGCCATCACGTCCCGGGCCCGGGTGGCGGCATCGGCCGCGGGCACGCCGGACAGCTCCAGCATTTTCGCGATGTGCTGCACGTAGGCGTCGCGGATGCCCTGCTTGTCGGCGGCGCTGTAGTAGGGGACATCAGGCAGGCCCAGGCCGCCCTGCATGGCGTAGGCCATGTTCATGCTGGAATCCTTGAAGTCGGCCTCGGAACCGAAGCCGAACAGCACGTTCCAGCCCTTGCTGGCGGACTCGCGCAGGTAGCCGGCGACCGAGGCGCTGTCGGTCAGCGCGTCGATCTGCGCCAGCTGCGGCTTCAGCGGCTCGATGCCCTGCGCGTTGATCTTCGCCGCATCCATGCCGGTGGACCAGAAGTCGCCGATGATCTTGTCGATGCCGGTTGCATCGGCCTTGGCCGCGGCCTGCTCGGCCAGCTGGCGCTGCGCCGCCTGGGAACGCTCGTCGAGCATTTCGAACGCGCCCCAGCTGGTGCGGTCACCCGGGATCGGGTTGGCGGCGAGCCACTTGCCGTTGACGTGGCCGGCGAAATCAACGCAGGCGCTCTTGGCGGGATCAAGGTCGCTGGCAAGGAACCGGTTGACCGGCGGCAGCTTGGATTCGTCCAGGGTGTAGGCGGCGGTATCCGCCGGCGCGGCGGTCGCGGCGGCGCCGGTGGCGGATGGGTCTGGTGTCTTGTTGCAGGCCGCCAAGGCGGTGGTGATGGCGAGCGACAGCAGCAGGATCTTGGGGGTCTTCACGGGGATGCGGCTCCGGGGGCGGATCAGGAAAGGGCGCGCCGAAAGACGCAGGTTCGCGCGACTGTAGCGGCAGGCGCGGTTGGCGGCGGGTGCCACAGGTCATGCAGGCCGCCCCCTCACGCCGCTGGATGTCGGGGGCGTGGGGCGCGCGGCAGGCGCGCGTACCCCGAGCGGGAGGCGAGGAACCCAGCGCCGCGCGCGTGCCGGACGGCTGGTCACCCTGCTGCTGCTCGCGCCCCTGCTACTCTCGGGTTCCCTTCCCGCTGGAGCCACGGCATGCGCGTCCATTTCCACGGTGCGGCCGGCGAGGTGACCGGGTCCATGCATGTGGTCGAGGCCGGCGGCCGCCGTCTGCTGCTGGACTGCGGCATGCAGCAGGGCGGTCCGGAGCGCGAGGCGGCGAACGCGGATCCGTTCCCGTTCGACGCCACCCGCCTGGATGCGCTGGTGGTGAGCCATGCCCACATCGACCACATCGGCAGGATCCCGCTGCTGGTGGCGCGCGGATTCCGCGGACCGATCCTTGCGCAGCAGGCGACCGCGGAGCTGATGCCGATCATGCTGCTGGACTCGGCCTCGCTGGCGGAAAGCGACGCCGAGCGCTTCAACCGCAGGCGGCGACAGGGCGAGCCGGAAGCGGTGCCGCTGTACACGCGCGCCGATGTCGAGGCGGCGATGCGGCTGGTGCAGCGGGTGCCCTACAACGCGCGCCAGGCGCTTTTCGACGGGATCGAGATCGCGTTCCAGGACGCAGGCCATATCCTGGGTTCCAGCATCGTGGAGCTGTGGGCGGATGGCAGGAAGCTGGTGTTTTCCGGCGACCTCGGCCCCAAGGGCACGCCGATCCTGCGGGATCCCGCGCAAGTGCGCGAGGCCGACCTGCTGCTGATGGAATCCACCTACGGCGACCGCAACCACCGCGACCGCGCCGAGACCATCGTCGAGCTGGGGCAGATCCTGGAAGAGGCGTGGCGCGACGGCGGCAACGTGATGATCCCGGCCTTTGCCGTGGGCCGTTCGCAGGAGTTGCTGTACTGGTTCGCACGCTACTGGGACGAATGGAACATGGGCCGCTGGCAGGTGTTCCTGGACAGCCCGATGGCCGGGAAAGTGGTGCAGGTCTACCAGCGGCACCACCCGCTGTTCGATGCCGAGGCGCAGGAGGTCTGGCGCGGCACGCCAAACCCGTTCGCACTCCCCAACCTGCACGTCACCGCGAGCACCGAAGAGTCGATGGCGATCAACTGCATCGAGCGCGGCGCGATCATCATCGCCGGCAGCGGGATGGCCAACGGCGGGCGGATCCTGCACCACCTCAAGCAGAACCTCGGGCGGCGCGGCGCTCATGTGGTGTTCGTGGGTTACCAGGCCGTGGGCACACTGGGACGCAGGCTGGTGGACGGGGCACGGTGGGTGCGCATCCACGGCCAGGACCAGCGCGTCAACGCGCAGGTGCACACGGTCGGCGGACTGTCCGCGCATGCGGACCAGCGCGGATTGCTGGACTGGTACGCAGGGTTCGAGCCCAGTCCACCGCTGGCGCTGGTGCATGGAGAGGACAAGGCGCGCGAGGCGCTGGCGGGCGAGATCGGTGAGCGGCACGGCATGCACGCCGTGCTGGCGCGCCCGGGCGAGATGCTGGACGTGTGATGCCCGGCGTGGGGAGCAGCACCATCTTCCTGTTGCTCGCCTTGGCCACGGAAATCGCGGGCACGTTGGCTGGCTTCGGGTCGTCGGTGTTCTTCGTGCCGATCGCCAATTTCTATTTCGATTTCCAGTCGGTGCTGGGCATCACCGCGCTGTTCCACCTGGCCAGCAACGCCAGCAAGCTCGGGTTGTTCCGTGGTGGCATCGACCGCGGGCTGCTCCTGCGGCTGGGCGTGCCGTCCGTGCTGTTCGCGATCCTCGGCGGCCTGGCCAGCGCCTGGCTGCTGACCCGCTGGCTGGAGGCGATCCTTGCGGTGTTCCTGCTCGGCCTCAGTGGCTGGATGTTGCTTCGTCCGCGCTGGCGAATTGCCCCGACCGACACCAGTGCGATCGTGGGTGGGGCACTGTCCGGCGGCATGGCCGGACTGGTCGGCACCGGCGGTGCGGTGCGCGGCATGACCCTGGCGGCCTTCGACCTGCGCAAGGAGGTGTTCATCGCCACGTCGGCTGCGATCGACTTGGGCATCGACCTGAGCCGCGTCGCGGTTTACGTGCGCAATGGGTACATCCACGCCCACGACATGAAGTGGATCCCGTTGCTGGCCGTGGTCGCCTTCGCCGGGACCTGGATCGGCAAACGCATCCTGCTGCGCATACCGCAGGGCTGGTTCCGACGCACGTCCCTGGCTCTGGTGTTCGCGATTGGACTGGTCACCCTGTACCAGGCCCTGCGCGCCTGATCGCCTTTGGAGGGCGCTGACATGAGCGAACTGAAAACCCGTCCGAGCACAGCCCCGGTCGCCGAATTCCTGGCGCAGCAATCCAGCGAGCGCCGCGCGGATTGCGAAGCGGTGTTGCGGATGATGGAAGCCGCGACCGGCGAACGCGCCGAAATGTGGGGCGCGGCCATCGTCGGCTTCGGCCGCTATGCCTACACCAACAGCGCCAGGAAGACGTTCGAGTGGCCGATCGTCGGTTTCTCGCCGCGCAAGGATGACCTGACCCTGTACATCATGCCGGGCTTCGACGGTTTCGCCGGATTGATGGCGAAGCTGGGCAAGCACAAGAAGGGAAAGAGTTGCCTGTATCTCAAGAAACTTGCCGACGTGGACGCCACCGTGTTGCGTGCGCTGATCGAGGAATCGGTGAAGGCGATGGAGCCGCAGCGGGTTCGTTGAACACCCCACGGGCGGGAAAGTCGCGCATTCATCTTTGTTCGCGTATGATTCGCGCTGTTCTGCGCACGGCTGATCGTTTTCCCGGTCATGCCTGCCGCGTCTAGCGGCCTGCTTCCTCCACACGCCTTTCGTCGCGCAGACACGGCACCGGATCACCGGCGTCGTGCCATCGTCGACTCGCAGCGCGGTTCCAGGGAAACGCTCGGGTTCGTCCACGCCCCGTTGCGTGGGAATTACACCGGAGTCATCTCAATGTCGTTTGAAACCCTCGGGCTAGCGCCCGCGTTGCTGCGCGCGCTCGCCGACAACAATTACACCACCCCCACGCCTATCCAGGCCGATGCCATCCCGCTGGTCCTGGCCGGCCATGACGTGCTGGGCGGCGCCCAGACCGGCACCGGCAAGACCGCGGCGTTCGCGCTGCCGGTGCTCAACCGCCTGTCCAAGCTGACCCCGCCGGCCGGCCCGCGCAAGCCGCGCGCGCTGGTCCTGGTGCCGACTCGCGAGCTGGCGGTGCAGGTTGCCGACAGCTTCAAGACATACGGCCGCCACCTCAAGCTCAACGTCACGACGCTGTTCGGCGGCGTCGGCATGCAGCCGCAGATCGAGCAGCTGCGTCGCGGCGTTGACGTGCTGGTGGCTTGCCCGGGCCGCCTGATCGACCATCTCGACCGCGGCAGCGTGAAGCTGGACGGCGTGGAAGTGCTGATCCTGGATGAGGCCGACCGCATGCTCGACATGGGCTTCCTGCCGGCGATCAAGCGCGTGATCAACCGCCTGCCGAAGGAGCGCCAGACCCTGCTGTTCTCGGCGACCTTCGAAGCGCAGATCAAGGCGCTGGCGCTGGAGTTCATGCGCAACCCGCAGCAGGTGCAGGTGGCGGCGCAGAACGCCATCGCCCAGACCATCACCCATCGCGCGCATCCGGTCGATGGGTCGCGCAAGCGCGACCTGCTGGTCCAGATCCTCTCGGAGCGCCATACCGACCAGGTGCTGGTGTTCGGCAAGACCAAGCACGGTTGCAACCGCCTGGCCGAACAGCTGGAAGAAGCCGGCTTGCCGGCCGTCGCCATTCACGGCAACAAGAGCCAGGCCGCGCGCCAGAAAGCCCTGAAGGACTTCAAGTCCGGCAAGGCGCGGATCCTGGTGGCCACCGACGTCGCCGCCCGCGGGCTGGACATCCCCGACCTGCCCCTGGTGATCAACCACGACCTGCCGATGGTGGCCGAGGACTACGTGCACCGGATCGGCCGCACCGGCCGCAATGGCATGCAGGGCGAAGCGCTGTCGCTGATTTCGCCGGAAGAGGGCGGCCTGCTGCGCCAGATCCAGCGCCTGCTGAAGATGGACCTGCAGATGGACGTGGTGCCGGGCTTCGCGCCCAGCAAGCCGATCCGCCTGGACACCCCGATCCCGAAGAACGGCGGTGGCGGTGGCCAGCGTCCGCCAGGCCGTCCCGCGGCGCGTGGCCATGCGCGTCCTGCCGCGCGTCCGACCAGCCATGCGGGTCCGAAGCAGCATCGTTCGGGTGGGCAGGCTGCCTATGCCGGCAAGCGCGGCACCCGCGCGTAAGCAACGCGACATCGCAACTCGAAGGGGCCGGCATTGCCGGCCCTTTTTTGTTTCTCGCGAGCCAGGCCGCAGGGCAATGCGTGATTGTTACTCGGCTCCTGCGAACATCCCTGTTCGAGTCGCCGCCCCAGGCCATCCATGGCCTGCTTTCCGCAATCACGCCTTGCCCCGCGCCCTGGCGTGAAGGTTTTCGCTAGTCCTGCGCTGCCTGCTGGCGCAACTGCGCCGCCCGCTCCTCGCCGAGATACCGATGGATGCCCGCGCGCATCAGGTACAGCAGCGGGATCAGGGCGATCGCCGCGAGCATCTTGTAGGCGTAGTTGAGCGTGCCGACCGCGAGGAACAGCGAGGTCGGCCACTGCTGCGGACCCAGCACGAACGCGATGTACAGCACCACGAAACTGTCGACCAGCTGCGAGACCGCGGTGGAGCCGGTGGCGCGCAGCCAGGCGCGGCCCTCACCGGTGGCACGACGGATGCGGTGGAAGACGTGCACGTCGATCAGCTGGCCGATGATGAAGGCAATCAGCGAACCCCAGATGGTCCACAGGCCCTGGCCGAATACGGCGGCGAACGCCGCCTGGTAATCCGGCACGCCCTGGTCCTTGGCCACGCCCACCCACCACGCCGCGGGCGCCAAGTGGATCGCCACGAACGCGAACACGAAGCCATAGACGATGAATGCCGCGGCCAGCCAGCTGATCAAGCGCACGCCGCGCTTGCCGAAATACTCGTTGACCGTGTCGGTCATGATGAAGACGATCGGCCACAGCAGGGTGCCGGCGGTGAAGTTGAGCGAGCCGGTCTGGCCGAACAGGTTCCACGAAAGGGGCGCGATGCCGAGCGTGTCCTCCAGCGCAAAGATCTTGACCCCGATGAACTCGGCCAGCACTGCGTTGACGCAGAAGAACGCCGCCAGTCCGATGAACAGGCGCGTTGCCCGGTCGTCGAGCAGGCGCAGGCTCATGCGGGTTTGGCGGGCGCCGGTGCGGAGAACGGAATGAAGTCCGGCGCAACCGCGCCGCCGCTGATGATGAAGCTCATCGCCTGGTCCACGCTCCAGTCGGTCGGGGTGAGTTTCTCCACCGGGACGATTTCGAGGTAACCAGAGGTCGGATTCGGCGTGGTGGGCACGTAGACCGCGGCGAGTTCACGTCCGGTGCCATGTTCCCGCATGACCCGGGTGACGAAACCGAGCGTCTTCATCTCGTTGTGCGGAAAGTCGATCAGCACCACCCGCTGTGTGCCGTCAGGCTTGGTCTGCAGGATGTCGAGCAGCCTGCGCGCGCTGCCGTAGATGGTGCTGGCGAGTGGAATCCGCGCGATGAAACCCTCGAACCAGCCAAGCAGGCGCTGGCCGATCACCCGCCGCGCCAGCCAGCCCACCAGCAGGATGCTGGCCACGGTTGCGACCAGGCCAATGGCGCCCCGCACCCAAGGTTCCACCAGCCAGCCGAGCGCCTGTGGATTCAGCGCGGCGATGCCTTCCAGTCCCGGTCCGATCAACGGTGCGCTGAGATCGCTCAGCAACACGAACACGAACTTCACCACCACCCAGGTCAGCCATAGGGGCAGCAAGGTCAGCAGCCCGGTCAGGAACAGTCGCTGCAGGCGTGAGGCGAAGGAGGCGGGCGGAGCGTTGGTCGGCATCGACGGATTGTAGACGCGGGGTTCGCTCAGCGTTCCCGCACCAGGCGGATGCCGATGTTGTTGTAGCCCCGCGCCGAATCCAATGGACGCGCCTGTCCGCTGGCCATGCGCCGGTTGCAGGCCCGGTCTGCACACAGGGTGAGCCAGCCAGACACCGGGGTGGTTGGCTGCGCCTTGAGTTCGCCCGAGCTGGGCAGGCGGTAGCGGCTGTTTTCCTGCGCACTCCGCCAGGCGGCGTAGGCTTGGGCATCGCCTGCGGAAACGCAGACCACAGGCGCACCCGCGCCCTGGCGGTCACCCGGCGACGACCAGCTTCGCCGGCTGCCGAAGAGCGAGCTGCGACCGCATTCCGCACTGCGGCGGGACGTTGCTGCAGCGAACCGGGCGTACTCGGCACGGCTCACGGTAATGACGTTTGCATTCCTGGTTGCCACTGATGTGGGGGTACTTGGCATGGATGCAGGCGCGGCACGTTCGAGGGCAGCCAGCTTCCCTCGCAATGCACTGCTGCGCGCGGCGCCGAGTTCGAGCCATGCAGTGTCGGCCAGCAGGCGTTGGGCGCCGGTGCGATCAGGCTTGGCGACCAGGTCGGCCATCCGCGTCTCTAGCGTCGCATGCAGCCGCGTGCGGAGGAGTGCGATGGCGCTGCCGTCGCCGCCGCGTCGTGCGTCAAGTTGCTGGGCACGGCGGAAGGCTTCGCGCGCTGAGGCGATGTTGCCTGCACGCAGGGCGAGATCGCTTGCATCGGCCAGCGCATCGAACAAGCGCGCGGTCAGCATCTGCACCTGCGGCGCGGTCGAGTCGATCCGCCATGCGGCGTCCCAGCTGTCCCAGGCATTGGCATTGGCGGGTGCGAGCAGGTGGCCCGCCCGCAGTTGCTGCTCGGCGTTGGCGAGGTAGGCGGCTCCCGCGCCGGGCTCGGCGGGCGCGTCGATATCGGCGAGCACGCCGGTCTGCGCGCCTGGCTGCGGGGCGGGCAGCGCGTCGCCAGGGATGTCGTCGATGCGGGCGCTCGCCTGCTGCGGCGTAGCTGATCCCGTGTCTGGACCGCCACCCGTCCACAGTGCAAATCCGGCACCCGCCGCCAGCAAGGCGCCCAGCGCCATCGCCATGGGCTTCCAGCCCGCGCGTGGTTCACTGGGCTTGACGGTGCCGGAAAGTGCGTAGGCAGGTACCTCGACTCGCCCAAAGGCGCGGCCGCTGCGCCGCTCGAGTTCGTCCAGCGCCGCCAGCATGTCGTTGGCGCTGCTGAAGCGCTGGTCCGGCTTCTTGGCCAGGGCCTTGTCGATGAACCCCTGCCAGTGCCTGAGCAGCGGCGGCAGGCGGGGGATCGGGTCCTGGGTGTGCATCATCGCCATCGACAGCGCGTCGCCGGCGTTGTAAGGCAGGCGCCCGGTCAACATTTCCCAGGCCAGCACGCCCAGGCTGTAGAGGTCGGCGCGCCGGTCGACTTCGCTGCCGCGGGCTTGCTCCGGCGGCATGTAGGCAGTGCTGCCCACCGCGAGGCCGGTGGAGGTCAGCCGAGGGTTGCTGCCGCGGCGCAGGGCAATGCCGAAGTCCGCCAGCTGCGGGCGCTCGTTCTCGTCGAAAAGGACATTCTCGGCCTTGACGTCGCGATGCACCACGCCGCGCACGTGGGCGTAGTCCAGCGCCTGCAGCAGCGGGCGCAGGATCGCCGCGACCTGGGGCTGGTCGCCCCGCAGGTCGCGCTGGGCCAGGTGCCCGCGCGGCAGGTGCGGCATCGAGTAGAACGGCAGGCCGCCGCTGGTGCGCCCGACCTCGTGGATGCTGACGATGTGCGGATGCTGCAGGCGGGCGATGGTGCGCGCCTCGTTCTCGAAGCGCCCGCGGCTGACTTCATCGGCCAGCGCTTCCGGAAGCATCACCTTGAGCGCAACCTTGCGGCTCAGCGAGACCTGCTCCGCCAGGTACACGGTGGACATGCCGCCGTGCCCGATCACCCGCAGGATGCGATAGCCGTCGATCTGCGGCGGAGAGGCGTCGGTGCGTTCGCTGGACACGGGTTTCCACGTTGCATGCGCAGCCCTCAGGATACGCCGGGCGTGCGTCCGGTTGGAACGTCAGCGTCCCGGTTTGCGACGGAGTGCACCTGTGCGGGCTTGCAACCACGTTGCCTTGGCATCGATGGACGTCGGCGTAGAAGCTGCTGCCTTAAGCCTCGGGACGACGGTGTGGCCGCCGCTCAGACCAGCAGCAGCGACGCCATCCTGCGCCGGTAGCGACCCACCAGATCGTCATCGTCGATCACCCGGAAGGCATCGATGAGGGATTTGCGGGCAAGCCCGTCTGCATGGCTGCGGTCGCGTTGCAACATCTCGATGAACTGGTCCAGGCCCGCCTCGGCATCGCCGCCGACCAGCTTGCGCACGCCAAGCAAGTGGCGCGCCCGCAGGTCGGACGGATCCACTGCAATGGCGGCCTCCAGCACTTCGGCGGGCGGGGCGTCCTGGAGCAGGGCGGCAAAACCCAGCCGCGCGCGTGCCTTGATCGTGCGCTCGTCGGTGGCGAGGTTGGCGGGCAGGCCGTCAAGCAGGGTTTCGGATTCGCTGGCGGCGCCGGTCTGCAGCAGCGCCAAGGCGAGGTCGAGGCGATGTTCGGCGGTGTCGGGTTCGGCCTCGGCCAACTTGCGCAGGCGCATCACTTCCGAGTGCGGATCGAGCGGCGCTGCAGCGATGCCTGCAGGCGGTTCCTCGAGGGCGGGCGCAGGCTCGATGCCGTGGTGGGTGAGGAACTCGCGCAGCTGGCCTTCCGGCAGCGCGCCAGGGAATCCATCGACCAGTTGCCCGCCCTTCACCAGCATCACCGTGGGCACCGAACGGATCTGGAACGCGGCGGCCAGTTCCTGCTCCTGGTCCACGTCGACCTTGGCCAGCAGGAAGGCGCCGTTGTAGTCGGCAGCTAATTTTTCCAGCAACGGCCCCAGGGTCTTGCACGGGCCGCACCAGGGCGCCCAGAAATCGACCAGCACGGGCGTTTCCTGCGAGGCAAGGATGACCGTGTCCTCGAAGGTCGCGGCGGTGGCGTCGAACACGTGCGGAAGGGTGGCGTCGTTCATGGCATGCAGTGGCGAAGATGGCTGGTCACGCTAGCATGGCGTCATGAAAGCAGCGTTCAAGATGTCGACACCCGCTGGTGCACTGATCCTGTTCGCTGGTGGCATTGCGATGGCCCGCATTGGCGTCCCGGAGTATTCGCATTACGTGCATCCCGTCTCCCTGCGGGGCACCGCTGGCCTGCCGCAGGCGGCGCTGTTCAACGCGATGGTGTTCGTGCTCCCGGGCCTCTTGCTGGCATGGGCCGGACAGGAACTGCGGAGCATGCTCGACAGATCGGGATGGTCAGCGCGTGTCGGCGTCGTGCTGGTGCAACTGTCGGCGCTGGCGTTTGCAGTCCAGGGGGTGTTTCCGCTGGATCCGAGCGATGCGGATGCAAGCACCAGCCGCCTGCACGCACTCGCCTGGATGCTGTGGTGGATCGCGTTCGTGCCCGGCGTAGTGCTCCTTGCGCTCGGCGCGCGACGCGGGCGCGTGTTCGCGCTGGCGTGCGTCGCTGCGGGCGCGCTGGTGCCGTGGCTCGCGGTACTCGCGCCCATCGGGGCCTGGGTCGGCGTGGCCCAGCGCCTCGCATTCGGCCTGTGGTTCGGCTGGTGGATGCTTGCGGGCGGGCTCAGCCGTGCTTCAACTTCATCCCCAGGATCGTCGCCGACAACAGGAAGGTGACCGCGTTGGACACGATCATCGGCCACGACTGCAGGAACAGGCCGTAGCCGAACCAGCAGGCGATGCCGAAGGTGAACACCACGTACATCCACAGCGAGATGCCGGAGGTGTCGCGGGTCTTGATGGTCTTCACCGCCTGCGGCACGAACGACAGGGTGGTGCAGGTGGCGGCCACATAGCCCATCAGTTCCAGGGCCGGCAACGGCAGGGTCACCGCGCCGGTTCCCGGTGGACCACGCCGTCCTTCATGACGAAGTCGACCTTGAGCACATTGGCGATGTCGGCCAGCGGATCGCCGGGCATCGCGATGATGTCGGCGCGCTTGCCGGCCTCGACCACACCCTGGTCGTCCACGCCCAGCACCTCGGCGGCGTGCACCGTGGCGGCCTGCAGGGCATAGGCGGCGGGCATGCCGGCTTCCACCATGTACAGAAACTCCTGCGCGTTTTCACCGTGCGGCCCCACGCCCATGTCGGTGCCGAAGGCGATCCTGACGCCCGCCTTGTAGGCCCGCGCGGCGGTGGCCTGGATCTGGGCGCCAATACGGGCCGCCTTGGGCCGCACGATGTCGGGGAAGTAGCCGTCGATCTTGGCCTTTTCGGCCACGAAGCGCCCCGCGTGGATGGTGGGCACGTACCAGGTGCCGTTCTGCTTCATCAGGCGCATGACCTCGTCGCTCATCTGGGTGCCGTGCTCGATGCTGGTGACGCCGCCCAGCACCGCGCGCTTCATGCCTTCCTCGCCATGCGCGTGCGCGGCAACCCGGTACCCATAGTCCTTGGCCGTGCCGACGATGGCCTTGACCTCCTCCACGGTGAACTGCGGGGCGTCCGCGGACTTGGCGTAGCTCAGCACACCGCCGGTGGCGGTGATCTTGATCACGTCGCTGCCTTCCTTGTAGCGCTGGCGTACGGCCTGGCGGGCGTCGTCGATCGAGTTGATGACGCCTTCGGTGGGGCCCGGGGCACCCAACAGATGCGAGAGTTCGGAGTTGTAGCCATTGGTCGGATCCGCGTGACCGCCGGTGGTCGCGATCGACTTGCCTGCGGCCCAGATGCGCGGGCCCGGCACCAGGCCCTGGTTGATGGCATCGCGCAAGTGCGGAGTGACCTCGCCGCCAAGATCGCGGACGCTGGTGAAACCGGCCATCAAGGTCTTGCGCGCGTACCCGACCGAGCGGAACGCGAAGTCCACCGGATCCAGCCGGAAGCCCTCGGAGTACCGCTGCGGGTTGGTTTCCTGGCCCATGTGCACGTGCAGGTCGGTCCAGCCAGCCATGCAGGTGTGGCCGGACAGGTCCATCAGACGGGCACCGGCAGGCGCGGCCACGCGTCCGGCCAGGACCTCGGCGATCTTGCCGGCGCGCACGACCACGGTGTGCGCGCCCAGCAGTTTGCCGCTGCGGCTGTCGAACAGGTTGCCGCACTGGAGGGCGGCATCCTCGGCTAGGGCGGGCGCGGACAGCGCGGACAGCAGCGTGGCGGTGAGCAGGCGAAGGCGCATGGCGGAGTTCCCGGGTCGAAAGGTGGATCGTGCCATGCGCTCGCGCGTGGCGGGCGATGCTGCGCTGCGGTAGGCTGCTGGGCCCGGTCCCCCGTGTTGCCTGCCGTGCCCGAAACCCCCGCCTTTGATCCCGCCTCCGTCGAATCCGCCGCCCAGTCGTTCTGGGCCGCGACCCGCGCGTTCGAGGTGAACGAACAGTCGGACAAGCCGAAATACTTCTGCCTGTCGATGCTGCCGTACCCGAGCGGTGCGCTCCACGTGGGCCATGTGCGCAACTACACCATCGGCGACGTGATCAGCCGCCACAAGCGGATGACCGGCTTCAACGTGTTGCAGCCGATGGCCTGGGACGCGTTCGGCCTGCCGGCAGAGAATGCCGCGATCAGGAACCGCACCGCGCCCGCGACATGGACCTACGCCAACATCGAGCACATGCGCAGGCAGCTGCAGACGATGGGCTATGCGATCGACTGGTCGCGCGAGTTCGCCACCTGCAAGCCGGACTACTACATGCACGAGCAGCGCATGTTCGTGCGCCTGCTGAAGAAGGGCATCGCCTACCGCCGCAACTCGGTGGTGAACTGGGACCCGATCGACCAGACCGTGCTGGCCAACGAGCAGGTCATCGACGGCCGCGGCTGGCGCACCGGCGCTCTGGTCGAGAAGCGCGAGATCCCGCAGTGGTTCCTGCGCATCACCGACTATGCGCAGCAGCTGCTGGACGACCTGGACACGCTGCCGGGCTGGCCGGACTCGGTCAAGACCATGCAGCGCAACTGGATCGGCCGCAGCGAAGGCCTGGAGATTCGCTTCCGCGTGGATGGCGAGACCGATCCACTGACGGTGTTCACTACGCGTCCGGACACGTTGATGGGCGTGACCTTCATCAGCATCGCCGGCGAACATCCGCTGGCGCTGAAGGCCGCGGAGGGCAACCCGGAACTGGCCGAGTTCCTGGCAGAGCTCCGGCAGGGCGGCGTTTCCGAAGCGGAACTGGAGACCCAGGACAAGCGAGGCATGGCCACCGGGGTATGGGCCATCCATCCGCTCACCGGCGAGGACCTGCCGGTCTACGTCGCCAATTTCGTGCTGATGAACTATGGCACCGGCGCGGTGATGGCGGTGCCCGCGCACGACCAGCGCGACTGGGAATTCGCCAAGGCCTACGGCTTGCCGGTGACGCCCGTGGTGGTGCCGCTGCAGGTGCGCGATGCGCTGGGCGAGATCCGCACGGATGTGCGCGAGCATGCCGATCCGATGCAGGTGGCGCTGGGCGAGCATGCGGCGCTGGACGTGTACGACACCGATGCCGCCGTTGCGGTGGTGCAGGAATTCATGCGTGGCATCGAGGAAGACGGCGCCTACACCGAGCGCGGCTACCTGATCAATTCCGGCGACTACAACGGCATGGATTTCGATGCCGCATTCAACGCGCTCGCGACCGCGTTCGAAGCCGACGGCCTCGGCACGCGCCGGGTCAATTTCCGCCTGCGCGACTGGGGCGTGAGCCGCCAGCGCTACTGGGGCTGCCCGATCCCG
>JAZKHR010000056.1:0-13981 GCA_040385305.1 Pseudomonadota bacterium
TCGACATCGCGGTTCCGCAGGTCGTGGTGGCCGATACCGAGCGCGCCCTGGCCGCTATCGCCGCCGAAGCGCAGCGCGCGCGCAGCACCAAGGTGCTGGCGGTGACTGGCAGCAACGGCAAGACCTCGGTGAAGTCGCTGCTGCTGTCGATCATGGAACAGTTGGGCGGCGCCTACGCCACGCCCGGCAATCGCAACAACGAGATCGGCTTGCCGCTGGCCGTGCTGGAGGCGCCGGAAGACGCGCGCTTCGCGGTGTACGAAATGGGCGCCGGCAAGCCCGGCGACATCGCCTACCTGACCGCCATTGCACGGCCGGACGTGGCCCTGGTCAACAACATCGCGCCTGCGCACCTGGAACGCATGGGCAGCCTGCTCGGCGTGGCCGACACCAAGGCCGCGATCTACGACGCCCTGCCCGCGGACGGCGTGGCGGTGGTCAATGCCGACGATGCGTTTGCGCCATATTTCATGGAACGCGCGAAAGGCCGGCGCATCGTGCGCTTCGGCCTGGAGGCCACTGCCGACATATCCGCGCGCGACATCGATGCCGATGGCGAAGCGTCGCGCTTCCTGCTGGTCACGCCGCAAGGCGACATGCCCATCGCGCTGCCGATGGCGGGGCGCCACAACGTGCGCAATGCGCTTGCGGCCGCCGCCATGGCGCTGGCCGCCGGCGCCTCGCTGGCCCAGGTGCGCGATGGCTTGAACGCGGTGCAGCCGGTGGCGGGGCGCTTGATCTCGCATCGCCTGCAGGGCGGCGCGGTGCTGGTCGACGACAGTTACAACGCGAACCCGGGTTCGCTGGATGCGGCCATCGACACCCTTGCCGCCAGCGGCGACGACGCCTGGCTGGTGCTGGGCGACATGCGCGAACTCGGCGCCGACGAACTGGCGCTGCATGCGCAGGCCGGTGCGCGCGCAAAGTCCGCGGGCATTGCGCGGCTGTTCACCCTGGGCACGCTCAGCGCGGCCACTGCCGAAGCGTTCGGTAGTGGCGCGCGCCACGCCGACTCGCATGCGCAACTCGCCGCGGAGTTGCTGGAGGATCTGCGCGCTGCCGCGGCGCCGGGTTCGGCCCGGCGCGTGCGCGTGCTGGTCAAGGGCTCGCGTGGTAGCGCGATGGATCGCGTAGTGCAGGCGGTGCTGGCCGCGGATGCCGCGGATTCGCGCGCTGTCCAGAAGGGAGAAGCCGATGCTGCTTGAACTGACGCGCTGGCTGGAGCAACTGCAAAGTGTCTTCGGCCTGTTCAACTACCTGACCTTCCGCGCCATCCTCGGCGCGCTGACCGCGCTCGCGCTGTCGCTCTGGTGGGGGCCCGGCATGATCCGCAAGCTGGCCACGCTGAAAGGCGGCCAGCCGATCCGCAGCGATGGTCCGCAGTCGCATTTCTCCAAGGCCGGCACCCCGACCATGGGCGGTGCGTTGATCCTGACCAGCATCGCCGCCTCGGTGCTGCTGTGGGCGGACCTGCGCAACAAGTACGTGTGGGTGGTGCTGGTGGTGATGCTCGGCTTCGGTGCCATCGGCTGGTGGGACGACTGGATCAAGATCGTCAGGCGCGATCCCAATGGCATGCGCTCGCGCACCAAGTACGCACTGCAGTCGGTGCTTGGGCTGGCCGCCGGCATCTACCTGTATGCCTTCGCCGACGTGCCGACGGCGACCACGTTCTACGTGCCGTTCTTCAAGGCGATCGCGCTGCCGCTGGCCGGGGTGGGGTTCGTCGCGATTGCCTACTTCTGGATCGTCGGCTTCTCCAACGCGGTCAACCTGACCGATGGCCTGGATGGCCTGGCGATCATGCCCACGGTGCTGGTGGCCTGCGCGCTGGGCGTGTTCGCCTATGCATCCGGCAATGCGGTGTTCGCCGAATACCTGCAGATCCCGCGGGTCCCGGGGGCGGGCGAGCTGGTGATCATCTGCGCGGCCATCGCCGGCGCAGGCCTCGGCTTCCTCTGGTTCAACACCTATCCGGCCATGGTGTTCATGGGCGACATCGGCGCGTTGTCGCTGGGCGCGGTGCTCGGCACCATCGCGGTGATCGTGCGCCAGGAACTGGTGCTGGTGATCATGGGCGGCATCTTCGTGATCGAAACCCTGTCGGTGATGATCCAGGTCGCGTCGTTCAAGCTGACCGGCAAGCGCGTGTTCCGGATGGCGCCGATCCACCACCACTTCGAACTCAAGGGCTGGCCCGAGCCGCGCGTCATCGTGCGCTTCTGGATCATCTCGGTGGTGCTGGTCCTGGTTGGTCTTGCCACGTTGAAGATCCGCTGATGGACGACCTTCGCCAAGCCACGCGCCTGGATGCCATCGGCGGCCGCTTCGATCCGTGGCTGCTCGGCTGCACCATCGCGCTCGCGTGCCTGGGCGTGATCATGGTCGGTTCGGCTGCAGTGGCCGGCGCGGGCATGGACGTGGGGCCGTGGTACTTCCTCACCCGCCACGTGATGTTCCTTGCCGGTGGCCTGGTACTGGCCGGCCTGCTGATGCGCACCGAACTGAAACACATCGAGCAGCGCAACCAGTTGCTGCTGCTCGGCTGCTTCGCGCTGCTGCTGCTGGTGTTCGTGCCGGGCATCGGCCACACCGTCAACGGCGCGCGTCGCTGGCTCAACCTCGGCGTCTCCAACTTCCAGGCGGTGGAAGCGGTCAAGCTGCTCTACATCGTGTGGCTGGCCAGCTACCTCAAGCGCTACAGCGAAGACGTCGCGGTCACCTGGATGGCCATGCTCAAGCCGCTGGGCGTCGCGGTGGCGATGGTCGGCCTGCTGCTGCTGCAGCCGGACTTCGGCTCGTCCACCCTGCTGCTGGCCATCACCGCCGGCATGCTGGTACTGGGCGGGGTCAACCTGCCGCGGATGTCGATGCCGATCGTGTTCGGCCTGCCGGTGTTCGCCTTCATCGCGATCCTCGAACCGTATCGCATGCGCCGCTTCACCTCGTTCCTGGACCCGTGGGCGGACCAGTTGGGGTCCGGCTACCAGCTCAGCAATGCGCTGATGGCAGTCGGCCGCGGCGAATGGTTCGGCGTGGGCCTGGGCGCGTCGGTACAGAAGCTCTCGTACCTGCCGGAAGCGCATACCGACTTCATCATGGCGGTGATCGCCGAGGAGCTCGGCTTCGCCGGCGTGGTGCTGGTCGTGGGCCTGTTCGTGCTGCTGGTGGGGCGCGCGTTCTGGCTGGGCCTGAAGTGCGTGGAAATGCGCCGCCACTTCGCCGGTTATTGCGCGTTCGGAATCGGCCTGTGGATCGGCCTGCAGAGCCTGGTCTCGATCGGGGTCAACCTGGGCCTGCTGCCGACCAAGGGCCTGACCCTGCCGCTGATTTCGTCCGGAGGTTCAAGCGTCCTGATGACCTGCGCTGCGCTCGGCCTGCTGTTGCGCGTGTCCTACGAATACGACCGCGCCGCGCGGCAAGTCGCCAAGTTGCGGGGAGTGGCCAGCGGTCCGTCGATGGGGAGCGCGCCGCAGACGTCGCAGCCGCCGCTGGTGGCAGAGTCCTCCAGCCGCGGCAGCAACCGCCTGCGCCAGCGGGTCGAACCGAGCTTGGGTGCGCGTGATGCGGCATCGCTGGATTCGGCCGCGCAGTCCGTCCTGCGGAGGTCGCGATGAACGCACCGCGCGTGATGATCATGGCCGGCGGCACCGGCGGCCACATTTTCCCCGGCCTCGCGGTGGCGCACGCGCTGCGTGGGCGCGGCGCCGACGTCACCTGGCTGGGCGCGGACGGCGGCATGGAAACGCGGCTGGTGCCGCCACAGGGCATCGCCATCGACACCATCGCGGTCAGGGGCTTGCGCGGCAAAGGCATCGCAACACTCCTGTCGGCGCCGCTGCGCGTGCTGCGTGCGGTGCGGGATGCCGCACGCGTACTGCGCGCGCGTCGGCCGGATGCGGTGGTCAGTTTCGGCGGTTATGCCGCGGGACCGGGCGGGATCGCCGCGCGCATCGCCGGCATCCCGCTGCTGGTGCACGAACAGAATCGCGCCGCCGGCATGACCAACAAGGTGCTGGCGAAGCTTGCAAGCAACGTGCTCACCGGGTTCCCGCAGACGTTCCGCGATGAAACCGTCGTCGGCAATCCGGTGCGCACGCAGATCGCGGAGGTCGCCGCGCCCGCCCAGCGCGACTTCCGGCACGGTGGCGCGCTGCGCCTGCTGGTGCTCGGCGGCAGCCAAGGCGCGCGCGCGTTGAACAACGCGGTGCCGCAGGCCGTCGCCGCACTCGGGATGCCGGTCGAGATCCTGCACCAGTCGGGCGAAAAACTGCTGGACGAAGCCCGCAAGGCGTATCTCGATGCCGGCGTCGAAGCATGCGTCGAACCCTTCATCGCCGACATGGCCGCGGCCTACGCACGCGCCGACCTGGTGGTCTGCCGCGCGGGTGCGCTCACGCTCGCGGAGCTTTGCGCGGTTGGCGTGGGCAGCGTGCTGGTGCCGTTCCCGCAGGCGGTCGACGACCACCAGACCCGCAATGCGGAGTACCTGGTCGACCGCGGCGCGGCCCGCCTGCTGAAGCAGGACGATGCGCTCGCCGTGAACCTGCGCGACGTGCTCGCCGAGCTGGCGGGCGATGCCGGCACTCGCTTCGCGATGGCCGACGCCGCGCGTTCGCTGGCGAGGCCCGACGCCGCAGAGCGGGTGGCCGACGCGGTGCTCACCTGCATTGCAGGCAGGAGGGCTGCCTGATGTCCGTGCACAGCCTGCGCCTGCAGCAGATCGGCGACCTGGCCAAGGCCTTCCCGCGCGTGCACTTCGTCGGTATCGGCGGCGTGGGCATGAGCGGCATCGCCGAGGTGCTGTGCACGCTCGGTTACCAGGTCAGCGGCTCGGACAACGCCGACAACGCGGTGACCAAACGGCTGGCGTCGCTGGGCGTGACTGTTTGCAAGGGCCACGCCGCCGCGAACGTGCTGGATGCGGACTGCGTGGTGGTGTCCAGCGCGATCAAGCCCGACAACCCCGAATTGCTGGAGGCGCGCGCGCAGCGCATCCCGGTGGTGCCGCGTGCGGAAATGCTGGCCGAGCTGATGCGCTTCAAGCGCGGCATCGCGGTAGCCGGCACCCACGGCAAGACCACCACCACGTCCCTACTGGCCAGCGTGCTGGCCGAAGGCGGATTGGACCCGACCTTCGTGATCGGCGGGCAGTTGCTGGCCGCTGGAGCCAACGCGCGCCTGGGCAAGGGCGACTGGCTGGTGGCCGAGGCCGACGAGAGCGATGGCAGCTTCCTGCGCCTGAACCCGGCCATCGCCATCGTCACCAACATCGATGCGGACCACCTGGAGAACTACGGCGGCGACTTCGCGCGGGTCAAGCAGGCCTTCTCCGAATACCTGCACCGCCTGCCGTTCTACGGACTCGCCGTGCTGTGCATCGACGACGAGGAAGTGGCCGCGCTCGCCGAGAACACCCCGCGCCACGTAGTAACCTACGGCTTCGCCGGCGCCGCCGACGTACGCGCGGAAGCCGTCCGGCAGCAGGCCGGTCGCATGCACTTCGAACTGTGCCTGCCGGACGGCAGCCGCACGCCGGTGACGCTGGCCTTGCCTGGCCGCCACAACGTGCAGAACGCGCTCGCGGCTGCGGCCGTGGCCTGGCAACTCGGAGTCTCCAACGACGCCATCGCCCGCGCGCTGCAGAATTTCGCCGGTATCGGCCGCCGCTTCAACCAGCTTGCAAAGTTGACGCTGCCCGATGGCGGTGAAGTGGTGCTGGTCGATGATTACGGCCACCACCCGAAGGAACTCGCCGCGGTATTCGAAGCCGCGCGTGGTGGCTGGCCGAACAGCCGCCTGGTGGTCGCGTTCCAGCCGCATCGCTATTCGCGCACGCGCGACCTGTTCGATGACTTCGCGGCGGTGCTGTCCGGGGTGGACGCACTGGTGCTGACCGAGGTCTACGCCGCCGGCGAACCCCCGATTGCCGGCGCCGATGCGAAGTCGCTGGCGCGTTCGATCCGCACCCGCGGCCGGGTCGATCCGGTGGTGGTCGGCAGCGCGCCCGAAGTGGCCGAAGCGTTGTCCCGCGTGCTGCGCGATGGCGACCTGCTGCTGATGATGGGCGCGGGCGACATCGGCGCGGCCGCGCAGCACCTCGCGCGGCATGGCTTGCTCGGAGAGGTGTCGTGAACGTCGCCACGTTCCCCCCGCTGCGGGTCACCGATCCGCGCGTCTTCGGCCGCGTCGCCGTGCTGATGGGCGGCAGCAGCGCCGAGCGCGACGTTTCGCTGGACTCCGGTCGCAACGTGCTGGCCGCGCTGCAGTCGCGCGAGGTGGACGCACACGCGGTGGACGGCATCCCGGCGCTGGTCGATGCGCTGGTGCACGGCAAGTTCGACCGCGTGTTCAACATCCTGCACGGCGGCGATGGCGAGAACGGCGTGTTGCAGGGCTTGCTGCAGGGCTTCGAGGTGCCGTTCACCGGCCCCGGCGTGCTCGGCAGCGCCCTGACCCTGGACAAGATCCGGACCAAGCAGGTGTGGCAGTCCGCCGGCCTGCCGACGGCGCGATTCGCCCGCATCGCAGCGGGCGCGGACCTCGCCGCAGCGGTGCGGGCGCTTGGCCTGCCGGTGTTCGTGAAGCCTTCCACCGAAGGCTCCAGCGTTGGCGTATTCCGCGTGGTGTCGGGAGACGACCTCAAGCCCGCGCTGGAATTCGCTGCTGGCTATGACGGCGAGCTGCTGGCCGAGCAGATGCTCACCGGCGGCGAGTTCACCGTGGGCGTGGTTGGCGACGTGGTGCTGCCCTCGGTGCGCATCGTCCCCGCGGGCGACTGGTACGACTACCACGCCAAGTACATCGCTGAAGACACGCAGTATCTGTGCCCGGGCCTCGAAGGCGCAGCCGAAGCAGCGATCCGTGCGCTGGCGCTGGACGGGTTCCGCGCAGCGGGTTGCAGCGGATGGGGCCGCGTGGACGTGATGCGCCATGGCGATGGCCGCCTGATGCTGATGGAAATCAACACCGCGCCCGGCATGACCAGCCACTCGCTGGTGCCGAAGGCGGCGCGCGAGGTTGGCATCGAGTTCGACGAACTGTGCTGGCGCATCCTCGAACAAAGCGTGCCCGGGGCCTTGGCATGAGCGCGATGCTGCGGCTGCTGGCCTGGATGCTCGCCCTGGCCCTGGTGGTGTTGCCGGTGGTCGCGGTGGGCAACGGCTGGATCGGCGGCACCGAATGGCCGCTGCGCACCCTGCGCGTGCAGGGCGAAATGCAGCGGGTGGACCAAGCGCGCCTGCGCGCGACAGTGCTGCCGTTCGCGCGGCGCGGCTTCTTCGCGGTGGAGCTGGACCGCATCCAGGCCGCCGTGGTCGCGTTGCCATGGGTGGAGCGCGCGGAGGTGCGCAAGCACTGGCCGGACGTGCTGGAAGTGCGGATCAGCGAGCATCGCCCGTTTGCCCGCTGGACCGGCGACCGCCTGCTGTCCGAGCAGGGCCGCCTGTTCCCGGCCAGCAGCGTCACCGAGCCACGCGGATTGCCGCAGCTGCACGGCCCGGATGCACGGGTGGGCGAGGTGGTCGCCCTGTACAACCAGGCCCACGACCAGCTGGCCAATGCCGGCGGCGTGCGCGGTGTTGCGCTGGACCGGCGCGGCAGCTGGTCGCTCACCCTGAACAACGGCATTGAAGTGGTGCTCGGCCGCAACGACCCGCTGCCGCGCCTGCAGCGTTTCGCACCGCTGCTGCCGCGGCTGGCGACGCAGCATCCGGGCCAGCGCCTGGTGCGCGCGGACCTGCGCTACACCAACGGGTTCTCGCTGGTTTGGGCGGAGATGCCCAAGCCCGCCGCGCCGGCACCGCTCGCCGAACCTCTCCCCCAGCCCATCGCGGCGACATCGCGCGGGCGTATCGCGCCGCAAGGAACCACATGAATCGCAAGGGCGACAAATCGCTGATCGTCGGCCTCGACATCGGCACCTCCAAGGTCACCGCGCTGGTCGGCGAATATGCGCCGGGCGAACCGATCGAAGTGATCGGCATCGGCTCGCATGAATCGCGCGGGCTGCGGCGCGGGGTGGTGGTCGACATCGACTCCACCGTGCAGTCGATCCAGCGCGCGGTGGAAGAAGCCGAGTTGATGGCCGGCTGCGAAGTGCGCAGCGTGTATGCCTCGATCAGCGGCAACCACGTGCAGTGCCGCAACTCGCAGGGCATCGTGCCGATCCGCGATGGCGAGGTGACCTACGCCGACCTCGACCGCGTGCTGGATGCCGCGCGGGCGGTGGCGATCCCGGCCGACCAGCGCATCCTGCATGCGATCCCGCGCGACTACGTGCTGGACGATTCGCAAGAAGGCATCCGCAACCCGGTCGGCATGAGCGGCGTGCGCCTCGAGGTGCACGCGCACCTGGTGGTGTGCGCGCAGTCGGCCGCGGCCAACATCACCAAGTGCGTGCAGCGCTGCGGCCTGCAGGTCGATGACCTGGTGCTGTCGTCGCTGGCGTCCAGCACCGCGGTGCTGACCCCGGACGAGCGGGAACTCGGCGTGGTCCTGGTCGACATGGGCGCCGGTACCACCGATATCGCGGTGTTCGTGCAGGGCGCGATCAGCCACACGGCGTCATTGCCGGTGGCCGGCGACAAGGTGACCGAGGACATCGCCCACATGCTGCGCACGCCCACGCCGGAGGCCGAGCAGATCAAGGTGCGCTACGCCTGCGCCCTGGCGCAGATGGCGCGCGCCGAGGAAAGCATCCAGGTGCCCAGCGTGGGCGACCGCCCGCCGCGCCGGCTGCCGCGTCACGCCTTGGCGCAGGCAGTGCAGGCGCGATACGAGGAAATCTTCGAGATGGTGCAGGCGGAACTGCGCCGCAGCGGCTTCGAGCAACTGGTGCGCGCCGGCATGGTGCTGACCGGCGGCGCCTCGAAGATGGAAGGCGTGGTCGAGCTTGCCGAGGAGATGCTGCAGATGCCGGTGCGCATCGGCATCCCGCAGCACGTCACCGGCCTCGGCGAAGTCACCGGCAACCCGGTGCATGCCACCGGCGTGGGCTTGCTGCTGATGGGCAGCCAGATCGAGAGCCCGCGCCGTTCGGTGCTGCCCAGCGGCCGCGCCGGCGGGATGCTGAAGAAATTGAAGGATTGGTACAGCGGGTCGTTCTGAGATTCCACGCCGCCGCGAGGGCGCGGCGGCACGCAGGCGAGGGCAGGGCAGGCGCAGGCGGCACGAAAGATAAAGACACCAGGCGTTTCAACGAGCAATTCATAACAAGAGGACACGGACATGGCGCACTTCGAACTGGTTGAAAAAATGGCACCCAACGCGGTGATCAAGGTGGTCGGCGTGGGCGGCGGCGGCGGCAACGCGGTCGCGCACATGGTCAGCAGCAGCGTGGACGGGGTGGAGTTCATCACCGCCAACACCGATGCGCAGGCGATCAAGAACTGCGGCGCCAAGCTGCAGCTGCAGCTCGGCGGCAACGTCACCAAGGGCCTGGGCGCGGGTGCGAACCCGGAGGTGGGTCGCCAGGCAGCCCTGGAAGACCGCGAGGTGATCATCGCCGCGCTGACCGGCGCGGACATGGTCTTCATCACCGCCGGCATGGGCGGCGGCACCGGGACCGGCGCGGCGCCGGTGGTGGCGCAGCTGGCCAAGGAGATGGGCATCCTGACCGTGGCCGTGGTCACCAAGCCGTTCCCGTTCGAGGGCCGCCGCCGCATGCAGGTGGCGCTGAAGGGCATCGAGGAACTGAGCCAGCATTGCGATTCGCTGATCACCATCCCCAACGAAAAGCTGATCACCGTGCTTGGCCGCAACGCCACCATGATCCAGGCCTTCCGCGCCGCCAACGACGTGCTGCTCGGCGCCGTGCAGGGCATCGCCGACCTGATCGTGCGGCCGGGCCTGATCAACGTCGACTTCGCCGACGTGCGCACCGTGATGTCCGAGATGGGTCTTGCCATGATGGGCACCGGATCCGCCCGCGGCGACGACCGCGCTCAGGCCGCCGCCGAGTCCGCCATCCAGAACCCGCTGCTGGACGACGTCAACCTGTCCGGTGCCAACGGCATCCTGGTCAACATCACCGCCGGCCCGGACTTCACCATGGCCGAGTTCGACGAGGTCGGCCGCACCATCGAAGCGTTCGCTTCCGAAGACGCGACCGTGGTCATCGGCACCGTGCTGGACCCGGACATGCAGGACGAAGTCCGCGTCACCGTGGTCGCCACCGGCCTCAACCGGGGCAGTGCCGCCGGTGCCCGCCCGTCGGTGCGCGGCCACGGCCACGACACCGGCTTCGATGCGCCGCGCCGTCCACAGGTGCAGCTGGTCAACACCCAGGGCAAGCGGGACGGCACCACCGGCATGATGATCGACGAGGTTGCCGATCCCTTCATGCCGCACGCCGGCCCGAGCTTCGTAAGCGGTCTTCGCCGCAATGCGGAAACCGCGCCTGCCATTGCCGACCTGCCGAAGGACGACTACCTGGATATCCCGGCGTTCCTGCGTCGCCAAGCGGATTGATCCGCACGAGCCCTGCTCCGCGCTCGCGGAGCAGGGTCGAGGGTCCGTGTCCACATGCGCCGGGTGTCCGCCTGGCGCGTCTTGCGGTCGGCCGGGTTGCGTACCCGGCTGGCCGGTTCCAGGCGTCGCCGTCAGGGCGCGCCGCTGCGTTCCACGCCGGCAACTTCCGTTCCTGTTCAGGAAGGTGCATGCTAGGCTCGAAACCCTTGGCACGCCGCCGTTTCAGCGGCAAAGCCCATCGCAGGACCCGTCCCCACGCATGCTGCGCCAACGCACCCTCAAGAACCTGATCCGCGCCACCGGCGTTGGCCTGCATAGCGGCGACAAGGTGTTCCTGACCTTGCGCCCGGCGCCGATCGACACCGGCATCGTGTTCCGCCGCATCGACCTCGAGCCGGTGGTGGAAATCCCGGCCAACGCCCACCTGGTCAGCGAAACCACCCTGTGCACCGGCCTGTCCTGCGGCCCGGCCAAGGTGCAGACCGTCGAGCACCTGCTGTCGGCGCTGGCCGGGCTTGGCATCGACAACGCCTATGTCGAACTGACCGCGCCCGAGGTGCCGATCATGGACGGCTCGGCCGGCCCCTTCGTGTTCCTGCTGCAGTCCGCGGGCATTGCCGAGCAGGACGCGCCCAAGCGCTTCATCCGCATCAAGCGCGCGGTGGAAGTGCGCGACGGCGACAAGTTCGCCCGCTTCGAGCCCCATGACGGCTTCCGCCTGGGCTTCACCGTGGCGTTCGACCACCCGGCCATCCCCACCAACCTGTCACGCGCCGAAGTGGACTTTTCCACCGTGTCCTACATCAAGGAAGTCAGCCGCGCCCGCACGTTCGGCTTCATGCGGGACCTGGAGTACATGCGCGAGCGCAACCTTGGCCTGGGCGGCTCGATGGACAACGCCATCGTGCTGGACGAATTCCGGGTGCTGAACGAGGATGGCCTGCGCTACGCGGACGAATTCGTGCGCCACAAGATCCTGGACGCCGTCGGCGACCTGTACCTGGCCGGCCACCCCATCATCGGCGCATTCGAGGGCTTCAAGTCCGGCCACGCGCTGAACAACACCCTGGTCCGGGCCCTGTTGGCCGACGTCGAGGCTTGGGAAGAAGTCAGCTTCACCGACCCGGTGGCCGCGCCGCCAATGCTATACGGGGACGCCGTTCCAGCGTTCTGAGCGGGTCCCCACTGCCCGCAGTTCGCGCCCGTGACCATCACCGGGAGCGCGTATTCAGCATCCTGATTTCGATTTATTTAACAAAATCACGGACTTGTGAAGGTAGGATGCGCCACCGGCCGGGTTCGCAGCTGTTTTTCGTGCGCGCCAGCCGGGCTTGCGGTCACCCCCCAGCGCCGTTGTTTCCTTCGGGCGCGTCAGACCGCAGCAGTGCAAGGGCAGCCTCCAGTCCAGATTGGGCGGCCGCCGACATCGGTGTGGCGGGCGGTGCGGACGGCGGTAGCGGACGCAGCGGTTGCAGCGTGGTTTTCACGCTGGCGCCCGAGACATCGAGCCCGACGGAGCGGGCGGCGTCGACCAGCGCAGGAAGGGCCAGCCGCAACCGGGCATGCCAGACCGGCGCGTCGACGACGAACACGAGCTTGTCGCCACGCACATTCGCAAGCCGCGCGTGTGCAGCCAATCCCGGCGGCAGGCAGGGGCGCAACAACTGGTCCACCGTGTCGAGCCACATGGCCCGGCGCAACGGGTTCCCGGCAGCTTCCGCGAGCAGCGCATCCAGCGCCGCGCGCGGCGCGCCAGGGGCCGGAATGTTCCCGCGCGCCTTGGCGCCAGGGGGCGTGGACCGCGAACCAGGCATCTGCAATGACCGAAACAAACCGGCACCAAGATACCCGCCAGCGCCTCGCCGCGCTGGCTTACAAATTCCGCTTCTGGTCGATGCAGCGCCCGCTGGCTGCTGCCGGCGTGCTGCTGGCCACCGGCCTGCTGCTGGGCGCGGGAGGCCGGAGCGTTGCCGGCATGGCCGAAGTGGATGCCCTGCACACGGCCGATGCCGGCCGCCAGGCCCAGCTGGCTACCGTCCGTCGTGACGCCCAGCACGAGATCAACGCCCTGGCCGCGCGCCTGGCCGAGCTGCAGGCCCAGGCCAACCGGCTGAACGCCCTCGGTGCGCGCCTGACCCGCGCGGGTCAGCTGCAGGACGGCGAGTTCGATTTCGAGAAGCCAGTGGGCCAGGGTGGCGCGGGACGCGCCAGCGACATGCCGCCCGCCTTGCTGCGCAGCCAGCTGGCATCACTGGAAAGCCAGTACGCCGCCGCCGACACCCAGCTGTCGGTGCTGGAAAGCCTGCTGTTCAACCGCGCGCTGGACCGCAACGCCACGCCCTCGCGTGATCCGATTGCCAACAGCTACATCACCTCCGGCTTCGGTGGCCGCGCGGATCCCTTCGGCGGCGGCAGCCAGTACCACAAGGGCATCGATTTCGAAGCCGACGTCGGAGATCCGGTGCTCGCCGTGGCCGACGGCGTGGTCACCTATTCGGGCGATCGCTCCGGCTACGGCTACGTGGTCGAGATCGACCACGGCAACGGCTATGTGACCCGCTACGCGCATAACTCGCAGTTGCTGCGGCGGGTGGGCGACCTGGTCCGCAGCGGCCAGCAGATTGCCAAGGCCGGTTCCACCGGTCGCTCCACCGGCGCGCACGTGCATTTCGAAGTCTGGCAGGACGGCGCGGTGGTCAACCCGCGCAAGTTCCTAGGCACCGGCGCCACCGCCCTGCGCTGAGGCGAGCCTGGGCAAGGGCCAGGCAGGCCGGCTTGCAAACGCCGCCGGCCGCCTCCAGCTACAATATCCGACTGCCAAAACGGGCGCCCGGCGCCCGTTTTGCGTGATGGCCTCCAGCGCAGCGCCCGGCGCGCGCACCCCACAACCGGATCTCCCGCCCCATGCTCAACAGCCTGCTCACCAGCGTCTTCGGCAGCCGCAACGAACGCCTGCTCAAGCAGCTTTCCGGCATCGTCAACAAGATCAATGCGCTGGAACCGCAGATGCAGGCGCTGTCCGACCAGGCGCTGCAGGCCAAGACCGACGAGTTCAAGGCCCGCGTCGCCGGCGGTGAGTCGCTCGACAAGCTGCTGCCGGAAGCGTTCGCGGTGTGCCGCGAGGCCAGCGTCCGGGTGTTCGGCATGCGCCATTTCGACGTCCAGCTGATCGGCGGCATGGTCCTGCACAGCGGCAAGATCGCCGAAATGCGCACTGGCGAAGGCAAGACCCTGATGGCCACCCTGCCGGTGTACCTGAACGCGCTGGAAGGCAAGGGCGTGCATGTCATCACCGTCAACGACTACCTGGCCCGCCGCGACGCCGGCTGGATGGGCAAGCTCTACACCTTCCTGGGCCTGGACGTGGGCGTGGTCTACCCGGGCATGCCGCACAGCGAGAAGGGCGCGGCCTATTCTTGCGCCATCACCTACGGCACCAACAACGAATTCGGCTTCGACTACCTGCGCGACAACATGGCGCTGGCCAAGGAAGACCGGTTCCAGCGCGGCC
>JAZKHR010000057.1:0-16900 GCA_040385305.1 Pseudomonadota bacterium
CTGTCGATGCGGTAGCGCGTGCGCATGATCCGCTCGAGGTCGAAGCCGATCCGGTTCGGCGCATCCGACTCCAGGCAATGGATCGACTCGCCCTTGCTCGAGACAATGCCGCTGCCGTAGATGCGCAGGCCGTCCTGCTGCTGGATCAGGCCGAATTCCACCGTGTACCAGTACAGCCGGGTGAGGTTCTGCAATGCCTCCGGGCCGATGCCATGCGCCTTGACCCCGCCGCGCCCGTACGCCGCCATGTAGTCGGCGAACAGCGGGTTCATCAGCAGCGGCACGTGGCCGAACAGGTCGTGGAACAGGTCGGGTTCTTCGATGTAGTCCACCTGATCCGGCCGGCGGATCCACCACGTCACCGGGAAGCGGCGGTTGGCGAGGTGGTCGAAGAAATCCAGTTCCGGCAGCAGGCCTTCCACGCCCATCAGGGTCCAGCCGGTGGCGGCCTGCAGGACCTTGTTGAGCTCGGCGAACTTCGGGATCTGGCGCTCGGTCATGCCCATTGCGTCCTGCGCCTGCAGGAATTCGTCGCAGGCGCGGCCGCGCAGGAGTTCGCGCTGGCGCTGGTAAAGCTGCCGCCAGACGTCGTGGTCGCTGGCGGTGTAGTCGTCCCAGGGTTGTTCGACGATGCCGGTGGCGTAGACCGGGACCTTGCCCTTGTCGGTGACCAGGTTCTCGATGCGGGCGGGCTTGTTGTCCATGCCCCGAGTTTAGCGCCGCGGCGCGAATGGGTCGCTACGCGCGCATTCAGCCCGCGCGCAGGCTTGAGAATGCGGCAAGCGCGGCGTCGCGGCCTTCGGCCAGGCCGATGACCGGCGCGGTCGGATAGTCGCGGGTGGCGCGACGCACGGCGGCGGGGTCCGTCCATGGCGCCAGCCGCAACGCCGTGGGCAACGGCGCGAGTTCCGGGATCCAGCGCGCGATGTACTCGCCCTTGGCATCGAAGCGCTGCGCCTGCAGCAGCGGATTGAACACGCGGAAGTACGGCGCGGCGTCCACGCCGGTGCCGGCCACCCACTGCCAGCCCATCGAATTGTTGGCGAGGTCCGCATCCAACAGGGTGTCCCAGAACCAGTCCGCGCCATGCCGCCAGTGCTGGCGCAGGTGCTTGGTCAGGAAGCTGCCCACGATCATCCGCACCCGGTTGTGCATCCAGCCGGTGGCCCACAGCTCGCGCATCCCGGCATCGACGATGGGCACGCCGGTCTGGCCGCGCTGCCAGGCATCCAGCACGCGCGGTTCCGCCTTCGCCCACGGGAAATCATCGAAGCGTGGATTGAAGTTGCTGCCGGCGGAGTGCGGGAAATGATGCAGGACGTGGTGGGCGAATTCGCGCCAGCCGAGTTCGCGGACATAGGCGGACCGCTCGGCTTCCGGAAGGTCGGCCTGTTGCATGGCGTGGACGATCCGCCACGGCGCGATTTCGCCGAAGTGCAGGTGCGGCGAGAGCCTGGAGGTACCTGCGCGCGCGGGGAAATCCCGGCCAGCGTGGTAGTCGCTGGCGGCATCCGCGATGAAGCCCGCCAGCCGCGCGCGTGCACCCGCCTCGCCCGGCTGCCAGTGCGGCCAGAAGCCGGCATCCCAACCCCGTGCGGGTTGCAGCCGCAACGAGTCCAAACCGCGCCCGTGCGGCGCGTCCGGGCACGTGGGCAGCTGCGCCGGCGCGTCCCAGGTCGGCGCAAGCCGCCACTGCGCCTGCGCGGATTTCCAGAACGCGGTGAACACCTTGTACGGGTCGCCCTGCTTGGTTTCGATCTGCCAGGGCTCGAACAGCAAGGCGCCGTTGTGGCTTTCCGCGCGCAGGCCGCTCTGGCGCAGCGCGCGCTTGATGGCGGCGTCGCGCTCTTCAATGGCAGGTTCGTAGCGGCGATTCCAGAACACCGCTTCGGCGCCGGTCGCTGCAGCCACCACCTGCAACATCGCGAGGCTCGGTCCTGCCAACACGTGCAGCGCAGACCCGCGTGCGCGCAGGTCGGCGTCGAGCGCAGCCAGGGCGCGATGCCGCCACGCATCGCTGGCCGCGCCCGGCGCCCACTCGCCGTGTTCGTCGGGGGCGTGGATGTAGACCGGGATCGGCACCAGGCCCGCATCCAGCGCGGCGCGCAGGGCCGGGTTGTCGTCCAGTCGCAGGTCGTTGCGGAACCAGACCAGTGCGCAACCCATGCTCAGTCCTTGCAGTCGGGGTCGCGGCGTAACGCGTCTCGCCAACCCTGTTGCTTGGCGCAGCGCGCCTTGCGCTCAGCCTCGCGTTGGCGGATGGCCTCGCTGTCTGCGGCAGAGCGCGCCTTGGCGGTGCGCGAAGCCTGCAGTTTCGCGAGCCTCGCCTTGATCTGCGGCAGCGCCGCGAGCGCGGCGCGCTCGCCTTCCAGGATGGCGCGGTTCTTCTGTTCGAAATCGGCCGGGCCGATGTCCAGCACCTGCGGCCGGATCACGATGTCCGCGCGCTGCAGCTCCAGCGCGCCGAGCTTCTGGCCCATGATGCGGATGCTCTGGTTGACGTTGCCGAGCATGCTGGTGGTGGAGGCGATGCCGGTCGCCTTGCTGCTGATGTCCACTGCAATCACGAACTCCGCGCCCAGCTCGCGCGCCGCGTCCACCGGCACCGGGCTGGCCACGCCGCCGTCGATGTAATGCGACTTGCCGATCGCCACCGCCTCGAACACGCCGGGGATCGAGCTCGACGCGCGCACCGCCTGCCCGGTGTTGCCGCGCACGAACACCGTGCGCTTGCCGTCGGCCAGGTTGGTGGCCACCACTGCCAGCGGCTTGCGCATCTTCTCCAGGGTGCGCCCGCCGACCAGTTCGTTGACATAGTCCTGCAGCTTCTGGCCCTTGATCACGCCGCCGGAGAACAGGCTGACATCGCGGATCTTCGATTCGTCCAGCGCGAACGCCTTTTCCTGCATGACGAATGCGTCCATGCCGCTGGCATACAACGCGCCGACCACGCTGCCGGCGCTGGTGCCGGACACCACCACCGGGGTGATGCCGTTGGCCTCCAGCATCTTGATCACGCCGATATGGGCGAAGCCCTTGGCCGCGCCGCCGCCCAGGGCGATGCCCACCTTGACCGGCGGCGGGCTGCTGGCGACCACGCTGACGGGGGCGCGCACGTCGGGTGCGCTGGCGCAGCCGGCGAGCAGGGTGGCGAACAGGGACACAAGCAGGGTGGTGCGCATCGGCATCGGCGGGGGACTCGGGGGGTGCAGCTTAGCCGTCGACGGCCGAACCGCGGCCAACCTCACGGGCGCCGATCCGGGAAACGCAGCACCGTCCCGCGGTTCCGCTCGACGTCACGCTTCCACAGCACCGGCACGTCGTCGGCCGCGCGCGGCTCGAACATGTCGCGGTCGCGCGCGCTGCGTTCGGCCTCCAGTTCTTCCTCGATCTCCCAGCTGTATTTGGCGCGCGCCGGCATGGGATCGCTGTGGCGGAACAGGAACGCGGCCAGCACCCCGGCCAGCGCGCCGCCGAGATGCGATTCCCACGATACCCCGGCCTCGCGCGGGAGGATGGTCATCAGCATGCCGCCGTAGAACAGGAACCCGAGCATGCCCGCTGCGATGGCGGCGCGGTCGCGGCGCACCACGCCCAACGTGAACACCAGGAAGCCCAGCCCGTGGGTCACCCCGCTGGCCCCGAGGTGGTGCGAGCCCGGCATGCCTAGCAGCCACGCCACCAGCCCCGAACCCACCCACAGCAGCGGCAGCGAACGCAACGTGGCCTTCGGGAATGCGGTGCCGGCCAGCGTGCCCAGCATCAACACGGCAATGCCGTTGGCGACGATGTGTTCCACCGAGCCATGCAGCAGCGGTGCGGTGATCACGCCAATCAAGCCCTCCAAGGATCCCGGGGTCACCGTCAGCGCGGTCCAGTCGAACCCGTGCTGGGCAGCGAAGCAGGCCGAGAGCAGCAGCACCATCGCCAGGCTGGCATTGAGCGCGCGGCGCAAGCGCTGGCGGTCGGCGATGCGCTGGGCGTCGGCGGGCGGGGGGATGGGTGTTGGCATTGTGGTGAGGTGGCGGCACGCCTCGGCTTTGCAAGGGTGCGGCCTACAATGCGCGGATGACCGAATCCCTGCCCCAAGTCCGCCTCAAGAACGCCTGGCATTCCACCCACCCGTGGATCTTCCAGCGCCTGGTCGAGAAACCGGCGCAGCGACCCAAGCCGGGGAGCATCGTCGACGTGGTCGGGGTGGACGGGGTGTGGATCGGGCGCGGCTTCTACAACGGCCATTCGCGGATTGCGCTGCGCATGCTGGAGAACGATCCGGATGTCGAGGTCGATGCCGGCTGGTTCGCGCGCAAGATCGGGGAAGCGGTGCGCCTGCGCCGCGAGTTCCTCAAGCTCGACGACATCGGCAACGCCTGGCGCGTGGTGCACAGCGAGGGCGATGGGCTGTCGGGGCTGGTGGTGGACCGCTACGACGATTTGATCGTGGTCGAGTTCTTCAGCGCCGGCATGTACCGCCACCGCGAATGGATCTTCAACGCCCTGCGCGAACACTTCCCCGGCTGCCGCTTCCACAGCTTTGCCGACGAACACGTGCAGAAGCAGGAAAGCTTCGACTACAAGGACACCCTGGGCACCTTGCCCGCAATCATCAGCGAGCATGGCATCCGTTTCCGCGCGGACCCGGCCGGCGCGCACAAGACCGGCTTCTTCGCCGACCAGCGCGAGAACCGCGAGTGGCTGTCGCACCGCTGCACCGGACTGCGTGTGCTCGACCTGTGCTGCAACACCGGCGGCTTCGGCGTGTACGCGGCGGTGCGCGGTGCGAGTGAAGTGGTCGGCATCGACATCGACGCCGCAGTGCTCGACATCGCCCGCGAAAACGCGCACCTGAACCACGTCAAGCCGCGCTTCATCCAGGCCGACATCTTCCCGTGGCTGCGCGATGCGGCGAACAACGGCGAGCAGTTCGACGTGGTGATCCTGGACCCGGCCAAGATGACCCGTGACCGCGAGCAGGTGATCCCCGCGCTGAAGAAGTACCTCGACATGAACAAGCTGGCGCTGGGCGTGGTCAAGCCCGGCGGCTTGTTCGCCACCTTCAGTTGCACCGGGCTGGTGAGCGAGGAGCAGTTCACCGACATGCTGCGTCGCGCCGCCTACTACGCCGGGCGTACCGTGCAGGTGCTGAAGATCGCCGGCGCGGGCCCGGACCATCCGTGGCTGGCGCAGGTGCCGGAGTCCCGTTACCTCAAGGCGGCGTTCTGCCGCGTGCTGGACTAGTCCGGCAAACACTTGCGCCTTGGCAGGCGCTCGCGGCGACCCACCCGGTGCCGAAGGCGTCCCGTGCTGGCAGGTCAGGCGTTAGAGGAACAGGCCGGCCGTGGCAACCACCAAGGCCAGCAGCGCGACCGCCAACGCCCAGCGCGACATCGACAGCGCATCGTCGCGGCCGGGCTCGGCAAGCAGTTCGAAGGGTTGGTCGGCTGACCTGCCAGGCTCCGCCGCAGGCACCACATCACCACCCGCCTGCAGCATCTGCAGCACCTGCGTGACCGCGGCGTCGTCGAAGCGATACGGATCGAAGCCGGCAAGGCCCTGGCGCTCCAGCAACTCCTTCATGGGGACGTCGAGCGGAACGTACTTCATCGACCAGGTCGAGAAGGTGGGCTTCTCGATCGCTTGCCGCGACAGCACCTTGAGATCGGTATGGCGGGGGTCTGCGAGCAGGGCCGCATACAGCCGGTCCACCTGGTCAGCGCTTCCTTCGAGGCATTGGAAAAAACACCCGTCCCCGAAATACAGCGCACCGACCAGCCCTCGCTTGGCGTTGTTGAACCGGGACTGGGCCAGGATGCGCGCAACACTGGGCTCGATACCGCGCTCGGCGGCCACCGGCCGGAAGGTCGAGCGGCTGATGTAGACGATCTGGACCAGGTCGGACACGGCGGTTTCCCAACACGGCGCCGGCAGGCGGCGGACAGGCCAGACTAAGGGGTCGCCGTTGGCCTGGCGGGCTCCACCCGTGCATGGCTGCGTTCCACCTGCGTCACTGCCGGAGGCGGCCAGTCGCAGCCGTCGCGACAGCCGCCGCTACACTTGCGGCATGCCTGATACCTCCGTGTTGCAGATCCTGTTGCTGGTCGCGCTCGTCGTGGCCATCGTGATGCTGGTGGTGTTGCTGCGGCGCAAGCCGGAGGCCGCACTGGCCGGCCTGCGCGAGCGGCTGGAGGAGGCCCTGCGCGAGGAGCAGCGCAGCGGTCGTGGCGAGTTGCGCGAGTCTTTGGAAGGGCTGGGCAGTTCCCAGGCGCAGCGCATCGACCAGTTCGGGGTGCGGGTGAATGAACTGACCGAGCGCACCGACCGCCGCCTCGACGAATTCCGTCTTGCCATCGCCGAGGACGCACGCAAGGCGCGCAGCGAGGGTGCCGAGCAGCTGCAGCGTTTCGCCGACACCCTGGGCCAGCGCCTGGGCGAGATGACCCAGCGCAACGACCAGCGCATCGGCGAGATGCGCACCACCCTGGAAACCCAACTCAAGTCGCTGCAGGCGGACAACGCCGCCAAGCTCGAGCAGATGCGCGCCACCGTCGACGAGAAGCTGCATGCCACCCTGGAAACGCGACTGAGCGAAAGCTTCGGCAACGTCACCGCCATGCTCGCGCAGGTCCACCAGGGATTGGGTGACATGGGCAAGCTGGCGGCCGACGTGGGCGGGTTGCAGCGCGTGCTGACCAACGTCAAGAGCCGCGGCGTGTTCGGCGAGGTGCAATTGGCGGGCTTGCTCGAACAGGTGTTCGCGCCGGACCAGTATGCCGCCAACGTGGCGACGGTACCGGGCAGCAAC
Source organism: Pseudomonadota bacterium (assembly GCA_040385305.1). Taxonomy (GTDB): domain Bacteria; phylum Pseudomonadota; class Gammaproteobacteria; order Xanthomonadales; family Xanthomonadaceae; genus Thermomonas. The sequence goes on from JAZKHR010000057.1 coordinate 6,803, forward strand.
GAGCGGGTGGAGTACGCGGTGCGTTTCCCGGGTTCCACCGGCGATGCCGTGGTCTGGCTGCCGATCGACGCCAAGTTCCCGCGCGAGGATTACGAGCGCCTGCTGGACGCGCAGGAACGCGTGGATGCGGAGGCCGCCAAGCAAGCGGGCGACGCGCTGGAGCGTGCGGTGCGCAAGCAGGCGCAGCAGATCCGCAAGTACGTGGCGGTGCCGCATACCACCGAGTTCGCGGTGATGTTCCTGCCTACCGAAGGCCTGTACGCCGAAGTGCTGCGCCGCCCTGGCCTGGTCGACGGCCTGCAACGCGACTTGCGCATCGCCGTGGCCGGGCCGACCACCTTGCTGGCGCTGATGACCAGCTTCCAGATGGGCTTCCGCACGCTGGCCATCGAGCAACGGTCCAGCGAGGTGCGGCGCACCCTGGGCGCGGTCAAGACCGAGTTCGGTAAGTTCGGCGCGGTGCTCGACTCGGTGCACAAGAAGCTGCAGGAAGCGAGCAACAAGATCGACGAAACCGGTCGCCGATCTCGTGCGATGACCCGCGCCCTGCGCGATGTGGAAGCGCTGCCGGGGGAAGACAGCCAGCGCATGCTGGGCATCGAAGAAGACACGCGCGGCGGCGACGCGTAGTACAGCGTCGCACTCATCAACCTGACCGGTTCATGATCCTGCACGCGTGGCTAACAAAGCCTTCATGCTTCGCCTACGTCGCCGGGTGCACTGTGGTCGCAACCGGCACAAGGAGTGCCGGCTCCCCCAGCAAAATGGAGCAACGAATCATGAGCGACATCAAGAAAGACCACAGCATCGGTGAAGGTTCGGGCGCGGTTGCGGGCGCGATTGCAGGCGCCGCCGTTGGCTCGGCCGCAGGTCCGATCGGCACCGTGGTTGGTGCAATCGCCGGTGGTGCGCTGGGCGCGAAGGGCGGCGGCGCGATTGCCGAAGCCGTGAACCCCACCGCTTACAACAGCCACTTCGAGTCCAACTACCAGAGCGCGCCGTACTACAAGGCGGGCACCGAGTGGAAGGACTACGAGCCGGCCTACAAGTACGGCTATGACACCTACGGCCAGTATCAGGGCCAGCGTTTCGAGGACGTCGAGTCCAACCTCGAGCGCAACTGGGATAGCACCCGTGCCAATTCCAGCCTGGCCTGGAATGACGCCAAGGGCGCCGTGCGTGATGGTTGGCACCACATCGAGCGCGCCATGCCGGGTGACGCGGACCGTGACGGTCGCTAAGTAACAAGTTCCGGGTTCCACCACGAAGGCCGCCTCCGGGCGGCCTTCTTCATGCGCGTCGCGGCTGCTGCGACCGGGCTCCGGCACAATGCCACGGCCGATGACGACCTCCAGTGCGCCCGACTTCCGCCTCTATCACGGCAATGCGCTGGACGTGCTGGCGGAGCTTCTTGCGGATGCGTTGCGCACGCCCGCGCCGGGCCAGTCGCTGCTGGCGCCGGATACCATCCTGATTCCGCAGGCGGCCATGCGCCGCTGGCTGCAGGCCACGCTGGCCAGCCGCCATGGCATTGCCGCCAACCTGGAATTCCTCACGCCGGGCGAATTCGTCGCGCGCGCGCTCGATGCCAACCTCGGCAAGAGCAACGACGACCTCGACGCCGCCAGCCTGCACTGGCACCTGTATGCCGCGTTGTCGGATCCGTCCGTGCTGGCCAGGCCACCGATGGCGCAACTTGCCGACTACGTGGCCGGCGACGATCCGCTCAAGGCCTGGGCGCTCGCCTCTGAACTGGCCAGGGTGTTCGAGAAATACCAGGCCTGGCGCCGCGACTGGCTGCTGCGCTGGGAAGCCGGCGCCGATCGCGACGACCCGCAGGCGATCCTCTGGCGCGTGGTCGCCGCCGGCCGCAACCATCGGGTGCGCCGCATCCAGGCGTACCTCGCACGTTTCGCCGATGGGGATGCATTGCCGGTTGGCCTGCCCACGCGACTGTTCGCATTCGGCACGCTCAATGTCTCGCCGGACGTGTTGCGGGTGATCGCCACCCAGGCGCGGGTGGGCACGCTGCATTTCTACCTGCCCACGCCCACCCGCGAATACTGGGGCGACCTGCAGTCACTGGGCGCGCGCCTGCGCACGGGTGTCGATGCCTTTGGTGACGGCGCGGGGGAAAACCCGTTGCTGCGCGACTGGGGCGCCGCCGGCAAGGACTTCATGGCGTTGCTCGGCAGTTATGAAATCGTGCATCCGTCGGGCGAGATCGCGGCCTACGCGGATCCGGAAATCGCAACCGGCACGTTGCGCGTGGAAGGCGGTGTGCAACACAGCCTCCTGCACCGCATGCAGGCGGACCTGTTCCATCGCCGCGCAACGGCCACGGGCGAGCCGCGCAATCGCGTGGATGCCAATGACCCCAGCCTGCAGGCGCACGCCTGCCACACCCGGCTGCGCGAACTGCAGGTATTGCACGACCGCCTGCGCGCCTTGTTTGAAGACCCGCGCTTCAATCCTCCGCTGCAGCCGCGCGACATCGCGGTGCTTGCACCCGACATCGATCCGTACGCGCCATACCTGGATGCCGTGTTCGGCGGGCATGGCCAGGCCGGCAGCATTCCGTATGCGGTGGCGGATACCAGTCCGCTCGCCGGCGAGCCGTTGGCCGCGGTGTTCCTGCGCCTGCTCGCGTTGCCGGTCGCGCGCTTCGGGCTGGAAGAGATGCTGGACCTGCTGGCCAGCCCGCCGCTGGCCGAAGCCGCCGGCCTCGACGCCGCCGATGTCGAGCGTGTGCACGGCTGGCTGCACGCCGCGGGCGCGCGCTGGGGGCTGGACGCCGCGCATCGCGAACGCCTGGGGTCACCGGCGGACGATGCGCATACCTGGCAGTTCGCGCTGGACCGCTTGTTGCTGGGCCACGCCAGCGGCAGCGACGACCCCTTGGACGCCGGCGGCGCACACATGGTCGCACCGTGGCCGGACCTGGAAGGCGGCGCGCTCGATGCACTCGACACCGTGGTGCGCCAGTTGCGCCTGCTGGCCCGACAGCAACACGCGTTCGCCAAACCCGTGCCTCCCGCGCAGTGGCGCGAACGCCTGCTAGCCGTGCTGGCGGAGCTGCTGCCGAAGCCGCCGGCGACCGTGGACGGACAGCGCGCACTCGAGCGCCTGCGCACGCTGATCGACGCCTTCGCAAGGCAGGCCGCGAACGCAGGGTTCGAGGCGGCGGTCCCGGTGGAGGTGGTGCGCGCGCATTTCACCGCGCGCCTGGGCGAAGCCGACACCCGCGCCCCGCTGCTCACCGGCGGGGTCAGCTTCGCGCGGATGGTGCCGATGCGCCTGCTGCCGTTCCGCGTCATCTGCCTGCTGGGCATGAACGATGGCGATTTCCCGCGCCGCGACGCCGCCGCCGGCCTCAACCGCCTCACCGCCGAACTCGGCAGCGACCAGCGCCGCCATGGCGACCGCTCCACCCGCGACGACGACCGCTATCTGTTCCTGCAACTGTTCTCCGCCGCACAGGACGTGTTCTACGTCAGCTGGCTGGGCGCGGACGCGCGCGACGGCGGCGTGCGCGAACCCTCGGCGCTGGTGACCGAACTTCTTTCCCACGCTGCCGGCTACCACGCCGATCCAGCGAAGGCTCAAAAGGATCTGGTGTTGCGGCATGCACTGCAGCCGTTCTCGCCGGCCGCGTTTGGTGCGGGCGATGCGCGTTTCTTCAGCTATCGCGCGGCGTGGCAGCCCGCCGCCGGGCGCCTGGCCGGCAGTCGGGAGAAATTGCCGCCGTGGCTGGATCCGGCTCTGGTGCTCGCTCCGCCGGCAGGCGGGGAGGCCGAGCTGTCGCTCGACGCGTTGCGCCGCTTCCTGCTGGCGCCCGCCGAGCAGTTCCTGCGCCAACGCCTGGGCCTGCGCCTGGTCGAGCGCGAAGCGGTGGGTGAGGACCTCGAACCATTGCAGGCGCCGTCGCACGGCCTGGAGCGGCACGTCCTGCAACGGGCGGTATTCGACGCGAGGCTTGCCGGCCAGGACGTTGCCGCCATGCACCCGGCACTGCGCGCGCGCGGCCTGTTGCCATCCGGTCCAATCGGCGTGCGCGTGCTGGAGCAGGTGCTGCGCGAGGTCTCGCCGCATGCGCACGCATTCGCGGAATGGCGCGGCACCGCGCAGGCGGACAGCGTGCCGGCGGAGGTGGAGATCGATGGCCTGCGCATCCACGGCCGCCTGGCCGAGGTGATGCCGCAGGGCATCGTGCGCCTCGCCCTCGGCAAGGCCAGCGGGCCTACCCGGATCCGCAATGGACTGGACTGGTTGCTGGCCACGGCGGCCGGCATCGAGCTTCCCTTCGTGGAATTCCTTGATGACGAGGTGCTCGGCATCGGCCCGCACGTGCGCCCGCCGCTGGCGCGGGAGACCGCCCTCGAGGCCTTGCGCGCCTTGCTTGCCCTGCGCAGCGAAGGCCTGCGCCGACCGTTGCCGTTCGCGCCCTACAGCGGCTGGGCCCTGTTCGCTGACGACGACCGAGCCCGCGGCATGCGCGAGGCCGCGAAGAAATGGCGGGGCGGCGAACGCAGCTGGGCTGAAGGCGACAGCGATGCGCTGCGGCTGGCCCTGCGCGGGCGCGACCCATTTGCCGATGGCGATGCGATGCAGGAGTTCGCGCGCATCACCGGCATCGTGTTCGGCGCGACGACCAAGGGCGAACCGGTGAACATCGACATCGGCCACGTCGACCTGCCGGAACCCGATGACGCGGAGGACGCCACGTGAGCGACACCGCGCGTGATCCCTACCTCGAGGTTCCCCTCACCGGCATCCAGCTGATCGAAGCCAGCGCCGGCACCGGAAAGACCTACACGCTGGCAACACTGGTGGCGCGTCTGGTGGTGGAAGGCCGTTTCGGCATCGGCGAGATCCTCGCCGTGACCTTCACCGAGGCGGCAACGCAGGAGCTGCGCAAGCGCATCCGCGAACGCCTGCAACTCACCCTCGCGCTGCTCGACGCGCTCCCGGCCGACGACGAAGGCGCGGAAGTCCGCCTGATGCGGCAACTGGTGCAGGCGCATCAAGCACGCACCCAGGAACCGGACGACACCCTGCGCCGGCGCCTGCGCCAGGCCACGCTGGACATCGACCTCGCCGCCATCTTCACCATCCACGGCTTCTGCGCGCGCGCGTTGCGCGAACACGCGCTCGAAAGCGGGCAGGGCTTCGACCCGCCGGGACTGCTGGCCAACGATCGCGAGCTGCGCCTGGAACTGGCCGCGGACCTGTGGCGCGCGCATGCGCAGCACGCCGATGGCGCAGACGACCTGGTCGCGTTGTGGAAGGAAGGCTACCTCGCCCTCGCGCGCGACCTCCCCGCGCTGCTGCGCGAGCCGGTGCTGCTGCCCCCGGCAAGCCAAGACGATGCCGGCGCGGGCGCCGCGCAGACCGCGCTGGCGCAGGCGGAAGGCGCGTTGCAGCAAGCGTGGCACGCGCATGGCGAAGCCTTCCTCGATGCGCTCGCAGCCGCCATCGACGCCGACGTGATGCATCGGGGTCAATACAAGCAGGAGTGGCTGCAGGACCTTCGCCACTGGCTGCAGGGCTTCGCCTGCGATCCCCAGCTGCCCGGCCCACTGCACTCGAAGCTCGAGAAACTCACCACTACGGCGCTCGAAGCCGGCACCAAGAAAGACCACAAGCAACGCACGCCCGCATCGCCGCCCATCAGCGCAGCGGTCTCTACGTATCTCGAAGCCTTGCAGGCCATGCAGGCATTGCTCGCCCGCCGCCGCGTCAACCTGCTGCACCACATCCGCGACGACGCGCGCATGCGCTTGCACGCACTCAAGCAGCAGCAGCGCGTGCACACCTACGACGACCTCATCGATGGCGTGGCCGACGCGCTTGCCTGCGAGAACGGCAACACGTTGGCTGACCGCCTGCGCGCGCAGTACCGGGTCGCGCTGGTGGACGAGTTCCAGGACACCGACGCACGCCAGTGGGCGATCTTCAGCCGCGTGTTCGGAACTGCCGGCGATCACCACAACGAGCACCCCGCGCTGTTCCTGGTCGGTGATCCGAAGCAGGCCATCTATGGCTTCCGCGGCGGGGACGTGCATGCCTATCTCGATGCCGGCAGCACCGCGCAGTGCGCGCCGCCGCTCGCCCGAAACTTCCGCTCGCGGCCATCGGTGCTGGGCGCCATTGGTGCGCTCTACCGCAACGCGCAGCGTGCGTTCGAGGCCGGCACGTTCGATGCGCCACCGTTCGTCGACCCGCGCATCGAATTCCGCGATGTCGAGGCCGGCGACACCCGTACCGATCGCGACTTCCTGCGTCATGGCACGCCGGCGCCTGCACTTACCGTCTGGCAGGCGCCGCTGCCGCCGCTCGACGCAAAGGGCAAGCGCAAGCCGCACGACGCAAACCGCTCGCGCGACCTGGCCACCCAGGCCTGCGTTGCCGCCATCCATGCCGTGTTGACCGCTGCGCGCGCCGGCGATGCCGTGATCGAAGGCAAGCCGGTGCAACCCGGCGATATCGCGGTGCTGGTGCGTAGCCATCGCGAGGCGACCATGGTGCAGCAGGCGTTGGCGCTGGCCGGCATCCCGGCAGTGGCCGCCGGCAGGCAGAGCCTGTTCGCCACCGAGGAAGCGCGCGACCTGCATGCGCTGCTGCTGGCCCTGCTGCACGGCGGCGACGACGGCCGCCTGCGCACCGCGCTGTCCACCGTGCTGCTCGGCGTGGATGCGGCGGGCATCGATGCGCTGGAGCTTCCGCTCGACCCGGCCGCGGGCAGCGCCCATCGCGACTGGCAACAACAGGCCATGGGTTGGCGCGAACGCCTGTTGCGCGGCGGCCCGCTGGCGCTGCTCGGCGACCTGTGCGCGCAGCACGCTCCGCGCCTGCTCGGATTGCTGGACGGCGAGCGCCGCGTGAGCAACTACCTGCAGCTGGCCGAATTGCTGCAGGAAGCGCAGGCCCAGGCGCTGGGCCTGCCCAGCCTGGTCGACTGGCTGGGCAACCGCATCGCCACGGCAGATGCCAACGACGAAACCCAGCAGTTGCGCCTGGAATCCGACGCGCGCCGGGTGCAGATCGTCACCCTGCACAAGAGCAAGGGCCTGGAGTATCCGCTGGTATTCCTGCCCTTCGTGGGCATTGGCGGCAAGCCGGCATCGCCCGGTCGCTGTTGCGTGGCGCATGACGCCGCGAGTGGGCAGCGCCGGCTGCATTGGGGCGTGGACCTGCCGGAGGCGGAATGGGCCATCGCCAGCGCGGCATGGAAGCACGAACAACGCGCGGAGGACGCGCGCCTGCTCTACGTCGGCCTGACCCGCGCCGCGCACGCGCTGTGGATCGCCAGCGGCGCGTTCTATCACCATGACAAGGCGCCGCTGGCGGCCATGCTCGCGAATCCGCAGGCCTTGCAGGGCGCGGGCGTGGTGTTCGACGACAGCCCGCCGGTGACCCGCCTGCCGCGCCTGTCGCCGGACGCCGATGCCGCGGTGCCACCCGCGCGCATTGCGCTGCGCCGGCTCAGCCACGACTGGTGGGTGCACAGCTTCAGTCAGCTGTCCCGCGCCGGTGCCGGCACCGACATCAGCACCGGCACCACCAGCGCCGCCACCCTGCCGGCAACGGGCGGCAACGACGAACCCGAGGCAGGCGATGACCCCGCGGTCGACACCGGGTTCGATGCGCGCTTCTCCGGCAACCGCTACGGCGTGGCCCTGCATGGCGCGCTGGAACATATTGCATTGGCCGGTGACGACTTCGCCGCCTGGCGCGCCTGGCAACCGGGCGATGCCGCGCCCGTTGGCCACGCGCAACTGATCGGCGACGCGCTGGCCCAGGAAGGCTACGGCGCCGACCTGATCGATGACGGCATTGCGCTGACCGCGCAACTGATCGGCCACACCCTGACCGTGATGCTGCCTGAAGGCGTGCGCCTGTGCGATGTGCCGGCTGCCGAACGCAGGCCGGAAATCGAATTCCAGTTCTCCCTGCAGGCCGTGCAGGTGGACGCACTGCTCGCGCTGCTGCATGCGCACGACGTGGTCCAGGACCGCCATGGCTTCGGCCTGCGCCACAAGCTGGAAGGTCTGATGACCGGCCTGGTCGACCTCACCTACCGCTTTGATGGCAAGTGGTACGTGCTCGACTACAAGTCCAACCGCCTGCCGGGCTACGACCACGCGAACCTCGCGCTGGCCATGGCCCACAGCGAATACGACCTGCAGGCGCTGATCTACACGCTCGCGCTGCATCGCTGGCTGCGCTTCCGGCTGGGCAGCGGCTACGACTACGCACGGGATTTCGGCGGCATCCGCTACCTGTTCTGCCGCGGGCTGGATGCAAGCCGGGAGGATTCGCCGGGCATCCACGCGCAACGCTTTGCGCCTGAACTGGTGCACGCACTGGATGCGCTGTTCGGACGCGGCGATGGCGAAGGAACTTCAGCATGAGCCTGCTGCGCGCCCTGCAACAGGCCGGCGTGTTGCGCACCCTGGACCATGCGCTGGCGCAGAGCCTGCGCCGGCTGGATCCCGACGCGCCGGACGAGGTGCTGGCCGCCGCTGCGCTCGCATCGCTCGCCGTGGCGAACGGTCATGCCGGCTTCGATCCCGCATCACCCAGGTTGCTGGTCGATGCCGAACTCACGTGGCCGGATCCGGAGCAGTGGACGCAAGCCCTGCTGGCCTCGCCACTCATCGCCACCCCCACCATGGCCGACGACGAAGCAGCACCCGCGGCGCTGGTGTACGAGAACGGCCTGCTGTACCTGCGCCGCTACCGCGAATACGAGCGCCGGCTTGCGATGCAACTGCGGCGGATCGCCGCGCAGCCCCCGCGGGGCGACATCGCGCCCATCGCACCGCTGTTCGCGATGTTGTTCCCGGACGCGGATGACGGTGACCACCAGGCCCGCGCCGCCGCACTCGCCCTGCGCCGCGCGCTGTTGCTGGTCACGGGTGGCCCCGGCACCGGCAAGACCACCACGATTGCCCGATTGCTCGTCCTGCGCGTTGCGCAGGCGAGCCGTGCCTGCGCCGCGCCTTTGCGCATCGCCCTGGCCGCGCCCACCGGCCGCGCCGCCGAGCGCATGGCGGAAAGCCTGCGCCGCGCCGTTGCGCAGATGGCCGAGCTGGCCATCGACGCCGCGCTGCTGGAAGCGCTGCCCGCGCAGGCCAGCACCCTGCACCGCCTGCTCGGTACCATCCCGGATTCGCCGCGCTTCCGCCACGACAGCGACAACCCGCTGCCGTTCGACATCGTGGTGGTGGACGAGGCCTCCATGGTCGACCTGCCGCTGATGTGCAAGCTCACCGACGCGGTGGCCAAGGGCGCGCAACTGGTGCTGCTGGGTGACCCGGACCAGCTGCCCTCGGTCGAAGCCGGCGACGTGCTGGCCGCCATCCTTGGCGCCGCCGGTGACGGTGATGCGCTATCGGAAGAAGATGCAACCGCGCTGCAACCGTTGCTTGGCACCACAGCCATCGATGCCGGCACAAGCAGCCTGCGTGGCCATCGCGTCCACCTGCTGCGCGGCTGGCGCCAGGACGAAGCGCTGCACCTCGCGCCGCTGGCCGAGGCCGTACGCCATGGCGACGCCAGCCAAATGCTGGCGCTGCTGCGCGGCGGCAACCTGTCCAACGTGCACTTCCACGAAGGCGCGGAAGATCCGCTGCAGGCCCGGCCCGGCTTGCTTGCGCATTGGCGCGCGCTGGCCACGGCCAGCGATCCCGCGGACGCCCTGCGCCAGGCCAACCGCCTGCGCCTGCTCACCGCCGTGCGCGAAGGCCCGCAGGGCGCGCGCGGCCTCAACGCCCGCATCGAGGCGCAGCTTTCCGGCCGCCGCATCGGCACCCCGCCCGCATGGTTCCCGGGCCGCCTGCTGCTGGTCACGCAGAACAACTACCGGCACAACCTGTTCAACGGCGATGTCGGCATCTGCCTGCCCGATGCCGACGGCACGCCGCTGGCGTGGTTCCCCGGCAGCGGCAGCGAAGCCGTGCGCGCGTTCCATCCCGCCGCGCTGCCCGCATTCGAGTCCGCCTTCGCCATGACCGTGCACAAGGCGCAGGGCAGCGAGTTCGACGAGGTGTGGCTGCAGCTGCCGCGCGCCGACAGTCGCGTGCTCAGCCGCGA
>JAZKHR010000058.1:0-1080 GCA_040385305.1 Pseudomonadota bacterium
AGGTTGTCGGTGAGCGCGCCCATCCACGGCGTCATCTTCTCTTCCTCGGTGCCGGGCAGGAAGCCGATATCCTCGCCAACGCTGACGGTGGCGCGGGTCATGATGATTTCGCGGTAGCGCTGCGCGTCCATGGTCTGGGCAAGGCCCGCGGCCAGCGCCAACAGGGTCTTGCCGGTGCCGGCAGTGCCGAGCAGGGTGACGAAGTCGATTTCCGGGTCCATCAACGCATTGAGCGCGAAGTTCTGCTCGCGATTGCGCGCCAGGATGCCCCACACCGCGTGCTGGCTGTGGCGGAAGTCGTCGACGATCTGCAGCGTGACCTTGGCATCGTCGACGCGCGCCACCTTCATTTCGGCGTCATCGTCGCCCGGCAGGTAAACGAACTGGTTGGGATACCAGTCGTCGTCGTCAGTGCGCGCGATCTCGTAGAAGGTGCGACCCTTTTCGGTCCACGAGCGCAGCTCCTTGCCGTGGCGCTCCCAGAAATCCGTGGGCAGTGCGGTGGCGCCTGTGTAGAGCAAGCTGAAATCGTCCAGCGCGCGGTCGTTCTCGTAGTCCTCGCTGGCAATGCCGGCAATCGAGGCCTTGATCCGCAGGTTGATGTCCTTGGACACGAACACCACCGGCGTGCCCGGTTCCGCTTCCTTCAGTGCCAGGATCGCGCCCAGGATGTGGTTGTCCGGGATCACCGCGCCGAAGCGCTTGCCGGCGTCGAAGTTGTCGGTCTGGAAACGCAGGCAACCCACGCTCTCCTCGCCGCGCAGCTGCAGTCCCTGCGGGCGCGCCAGGCGCACGCCGCCATGGATGTCGTTGCTGCCGTGGGCTTCGATCAGCTCGTTAAGGAAGCGGCTGACCTGGCGCGCGTTGCGGCTGGCCTCGGAGGTGCCTTTCTTGCCATTGTCCAGTTCCTCCATCACCTGCATCGGCAGGTACACGTCGTGTTCCTCGAACTTGAACAGCGCGGTCGGGTCGTGCATCAACACATTGGTGTCGAGGACGTAGATGCGCTTGCTTCGCGTCATGCGGAGGTTCCTGCGGTTGGACGGCAACGGGACACCACGCCAGGTCGGGCGCGGAGGG
>JAZKHR010000058.1:1180-50274 GCA_040385305.1 Pseudomonadota bacterium
GGCTTGATCACGTCGAATGCCTTGCACAGGGTTTCGTCGGCATCGCTGGCAAGATCGAAGGCGAAGCCCTGCTTCGCGCGGAAATTCTGGTGCGATTTCACGGAGTCGCGCGAGACGCCGAGCACCTGCGCGCCTGCGCTCTTGAACTTCGGCAACAGTGCGTTGAAATCCTGGCCCTCGCTGGTACAGGCCGGGGTCGCGTCCTTGGGATAGAAATAGAGCACCAGCCACGTGCCGGCGAAGTCGCCCAAGCTGGCGGCTGCGCCGCCGGAAAGCGTGATCGGTAGGTCCGGGACACGGTCGCCGATGTCGGCCATCAGTACTTCATCGGATCCATGATGGCGTCGAGGTTGAGGTGGTCGCAGAACTCGAGGAAGTCGTCGCGCAGCGCCGCGATGTGCATGTCAGCCGGTATGCCGATGGTCAGCTGGGCGGAGAACATGTCGGCGCCGGTCTGCATGGCGCGGTAGCGCGAGCAGTGCAGGCTCTCGATGGTGATGCCCTGGCGGTCGAAGAAATCCGCCAGTTGGAACAGGATGCCGGGCTTGTCGGAAGCGATCACCTCGACCACGTAGGGCAGCAGGCTTGACTGCACCTGCTTGGGCCCGGTGCGGTACCAGACGAGCTTCAGGCCTTCCTCGCGCTCGAGCTTGGCGAGCATGGTTTCCAGCTTCGCCACCGCGTCCCAGGAGCCGGTGGCCAGGGCAGTCACCGAGACATCGCGGCCAACGGTGGCCAGGCGGGTGTCCACCAGGTTGCAGCCGGACTCGGAGATGCGGCGGGTTACTGCAAGCAGGGGGGACTGCGGATGCGTGGTGTACGCGTTGATCAGCAGGTGGTTCTCGTTCGGCGCAACAGGCCGGGGCGTGGTGTCGGTCAAGTCGGCGTCCGCGCGGAAGGGATGCGGCACTGCCGGGGCAGCGCCATGCGGGCAGCATACTTGCCGGCGGTTTTGGGCCGCAAGTAAGATCGTCGGCGAAACGACCGTTTTGCCCGTCGAGCCAACCCGTCTCATCCGCCCCGCGCAGGCAGTTCCCTGCCATGTGCCCAGCCGCGAGCACCACCTTGCATCTTTCCGGCAGCATCACCGCACTGGCGACGCCGTTCACGGCCGCCGGCGAACTCGACCTTCCCGCCTGGCAGGCCCTGCTGGCGTCGCAGCTGTCCGCCGGCACCCAAGGCATCGTGGTGGCTGGCTCCACGGGCGAGGCCGCGGCCCTGTTCGATGCGGAATACGACGTCCTGCTGCGGATCGCGGTGGAAGCCGCGGGCGGGCGGATCCCGGTGCTGGCCGGGACCGGGCAATCCAGCACCGCCAAGACCATCGAGGCCAACCGCCGTGCCGCCGCTCTCGGCGCCGACGCCGCCCTCGTGGTCACGCCGCCGTACGTGCGGCCCACCCAGGCCGGCCTGCTTGCCCATTATCGTGCCGTGGCCAGCGAGGGCGGTCTGCCGGTGGTGCTCTACAACGTGCCCGGGCGCACCGGCTGCGATCTTGCCGAGGACACCACGGCGGAGTTGGCGGTGCATCCGGACATCATCGGCATCAAGGAAGCGCGGGCCGACGCGGAACGCATGGACCGCCTGCTGCCCTTGCGCCGGGACGGTTTCGCGGTGCTGAGCGGCGATGATCCGACCGCGGCGCGGGCCATGCTGGCCGGCGCCGACGGAGTGGTCTCGGTGGCCAGCAACGTGGTCCCGGCTGCATTCCGGCGCCTGTGCGACCTGGCCCGCAGCGGCGATGCAGCCGGCGCCGCGGCGCTTGATGCACGCCTGGACGCGCTTTACCACTTCCTGGGCGTGGAGCCCAATCCGATCCCGGTCAAGGCCTTGCTGGCGCTGAACGGCACCGGACACGGCCTGCGCTTGCCGCTGCAACCGCTATCATCGGTACATTCCGCAGAGGCCAAGCGCCTGCACGCGGGTATTGCCGAACTCGAACACCGCTGCCGCTCCGACGCGGCCTGAAGGAGACCTAGATGCGCTGTATCCCGCCAACTCTGCCCCGCCGCGTTGCCCGCACCGCCACCGTTGCGCTGACCGGCCTGCTTGTGGTCGGCGTTTCCGGCTGCCACTGGTTCGGCAAGAAGGACGACCTTTACGCCCAAAGCGCCGAGAGTCGCCCCCTTGAAGTGCCGCCCGACCTCGACCGTCCCTCGGCCGACAACGCCATGGCCGTGCCTGCGTCGGGCAGCAGCGTCAGCGCATCCGGCATGAACAACGCCGGCAGCAGCCGGGCGGTGCCGCTCGGCTTTAACGCCGCGGGCGAGCGCGATGCGGTGTTCGCGCGCGTAGGCGAGGTGCTGGCTGCGACCAGCGGCGTCACCATCGCCAGCAAGGCGCAGATCCTGGGCACCTACGACGTGTCCTACATGGGCAGCGACTTCCTGGTGCGGGTGACCAGGGTCGGCGATGGCGTCTACATTTCCGCGGTCGACCCGCGCGGCCTTGCGCCCACCGGCGAAGCGCCTGCCAGGCTGATCGCGGCGCTGAAGGCCGCCATCGCACCCTGACGCGCGGTCAGTCCCCGCGGCAGACGTACGAAGGGCGCCGCGAGGCGCCCTTCCTGGTTGCGGCGCGGCGTACTTCGCCTAGCGCTCCAGAAGCGCGAGCTTGCCGGGCTTGCCGTCCCATTCCGCGGCCTCCGGCAGGGCGTCCTTGCGCGTGGCCAGGACTGGCCAGTCCTTGGCCAGCTCGGCATTGAGGGCAACGAACACCTCCTGCCCGGCGGGCACGTCCTCTGCCGGGAAGATTGCGTTGACGGGACATTCCGGCTCGCACAGGGTGCAGTCGATGCATTCGTCCGGATCGATCACCAGGAAGTTCGGACCTTCGTGGAAGCAGTCGACCGGGCACACCTCCACGCAGTCGGTGTGCTTGCACTTGATGCAGTTCTCGGTGACGACGAAGGGCATGGCGACGGGTCCGGTTGCGAGGTGGGTAGTCTAGCGCCCATGAAAAAAGCCCGCGCATTGCCACGCAGGCTTTGGAATTGGTACTCCCAACGGGATTCGAACCCGTGTGTCCACCTTGAGAGGGTGGTGTCCTAGGCCTCTAGACGATGGGAGCGAAGTCGGCGCCTTGACGCCCCCGGCTGGACGGCCGGGCCGGTGGCCGCCTGAACGGGTCACCGAGCTTGCTAGTATAGAAGCCCGCGCTTGCCGATGGCAACGCGGACTCCCGCTGTCCCACCGAACCTTTGCACCCGACGCGGCACGGCCGCCACGCATGACCGACGACCGAACCGACTCCCTGCCCATTCCCGAGCTGCGCGTCATTCCCCGCGCCGACCACGGCGTTTCCCGCAGGCAGATGAGCCCGAATGCGCTGCGCGTGCTCTACCGCCTGCACGAGGCCGGATTTGGCGCCTTCCTGGTCGGCGGCGCTGTCCGCGACATCCTGGTTGGCGGCGCGCCCAAGGATTTCGACGTGGCTACCAGCGCCACGCCGGACCAGGTCCGGGCGCTGTTCCGCAACTGCCGGCTGATCGGACGCCGGTTCCGCCTGGCCCACGTGGTGTACGGCCGCGAGATCATCGAGGTTGCCACCTTCCGCGCGAATGTGGACGACGGCACCGGCGACCGCGAGGTCCACGACGGCGGGCGGGTGCTGCGCGACAACGTCTACGGCGGCATCGAGGACGATGCGATCCGCCGTGATTTCACCGCAAACGCGCTGTACTACGCCATCGAGGATTTCTCGATCCGTGACTACACCGGCGGATACGCCGACGTGGAGGCGCGGTTGTTGCGCCTGATTGGCGATCCGGTGGCGCGCTATCGCGAAGACCCCGTGCGCATGCTGCGCGCCGCGCGGCTGGCGGCCAAGCTGGACTTCGAGATCGAGACGGCCACTGCCGCGCCGCTGCCCACGCTGGCCCCGTTGCTGGCCGAAGCCGCGCCGGCGCGGTTGTTCGAGGAAGTGTTGAAGCTCTTCTTGTCGGGCCACGCAGTGGCCAGTTTCGAACGCCTGGAAACCCACGGCCTGCTGCCGGCCTTGTTCCCGGAAACCGCGCAGGCGTTGGCGTCGAACAAGTCGGGCGCGCTGCGGCGGATGCTGATCGACGGCCTGCGCAACACGGATGCGCGGGTGGCCGCCGACGAATCGGTCTCCCCCGCATTCCTGTACGCAGTGCTGCTGTGGCCGGCGTATTGCCGCGCACTGGCCCAGTTGCAGGCGCAGGGCGTGCACGCGGTTGACGCTCAGCGCCGCGCCGCGGACCGGGTGACCATGCACCAGGTCGCGCGCACCGCCTTGCCGCGCCGGTTCTCGCTGCCAATGCAGGAGATCTGGCTGCTGCAGCCGCGCTTCTCGCTACGCCAGCGCAAGCGGGTATTCCGCCTGCTCGCGCATCCGCGCTTCCGCGCCGCGTTCGATTTCCTCGAGCTGCGCCTGTCTGCCTCCAGTGGGCACGAAGAGGACGTGGCGTTCTGGCGCGAAGCCCAGCTGCATCCTGCCGATGCGGTGGCCGCGAGCGAACACGACGCGCAGGCTGCCGACGCCGCTGCCGATGAATCCTCGGAAGATGGCGCGCCGCGCAAGCGCCGCCGGCGTCGCCGTCGGCCAGGCGAAGCTACGAGCGACTCGGCCTCCGCGCCGGCATGACCCTGGCCGCGGTCGGGCTGGGCGCCAACCTTGGCGATGCCGCCGCGACCGTCCGCCGCGCGATCGAAGCCCTTGCCGGCCTGTCCAGTGCGCCGGTGCGTGCCTCGCGTCTCTATCGCACCGCCGCCTGGGGCCGCACCGACCAGCCGGATTTCATCAACGCAGTGGCATTGATCGAGACCCTGTTGCCTGCACGCAGGCTGCTGGAGCGCCTGCTGGCCCTCGAGCGCGACTTCGGCCGCACCCGCATCGACGGCGAACGCTGGGGCCCACGCACGCTCGACCTCGACCTCCTGCTGCATGGCGAGGCCGTCATCGACGAACCTGGCCTGCGCGTGCCGCATCCACACCTGCAAGAACGTGCCTTCGTGTTGCTGCCGCTGGCGGAAATCGCGCCTGATGCGCGCATCCCGGGCATCGGCGTGGCGCGTGATCTTGCCGCGACCATGGCGGCGGACGGGATCGAAGCGCTACCTTGTCCACCCGCGAACTGGAGCCTGCGATGAGCGCTGACAACTTCGACAAGGGCAAGCCCTGGAGCGTGCCGATGTTGGCCGAAGCCCGCGCCGCCCGCCGCAAGCTGGTCATGCTCACCTGCTACGACGCCAGCTTCGCCCGCGTGCTGGACGACAACGGCACCGACCTGATCCTGGTCGGGGATTCGCTGGGGATGGTGGTGCAGGGCTTCGATTCCACGCTGCCGGTGCGCGTGGAGGACATCGTCTACCACACTGCGAGCGTGGCCCGCGGGGCGCAGCGCGCACTGAAGATCGCGGACTTCCCCTTCGGGTCGGACGGATCACCGCAGGAAGCACACGCCGCCGCGGTGCGCTTCATCCAGGCCGGCGCCAGCATGGTCAAGCTGGAGGGTGCAGGACACAAGCTGGCAACCATCCGGTATCTGGTCGAACGCGAGATACCGGTGTGCGCCCATCTCGGGCTGACGCCGCAGTCCGTGCATCGCTTCGGCGGCTTCAAGGTGCAGGGGCGCGATGACGCCGTGGCCACCCGCTTGCGCGATGACGCCCTCGCCGTCGCGGAGGCGGGTGCCACACTGCTCGTATTGGAAGGCGTGCCGGCTGCCCTGGGCGCGGAGATCACCCGCGCAAGCCCGATCCCCACCATCGGGATTGGCGCCGGCGCTGGTTGCGATGGCCAGGTGCTGGTGCTGCACGACCTGCTCGGGCTGGACAGCGGCCATCGCCGGCCGAAATTCGTCAAGGATTTCCTGGCCGAAGGCGGCTCGGTGGCGGGCGCGATCCGCGCCTTTGCCGATGCGGTGCGCAGCGGCACGTTTCCCGCCGCCGAACACAGCTACGCATGATCGCCATCGTGCACGAGCTCGATGCGCTGCGTGCGCAGGTGGGCGAGTGGAAACGCGCTGGATTGCGCGTGGGCTTCGTGCCGACCATGGGCAACCTGCATGCCGGGCATTTTTCGCTGGTGGAACTGGCGCGCAGGCATGCGGACCGGATCGTCGCCAGTGTCTTCGTCAATCCGACCCAGTTCGGTCCCGGCGAGGACTTCGGGCGTTATCCCCGCACCCCGGAAGCCGATGCCGACGGCCTGCGCACCGCCGGCTGCGACCTGATGTGGCTGCCGAGCGTGGAGGCGATGTATCCGTACGGCGCCGACCACGCCGTGCGCATGCACGTGCCGGGCATCACCGACACCCTCGATGGCGCGCATCGTCCCGGCCACTTCGATGGCGTGGCCACGGTGGTGGCGCGCCTGTTCAACCAGGTACAGGCCGATGTGGCGGCGTTCGGGCGCAAGGACTACCAGCAGCTGGCGGTGATCCGCTACCTGGTGCGCGATCTGGCATTCCCGCTCGAGATACTCCCCGGCGACACCTTGCGCGAGGCCGACGGCCTGGCGATGAGCTCGCGCAACCAGTACCTGTCCGCCGGGGAACGCGCGGTCGCGCCGACCATCCATCGCGTGCTGTTGTCGATGCGCGATGCCATCCGCGCCGGAGTGCCACGGGCGCAAGTCGAGGCGATGGCGGATGCTGCGCTGCGCGAGGCAGGCTTCGTGCCCGATTACGCGGTGCTCCGACGCCCGGATTTCAGCGAGCCGGCGGCCGGCGAGGGCGGTGGCCGGGTTGCGTTGATCGCGGCCAGGCTGGGCCGTACCCGGCTGATCGACAACCTGGAGTTCGACGCCGGCTGAATGCGATTGGGCGATGTTGCGGTGCGGAAAAGCCTGCCTATACTGCGCGCAGCCGGGCGCTGCCCGGACCGTTTGATGTCGTGTTTCCCGGAGTCGTTCGATGCAGCTGACCTTGCTCAAAGCCAAGATCCACCGCGCCACCGTCACCCACGCCGAGCTGCACTACGAGGGATCGTGCGCGGTCGACGGTCGCCTGCTGGACATCTCCGGCATCCGTGAGTACGAGCGCATCGAGATCTACAACGTCAACAACGGCGAGCGCTTCGCGACCTACGCGATCCGCGGCGAGGAAGGCAGCGGGGTCATTTCGGTCAATGGCGCAGCCGCGCACAAGGCCCAGCCCGGCGATCTCGTCATCATCTGTGCCTACGGCCATTGCGACGAGGACGAGGCGGCGAAGTACAAGCCCACCCTGGTCTACGTGGACCGCGACAACCGCCTGACCCACACCAACCAGTCGATGCCGAAGCAGGCCGCATGAGCTTGCCCCTGGCCAGCCTGGATGCGCATGCGCAGCGGCTGGCCGGCACCACGCTCGCGACCCTGGTCGCCGACGATCCGCAACGCGCGGGCGACTTTGCCCTGCGGGTCGGCGCGTTGTACGCCAGCTTCGCCCGCCAGCGTTACGACCGCGAAGCGCTGGTTGCGTTGTTTGCCATCGGCGGACACGTCGATCTCGCGGGCGCCATGCGCAGCCTGCTGGATGGCGACCTGGTCAATCCCAGCGAAGGCCGCGCCGCGCTGCATACCGCCTTGCGCGGCAACACCTCGGCATCGCCGGCCGCACGCGATGCGCAGGCGCAGGCGTTGGCCGCCCGCGCGCGGATGCACGCAATCGTGGCCGAACTTGAAGCCAGCGATGTCACCGATATCGTCAGCATCGGCATCGGCGGTTCGGATCTTGGCCCGCGCCTGATCGTCGATGCGCTGGCGTTGCCGGATGCCCGGTTTCGGGTGCATTTCATCTCCAATGTCGACGGCAACGCCGCGCAACGCGTGCTGGCCTCGCTCGATCCCGCGCGCGCCGCGGCCATCGTCATTTCCAAGACCTTCGGCACCCAGGAGACGCTGCTCAACGGTGGCATCGTGCGGCAGTGGCTGGGCAATGACCGCCGCATGTACGCCGTCAGCACCAACGCGCAGCGCGTTGGCGAATTCGGCATCCCGCCGGAACGGACCCTGCCGATGTGGGACTGGGTAGGTGGACGCTACTCACTCTGGTCGGCGGTGGGTTTTCCGATCGCGTTGGCCCTGGGCAGCGCGCGCTTCGAGGCATTGCTCGACGGCGCCGCCGCGATGGACACGCACGCCGCCGATGCACCGTTGCGGGAGAACCTCGCGGCCTGGCATGCGTTGACCGCGGTGTGGAACCGCAATGCGCTGGGTGCAGCGACACAGGCCGTGCTGCCGTATGACGAACGCCTGAAACTGCTGCCGAATTACCTGCAGCAACTGGTGATGGAGAGCCTGGGCAAATCGGTCCGCCAGGATGGCGGGGGCGTGGGGGGGCATACGGTGCCCGTCTGGTGGGGTGGTGCAGGCACCGACACCCAGCACAGTTTCTTCCAGGCCCTGCACCAGGGCACCCAGGTGGTGCCGGCGGATTTCATTGGCGTGCTGCAGGCCGATCATCCGCATGCGCACAATCACGAAGCCTTGCTGGCCAACCTGCTGGCGCAGACCGAAGCGCTGGCGAACGGGCAGGCCAGCGACGATCCGCATCGCCACTATCCCGGCAACCGGCCCAGCAGCCTGCTGTTGCTGGATGCGCTGACCCCACATTCGCTGGGCATGTTGCTGGCCCTGTACGAGCACAGCGTGTACCTGCAGTCGGTGCTGTGGGGCATCAATGCCTTCGACCAGTTCGGCGTCGAACTCGGCAAGCAGGTCGCCAACCGCCTGCTGCCGGCACTGCGCGGCGATGGCGAAGCCGATGATGCAGTGACGCGGGAATTGCTCAGGCAACTTGCCGAGCGACGCTGATCGGAAGGACGGATGGCCCCGGTTTGCTCCGGGACCATCGGCGGCATGGATGCCGCCGATGAGCCTACATGGATGTATTCACGGCGTGTCCCGGAGTGAATCGGGGCCAGCCGGCCTCGCGCTGAACCGCTGTTGGAAATGGGGTCAGAGTGAAGTTTCCTGTCCGGGATTTCTGGATGGAATGAAGTAGATCGGCAGGAAATTCACTCTAACCCCATTTCAAAAGTCACCCGAGGCCATCCGTCCTGCCTGCCTTCCGCGCGGTCGTCAGTCAGAGCCGTGCTGGTGCAGTGCCCACGCCACATGCTCGCGCACGATGGGAGAAGCGTGCTCACGGCGCGACTGCAGCGCCTCGACAACTTCCAAAGTCGACGGTGCATTGCCCAGCGCCACCGCGATATTGCGCAACCAGCGATCGTGCCCGCTGCGGCGGATCGCGGAACCTTCGGTGCGGCGCAGAAACTCGTCCTCGTCCCAGGCGAACAATTCCGCCAGCGTGGCCTGGTCCAGGTTGTTGCGCGCGCGGAAATCCGGCTCGTCGGTACGCCGGGCGAACTTGTTCCACGGGCACACCAGCTGGCAGTCATCGCAGCCAAAGATGCGGTTGCCGATCAGCGGCCGCAATTCCTCGTCGATGCTGCCTGCGTGCTCGATGGTCAGGTAGGAAATGCACCGGCGCGCATCGAGCCGATACGGCGCGGTGATCGCCTGGGTCGGGCACACCTCGATGCAACGCATGCAGCTGCCGCAATGTGCGGAAGCCGGCGCATCGATGGGCAGCGGCAGGTCTACGAACAATTCGCCGAGGAAGAACCAGCTACCGCCGTCCTTGTCGATCAGGCAGGTGTGCTTGCCCATCCAGCCCAAGCCCGCGTTGCGCGCCAGCGCGCGCTCCAGCACCGGTGCAGAGTCGACGAACACCCGGTGCCCGAACGGCCCGACCTCGCGCGCAACGTCGTCCGCCAGCTTCTGCAATCGGGTGCGCATCAACTTGTGGTAATCGCGGCCCAGTGCATAGCGGGCGACATAGGCGCGCTCGCCATCGCGCAGGTTTGCCCACGCCGCGTTTTCGTCCTGCCCGTAGTCGAGCCCGACCGAGACCACCCGCAAGGTGTCCGGCACCAATTCCGCCGGCCGCGAACGCTTGTCGCCGTGGCGCGCCATCCAGTCCATCGAGCCATGCAGGCCTTGCGCCAGCCAGTCGCGCAGGTGGTCTGCATCGGCGCCCAGTTCCACACCGGAAATGCCAACCCGCTGGAAGCCGGCATCGCGCGCAAGCGCACGGATGCGCAGCGCCAGCGCGGCGTGGTCGGGCGGAGGAAACGACATGCGCGCAGTATAGGTGCGGCTTAGAATCGCGCCGATGCCTTCGCCCTTGCCCCTGTACGACCTCGATGCCCTGCGCCTGCTGGAAGCGCGCGGGACGGCGTCGTGCGATGGCGATGCCTTCGCCCTGATGGCGCGCGCCGGCCAGGCGGGTTGGCAGTGCGTGTTGCGGCACTGGCCGCGCGCGCAGCGGATCGTGGTGGCCTGCGGGCCCGGCAACAACGGCGGCGATGGCTTGGTGCTTGCCCTGCACGCGCAGCGGTCGGGGCGCGATGTGCGGGTGCTCCAGATGCCCGCTCATGCGTCGACGACCGAGGTGGCGCGGCGCGCTGGCGAAGACTATCTCGCGGCCGGCGGATGCGTGGTCGCATCGCTGGATGGCTTGCATGGCGCGGATCTGGTGGTGGATGCGCTGTTCGGCATCGGCCTGTCGCGCGCGCCCGAGGGCGAGGCCGCCGCGCTGGTCGCCGCGATCAATGCGGAGCCGGCGCCGGTGCTGTCGCTGGATGTGCCGAGCGGCGTGGACGCACGCAGCGGGCATGTGCCGGGCATTGCCGTGGCCGCTGATTGCACCCTGCAGTTGCTTGCGCCGCATCTCGGCGTGCGCACCGGCGCGGCGCTCGACTGCGTGGGCCACCTGGAGTTCGCGCCGCTGGATCTTCCCGCATCGGCATTTGATGGCATCGCGCCTGCAGCGCACGCCTACCGCGCCGACGCATTGGCCGGGATGCTGCCATTGCGGCGCCGCGACAGCCACAAGGGCCGCAATGGCCACGTGCTGTGCATCGGCGGCGACCTTGGAAGCGGCGGCGCGATCCTGCTGGCCAGTGATGCTGCCCTGCGTTGCGGCGCCGGGCTGGTGAGCGTGGCCACCCGCGGCGCGCATGTCTCCGCGTCACTGGCGCGCCAGCCCGAGGCGATGGTGCATGCGCTGGAGGCGCCAGCCGACATCGAGCGCCTGCTCGGGCGGGCCAGCGTGATCGCGATGGGTCCCGGCCTGGGCCAGAGCGCGTGGGGCAGGGGCTTGTTCGCACATGCAACTGCAAGCGAGCTGCCGCGGGTGCTGGATGCCGATGCACTCAACCTGCTGGCCGAGGCGCCGCAGCAGTTGCATCCACGCGACATCATCACCCCCCATCCTGGCGAGGCAGCGCGCCTGCTCGGCATCGACACCGCCGCCGTGCAGCGCGACCGCTTCGCCGCTGCGCATGCCTTGAGCGAGCGCTACCACGCGCAGGTGGTGCTGAAGGGCGCGGGCACGGTGGTGGCATCGCCGGGGACCACGCCTGCGCTGATCGCAGCGGGCAATCCCGGGATGGCCGCAGGCGGCATGGGCGACCTGCTGACCGGCTGCATCGCTGCCCTGCTGGCACAGGGCCTGCCTGCGCGCGAGGCCGCCATTGCAGGCGCCTTGTTGCACGCCGCCGCGGGCGATGCCGCGGCCCGCGAGGAAGGCGAGCGCGGCCTGCGCGCAACCGACCTGCTGCCCTGGTTGCGGCGCCTTGCAAATCCGGTGCGACGATAGCCTGCATGCACGCCACGCCCTCCATCGACATCTTCCTGGCCGATGCCGACGCCACCGCCGCACTCGGCGCCGCGCTCGCCCGCACCTTGCCCGCCCGTGCGGTTGTTTACCTGCACGGCGACCTGGGCGCCGGCAAATCCACGCTGGCGCGCGCCATGCTGCGCGCGCTTGGGGTGACCGGGACCATTCGCAGCCCGACCTACACGCTGGTCGAGCACTATCCGTTGCCGACGGGCGGCGTGGCCATGCACCTGGACCTTTACCGGATCGGCGACCCCGGCGAGCTGGAATTCCTGGGCCTGGATGCCGGCGAAGCCCGCCTGTGGCTGATCGAATGGCCGGAGCGCGGACGGGGCGCGTTGCCGAACGCCGACCTTGACCTCGAACTGGACATGCAGGACGGCGGCCGCTCGTGCCGCTTGCTTGCACGAAGCGCAGTGGGTGCGGGGTGGGCGGACTCGGTGGGCGCTGGCTGAGGTTGCACTTCCTTGTTGCGCAATCCGTTCATGAAAGTGCGGCAGGTATCGGATTATTAAGGGGAAACCTTGCAAATCCCGATAACGGGTGCTTAACTTCAGGCATGCGCGCCAAGGGGATCAACGTCCAGCAACTCCTGCTCGCCGCCATGCTGCTGGCGGCACTCTGCTGGAATCTGGCGAACGCCTCTGAAATCAAGCAGTTGCGGATCGAGACCACGGCCACCGGCACCCGCGCGGAGGTCCAACTGGACCGCGAAGGCGCCTATACGCTGATCGACCTGAAAAACCCGGACCGCCTGGCGGTGGATTTCACCGACAGCCGGTTGGGCCGCGGGCTGGCGCTGCCGCCCGCAGTCGGCCTGGTCCGCGCCGTGCGCAGCGGCCAGCCGCAGCCTGGCACCGTGCGCATCGTGTTCGATCTCGCCAGCAAGGTCGCGGTGCTGAAGCCTCGCATCGAGCAGTCTCCCGACGGTCCGCGCCTGGTGCTGGAGTGGCCTGGCGATGGTGGCGGTCCGCTCGCGGTGGATGCCGTTGCCGTGCCGGCCAGGCCGGTTGCCGCTGATCCGATCGCCGAGATCGCCCGTCGCAGGGCGCCAGCGATGCCGACCGTTGCGACGTCGAGTGCAACGAGCGCAGTGACGACCCCCGCTGAGGTCGAAGCCAACTCGCCGCATACCGAATCGCCGCTGCCGGGCGTGATTGCCACCGGCATTCCCACCCGTGTCGCCACCGGGAAGCCTGCAGTTCTGGCCAATCCCGTGCCTCCGGTGGAAGCGCCGTCGCCGCTGCCCCGTCGCAGCATGCAGGGCGGGATGCGGCCCTTGGTGGTGGCCATCGATCCTGGCCACGGCGGCCAGGACCCAGGCGCGGTCGGGCCCAAGGGCCTGCGCGAAAAAGACGTGACCCTGGCCATCGCGCGTGAGCTGGCGCGCCAGGTCAATGCCACGCCCGGCATGAAGGCTTACCTGACCCGCGACGCCGACCAGTTCCTTCCGCTGCACGAGCGCGCACGACGTGCCAGCGGGAACAAGGCGGACATCTTCCTGTCGATCCATGCCGATGCCGCGGAGAACCGCAACGCCCGCGGCTCGTCCGTGTACGTGCTGTCCACCAAGGGCGCCTCCTCGCAACGCGCACGCTGGCTGGCGGACAAGGAGAACGCGGCCGACATCATCGGCGGGGACCGTGCGCGCCAAGCCGACAACACGCTCGCCACGGTCCTGCTGGACCTCACCCAGAGCGGCAACATGAAGGCCTCGGAGAATGCCGCGGACGAGGTGCTCAGCGGCTTGAAGCGGGTCGGCAACAATCACAAGCCGGCGATCGAGCGGGCGAACTTCGCGGTGCTGCGCACGTCGGACAAGATGCCGGCAATGCTGGTGGAAACCGCGTTCATCTCGAACGCCGACGAGGAAAGGCGCCTGGCCGACCCGTCATTCCAGCGCTCGCTGGCCACCGCGATCCTCGACGGCGTGGACCGCTATTTCTCACGCCAGCCCCCACCCGGCACGTTGTATGCGGCACGGGCCCAGGCTGCGGTGAGCGGCAACTCCGGCGGCAGCCCGTAGCACGCGCAAGCTAGACTTGGCGGGTGACCATCCGCCAACTCCCCGACACCCTGATCAACCAGATCGCCGCCGGCGAAGTGGTCGAACGGCCTGCGTCCGTGGTCAAGGAACTGGTCGAAAACGCCTTGGACGCTGGCGCCCGGCGCATCGACATCGAGCTTGAGGAAGGGGGTGTGCGCCTGATCCGGATCCGCGACGACGGCGCCGGCATCGAGGCGGAGGAACTGCCGCTGGCGGTGTCGCGCCACGCCACCAGCAAGATCGCCAGCATCGAAGACCTGGAGTCGGTGGCCACATTGGGCTTTCGCGGCGAGGCTTTGCCATCGGTGGCCTCTGTCAGCCGCTTCGCGATGACCTCGCGCCGCCCCCATTCCGACCACGGCGCCATGCTGCAGGTGGAAGGCGGCCACGTTGGCCAGGTCACCCCGCGGCCGCATCCGCCCGGGACCACCGTGGAAGTGCGCGACCTGTTCTACAACGTCCCGGCGCGGCGCAAGTTCCTGCGCGCGGAGCGCACCGAGCTGTCGCACATCGAGGAATGGCTGCGCTCGCTGGCACTGGCCCGGCCCGATGTCGAGCTGCGCGTTTCCCATAACGGCAAGCCATCGAGGCGCTGGAAAGGCGAGGGCGACCTGCTGTCCGAAGTGCGCCTGCACGAAGCCGTGGGCGAGGAGTTCGCGCGCAACGCCCTGCGTGTCGACCACAGTGGCGCCGGCCTGCGCCTGCATGGCTGGATCGCCCAGCCGGGCTACAACCGCGCCAGCGCCGACCAGCAATACCTGTACGTCAATGGCCGCAGCGTGCGCGACCGCAACGTGGCCCACGCGGTGCGACAGGCTTATGCGGACGTGCTGTTCCATGGCCGCCATCCGGCCTACGTGCTGTTCCTGGAACTCGATCCGCGCGCGGTCGATGTGAACGTGCATCCGGCCAAGCATGAAGTGCGTTTCCGTGAGTCACGCCTGGTCCACGATTTCACCTACCGCGCCCTGCATGGGGCGCTGGCGCAGACGCGCGCCGGGCTTGCCGGAACGCCTGCGCCCGTCGGTGCCAGCCAGTGGTCAATGCCGCCGCCGCAACAAAGTGCGATCGGCCTGAGGATCGGCGATGCACCGGCTGCCTACGCCGCGCTGTACGCCACGCCGAATGCGTCGATGGTCGAAGCATCTGCGCAGCCAATGGCGATGCAGGAGGAGGGGGCGGGAGGCATGCCGCCGCTGGGCTTCGCCATCGCCCAGCTCCATGGCATCTACATCCTGGCCGAGAACGCCGACGGGCTGATCGTGGTCGACATGCACGCCGCGCACGAACGCATCGGCTACGAGCGCCTGAAGACTGCCCACGACGGTGCCGGCCTGCACACGCAACCGCTGCTGGTGCCGAGCAGCATCGCGGTGTCCGAGCGCGAGGCCGACATCGCCGAGCGCGAAACCAAATTGCTGGCCGAACTCGGCTTCGAAGTGGCGCGTAGCGGGCCCCAATCGCTGCTGCTGCGCAGCGTGCCTGCGTTGCTTGCGCAGGGGGATGTCGAGGCCTTGCTGCGTGACGTGCTGGGCGACCTGCGCGAACACGGCAGCACCCGCCGCGTGGCCGAGACCCGCGATGAACTGCTGGCCACCATGGCCTGCCACGGCGCGGTGCGCGCCAACCGCCGCCTGACCGTGCACGAGATGAACGTGCTGTTGCGCGACATGGAAACCACCGAGCGCTCGGGGCAATGCAATCACGGCCGCCCCACGTGGACGCGCTTCACCCTGGCGGAGATCGATCGATGGTTCCTGCGCGGACGTTGAGTGTCAAAAGCGCACTTCTCGCATGCAGCGTGCTGCTGGCCAGCGCGGCTTGCCAACGCGCCACGGAGCCCGCTGCACCTGCTGCCGATGCAGCGACACAGTCCGCCTTCGACGCCGAGCAGCGGACGTGGCGCGCGGCGCGCCTGGCCGAGATCACCAAGCCCGAAGGCTGGGCGAGCCTGGTCGGACTGCATTGGCTGGACCCGGGGGTGCACCGGGTTGGCAGCGATACCGACAACGGCATCCGCCTGGCGATGGGGCCCGAGCACCTCGGCATCTTCAGCGTGCGCGATGGCAGGGTCAGCCTGGCGCCGGAACGCGGCGTGGCGGTGCAGGTCGATGGCGTGCCCGCGCGCGCCACGCTGGTGCTGGGCGATGACACCAGCGCTGCCGGTCCAAGCCGGATCGAATTCGATGGCGCCCTGGGCGTGGCGACGGTGATCGTGCGCGGCGGCCGCTTCGCCCTGCGGGTCAAGCATGCGAACGCCGACAGCCGCCTGCACTTTTCCGGTCTCGACTACTGGCCCGGCGGCATCGACTGGCGCATCCCGGGCCGCTTCGTGGCGCACCCGTCCGGCAAGACGCTGCCGATCGCCAACATCACCGGCACCACCGACCTGATTCCCAACCCGGGCGCGGTCGAATTCGAGCGCGACGGCAAGCCCTACCGGCTTGAAGCGCTGGACCAGGGCGAAGGCACCCTGTTCCTGGTATTCGCCGACCGTACCAGCGGCCACGGCAGCTATGGCGCCGGCCGTTTCCTGGACGCGCCGCTGCCCGATGCCAAAGGAAACGTTGTGCTTGATTTCAACCAGGCCTACAACCCGCCGTGCGTGTTCACCCCGTTCGCAACGTGTCCCCTGCCGCCGCCGGAAAACCGCATCGACCTCGCGGTCGTAGCAGGAGAGCGTGACTACCTCAAGCCATCCTCGACAACGCCCACGCCCCGAGCAAGGACCGCC
The DNA here is from genome assembly GCA_040385305.1 of Pseudomonadota bacterium. Lineage (GTDB taxonomy): Bacteria > Pseudomonadota > Gammaproteobacteria > Xanthomonadales > Xanthomonadaceae > Thermomonas. Next base: position 17,594 of record JAZKHR010000058.1, read on the forward strand.
CCTTGAACCAGCGACTGCTTCCCTTTGTCCTGACCGCTGCATTGACCCTGCCATCGGCCGCCGCGCACCCGCCCACGCCATCTTCGAAACCGGCCGCGGAAGAGACCCGGCAGCCGTTGCTGTGGTCGGTGTCGGATGACGACAACACGGTGTACCTGCTCGGTTCGTTCCACCTGCTGAAGGCCGACGACTACCCGATGCCGCCGGCAATCGACCGCGCCTTCGAGGATGCGGAATCGCTGGTGTTCGAGATCGACCCGCGCGAGATGACCGCGCCGGAAACGATGGTGACTGCACGCAAGTACATCATGTACGAGGACGGAAAATCGCTGAGCAAGGTCCTGCCCAGGGCGACCCTGGACAAGCTCGGCAAGGTGGCGGCGGCGAGCGGTGGCTCGTTGCAGGTGATGGAGCAGAGCGAACCGTGGGCGATCAGCCTCGGCCTGGTGCTCGGCGTGACCCAGGCGCTGGGCTTCAAGTCGGAACTCGGCCTCGACCAGCACCTGATGGCCCGCGCGGCCAAGGCCGGCAAGCCGACTGCGGGGCTGGAAAGCATCGATGATCAGATGCGCGCGATGGACAGCGTGCCGCACGCCGAACAGGCCAGGGGCCTCGACGAATTCCTCGACGACCCGGGCAAGGCCGCGACCCAGATGCAGGACATGCACCGCTGGTGGCGCAGGGGCGATGCGGAGAAGCTGGACACCATGATGCGCGTGGAAATGGCGGAGAAGACCCCGCATTCCTACAAGCTGCTCAACCAGGACCGCAACAACGCGTGGATGCCGCTGCTGGAGAAGCGCCTCACCGGTTCTACCTCGGACGACACCCTGGTCGTGGTCGGTAGCCTGCACCTGCTCGGTGCCGATGGCCTGGTCGAAAAACTGCGCGCAAGGGGCTACAAGGTCGAACGCGTGTGCGCTGCCTGCAGCGACAAAGTGCCAGCGCAAGCGCGCTGAAACCCGGGGGAGACGTGGGTGTTGGGCTTTCGCGCAGCGGCATATCGAGCAGCGAAGCGAATGCCCACCGCCCGCAGCGCCGACCTCGAGGCGCCCTTATAAAGCCTGCATCACGATGCAGTCCACGGGGCAAGCCGGCACGCACAGCTCGCAACCCGTGCACAGCGGTTCGACCACCACGTGCATGTGCTTGCTGGCGCCGATGATGGCGTCCACCGGGCAGGCCTGGATGCATTTGGTGCATCCGATGCAGTCCGCTTCCACGACCGCGGCGACCAGCGCCGCCTTGTGCACGCCGCGGCTGCGGTCGTAGGGCTTCGGCGCCACGCCCAGCACACGCGCCAGCGCGCGTGCTCCCGCATCGCCGCCGGGGGGGCAGTGGTCGATGTCGGCACCGAGGCGCGCCATCGCTTCGGCATAGGGCCTGCATCCCGCGAAGCCGCACTGCCCGCACTGCGTCTGCGGCAACAAGCGGTCGAGGCGCTCGACCAATTCCGGTGAATCGACTGCGGCGCGCGGTGCGCTCACTTCACCGGCATGCCCGGCAGCGCACCTGCGTCTGCATCCAGCAGCGACAAGCCACCACCATCGAACCCGGCCGACAGGATCATGCCCTCGCTGATGCCAAAGCGCATCTTGCGTGGCGCCAGGTTGGCGATGAACACCACGTTGCGGCCGACCAACGCGTCCGGCTCTGCATAACTGGCGCGGATGCCGGAAAAGATCTGGCGCTGGCCAAGGTCGCCGGCATCCAGCAGGAAGCGCAGCAACTTGTCCGAGCCTTCGACGAACCCGCACTCGAGCACCTTGCCGATGCGCAGGTCGAGCTTGGCGAAATCGTCGATGCCCACATGCGATGGGTTGGACGCCGCGTCGGTGGCGCTTTTCTCCGCAGGTTTCGTCGGCGCCATGGCCGCGGCAGGTGCAGGGGTAGCGGACATCGTGTCCTTGCTTGCGTCGATCATGTGCTGGATCTGCCTCGGGTCGATGCGGGTGAACAGCGGCGCATACGCATTGATGCGGTGGGCCAGGATTGGCTCGCTGGTGTCGTCCCAACGTGCCACCGGCGCGGCCAGGAAGGCCTCCGCCTGCGCAGCCGTGCGCGGCAGCACCGGCTTCAGCGCGGTGGCCAGTACGCGGAACAGGTTGAGGCCCTGGGTGCAGACAGCCTGCAGCTGCGCGTCCGCGCCGTCCTGCTTGGCCAGCACCCACGGCTTGTGTTGGTCGATGAATTTGTTGGCTTCATCGGCCAGTGCCATGGTCATGCGCAAGGCGCTTGCGGCTTCATTGCGGGCGTAGGCGGCGGCGATGGCCGGCAGCTCGGAGACGAAGCTCAGGTACATCGCCGGTTCCGGCAACGCGGATGCGAGCATCCCGTCGAAACGCTTCTCGATGAAGCCGGCGCAGCGGCTGGCCAGGTTCACCACCTTGCCGACCACGTCGCTGTTCACACGCGCCACGAAATCCGACAGGTTCAGGTCGAGGTCGTCCACGCCACCCGCGGTCTTGGTCGCGAAGTAATAGCGCAGCGCTTCCGGATCCAGCCCTGCATCCAGATAGCTGCGCGCCATCACGAAGGTGCCGCGTGACTTGCTCATCTTCGCCCCGTCCACGGTCAGGTACCCGTTGACGTGCAGGCGGGTGGGCGCGCGATGGCCGGATGCGTGCAGCACCGCCGGCCAGAACAGGCCGTGGAAATTGACGATGTCCTTGCCGAGGAAATGATGCAGTTCGGCGTTGCTGCCAGCGTCCAGGTAATCCTCCAGCCGCTCGCCGTGGCGCTCGCAGGCCACCCGCAGGCTGGCGAGGTAGCCGATCGGTGCATCCAGCCAGACGTAGAAGTACTTGCCCGGCGCGCCAGGGATCTCGAAGCCGAAGTAAGGAGCATCGCGCGAGATGTCCCACGCGCGCAGGCCACCTTCGGCGTCCAGCCACTCGCGCAGCTTGGCCTTGACCCCCGGCACGGCCACGTCGCCGGCCAGCCATTCGCGCAGGAAGCCGTCGAAATGGCCGACTTCGAAGAAGAAGTGCTCCGACGCGCGCAATTCAGGCGTGGCGCCGCTGACCGCCGATCGCGGATCCTTGAGCTCGGTGGGCGCGTAGGTGGCGCCGCAGGCCTCGCAGTTGTCGCCGTACTGGTCTGGCGTGCCGCAACTCGGGCAGGTGCCCTTGACGTAGCGATCCGGCAGGAACATGCCGCGCTCGGGGTCAAAGAACTGCTGCACGGAACGCCGCGCGATGTGGCCACCGGCTTCCAGCCGCGCGTAGATCGCCTCGGTCAGTTCGCGGTTGCCCGGCGAGTTGGTGGAATCGTAATGGTCGAAGGCAACGAAGAATTCGGCGAAGTCGCGCTCATGCGAGGCCTGCACGTCGGCGATGTAATCCTCGGGCGACACTCCCGCCTTCTCCGCTGCCAGCATGATCGGGGTGCCGTGGGTGTCATCGGCGCAGACAAAGCGCACCTGGTCCCCGGCCATGCGCCGCGCACGCGTCCAGATGTCGCCCTGGATGTAGCCGACCAGATGGCCCAGGTGCAGTGGGCCGTTGGCATAGGGCAGGGCGCAAGTGACGGCGACGTGGCGGGTCATTGGGGTCAAGCGTGCAAGGGGCGACGATTATCGCACGCGCTAAAACAAACCCCGGCGGCAGCCCGCGTTACTCGCGCACCCACACTTGCTGGCGGCACAGGAACCCGATGCAACCGGACATGCCCAGCTTGCGACCCGCGTCCAGCAAGTCCAGCTTCGCCTTGTAGCTCTTTCCGTTTTCCGGATCCAGCACGCTGCCACCCGTCCAGCGGCCGCTACCGGCAGGCTTCAAGCCCTGCAGGGTGACCATGCCTACGATTGGCCGGTTGCGTAGCGCGCCGCGGCACTGGATGCAGGCCGGATCGCGGCCTTCCTTGAGATCGAGCACCTCGACCACCTTGCCGGCCAGGGTGCCGTCTGGCGCCCGGTAGATCTCGACGATGCCCTTCGGCTTGCCCGCATCGAACGTTTTCCAGCGACCGATCGGCGACTGCTGGGCGTGCGCGGCTGCAGCGGGTATCAACAGCAGGAGCAGCAGGGCGTTGCGCATGCGGATCTCCGGGGCTCGACGTGGAAACGGCCCGGGACACGGGCCGTCTCGATGACTACGAACGCGGACAGGTCAGTTGACTCTGACCCAGGTGGCTGTGCGGCAGAAGATCGACTTGCAGCCAGTGACCTCCAGCTTGTTGCCGCCATCCACCAGCTTCACGCTCTTCACCTTGAACTTGGTGTCCTCGGACGGCTTGTAGCCATTGCCATCAGACCACACGCCCTTCTTGTCCTTCAGGTTCCACAACGTGACCATGCCCACCGCCGGCTTGTTCTTATATTCGCCGCTGCAGGTGGTGCAAGTGTTGGGAAGGCCCAGGTTTTCCACGATCCTTGCCGCCATGGTGCCGTTCTTGGCCATGTAGACCTCGGTGACGGTCATCGGCTTGCCGGTCTGGTCGTCCAGGGTCTTCCATTTGCCGAGCGGCGAGGAGGCGTTCTGCGCCGAAGCAGAGAAGGCGACCGTGGCCAACAGGCCAGCCAGGATGATCTTGCGCATGGGTGTGTCCCCTCCCGGGGATGTCGTGGGCGCGGCGCGCCTGATGGGCGTTTTATACACCCCGCCTGTCTGCATACGAAATACGTGCGCAACTCCGTTCAGGGTGTGGGTCGATTTGCCTTGGGCGTGATCAGGGCTTTTTCTGGGTTGGGCTGGTCTTGATGGCATCCAGTTTTTCAGGGTCGCCGACTTCGACCTTGCCTTCCCTGGCGTTCTTCCAGAATTCGTCATGCCATGCGCGGTATTGCTTCGGATCCCAGTATTTCGGGTTGTAGAACTGGCTACCGTCGATGCTGCCCTGACCCGGTACGACCACCTGCACGTTGCTCACTTGCGAACCAACCCGGCTGCCACTCAGCTTCGTACGCTCGCGCCGCAAAGCCTTGGCCAGGCGTGGCTCCGCGACAGCATCACCGTATTCGGCATACAGCTTGTCGACCTGATCGCGAGCCCGTTGTCGCTCAGCCGGGCTCAGCGCATTCCAATAGCCGTTGCGGGTGTTGACGAAGCGCGTATACCCACGTTCGGCGGCGAGGTCCATCCACACGAGCGCCATCACCCGGTCACGTTCGACCCCGACGCCGGACCACAACATCTCCCCGACGATAGCCTGCGACGCCTTGTCCCCGAACTGCGCAGCCTTGCGGAAGCGTTCGATCGCCGTTGCATGCGCGCCTGCCGCATACGCATCCAGTCCCTGCTTGCGGTAAAGGAGATCGGGGTGGCCCTCGATGAACCCGGCCGCGAGCATCGTGGCGTTGCTGGCCGGGTCTTGCTGCGCCTGTGCAAGCGCGGGCATACCGCCAGCCAGGGCGAGCCAGGGGAACAACCAGGACATGGGGGGCAAGCGCATCAGCACGGGTCCAGGGTGGGGAGACTCAGGATAGGCCGTGAAACCAGTTGGCATAACCGCCGGAAGTCAGGTTGCGGAAAAAAAAGAGCCCGGCAAGTGCCGGGCTCCCTTGGACAACGGTGCCGTCGAATCAGAACTTGAAGTCGAGGCGGCCGAAGAACGAACGGCCCAGCAGGTCGTACTGGGTGGCGAATGCCGGCACGTTGCCGTAGCGAGTGGCAACACCACTCGAGACGGTCGGCGGCTCGTCGTCCAGCAGGTTCTGCACGCCGAACAGCACCGACCACTTCGGCTGGGTGTAGCGCACCGAAACCGTGTGGTAAAGGCGGTCCTCAGCGACGATGTCGCGCACGGCACCGGTGTAACCGAAGTAAGTGGTGACCGGATTCAACGTGAGCGACTGGGTCTGGTCGACGTAGTTCATGAACCAGGTGTAGCTGAAGTCCCCACGCTTGAGCTGGGTACGCAGGTTGGCGGACAACTTCGGACGGCCAATCGCACCGTTGCGGTTGTTGGAGGTAAACCCGCTGGCCGCCGAGCTGCTGAAGAACTCTTCAAAGTCCTCCATCACGTAGGTGGCCTGGCCTTCGACTTCCAGCTTGCCGAACGAGAAGTCCTTGTCGAACCGGGTCAGCAGGTCATATCCGCGAACCTTTTGCTGGTTGACGTTGACGTACTTCTGGAACACGTTGGTGATGGCGTTCGGTGCAGTCGGGTGGTTGGCGGGATTGCGCACGAACAGGCTGCAGAAATCGTTCGGGAAGACGTCCGCTCCATAGCAGCCACCGAGGATGGTGCCTGCCGTCAACTGCGCGATCTGGTCATTCACCTGGTACTCGAAGTAATCAAGCGCCACGCTGACGGGCCACACGGTCGGGGTCAGCACGAGGCCGGCGGTGAATGCGTTGGACGTTTCCGGCTTCACGACGCCGGCACCGCCTTGCGAAAACACCGTTGCCGACGAGGTACCGCCCGGGAAGGTCGGCGGCACGCCGACGGATGCGCAGTTCCTGCGGATGTTGTCGTTGGTGCTCTGGCCAAAGTTGATGCACGGGTCGATGGCGGCCTGGCCGACGAAGCTCGAGAGGTTGCCGAGGAACAACTCGTACAAGCCCGGGGCACGGTAGGAGGTGCCCTTGGTGGCGCGCAGGCGAACCGACGGAATCACCTGCCAGCTCAGGCCGGCCTTCCACACATAGTCGGAATCTTCGACGGAGTCATAGTCGAACGCACGTGCCGACAGGTTGAGGTTCAGCGCCTCGAACATCGGCAGGCCCTTGAGCAACGGAATCTCGACCTCGCCGAAGATCTCCTTCACCGTGTCGGTGCCCTTGGTCTGCACCGCAGAGCTCTGGCCCCAGAAATTTCCGCTGGATTCAGCGACGCTGGGCTGGTCGTCGATGCTGAAGCGGCGGTATTCGGCGCCGAGGGCGGCACCGATCGGGCCAGCCGGGAGTTCGAACAATTCGCCGGTCATGACACCGTTGAACAACAGCTGGTCATAAACGGTGTTGCCGGTTTCCCAAGAGCCGACCGCGGAGACGAGTTCGGCCATGCGGGTGCCGTTGAGGAAGCCGGGATCGAAGTAATTGACGGTTGGCGCACGGCCGCCAGTCCGCGGACGCAGTGCAGCGCTGACATCGCCGGACTTGGAGTTGAGGATCGCCAGCACGCTGTAGTCGCCATCCGCGCGCGTGTAGGACGCATTGGCAGACCAGGACCAGGTGTCGGAATCGAAGAGCAGCCCGTCCAGTCCGGTGCGCACGTAGTAATAGTCGATCCGCACCTTGGAATCAGACGGGAACGGCATCACCGGCTGCGCGACGCCGCTGGGGACCAGGCTCTGGAACGAGGAACCGTCGGTATAGCGGAACGCGGCCGGCGCGGTGGTGCCGCCGGTCAGCGGGAAGAACTGGCGGTAGCGGTGGGTATCGGTGCCACGGCGGTTGTAGAGGAAATCGGTGGTCCAGTTCACGTCGCCAAAGCTGAAGTCGGACGACACGAACACGCTGAAGCGTTCCTGGCGGTCGATCAGCTGCTGCTCCTTCCAGAAATCGAAGTTGAGCTGGTCTTCATAGAAGGCTTGCCCGGTGTTACCCGCGCCGTAGTTGGCGTTGGTGCGCGGGCGATACCCCGGAATCAGGCCAATCGTGTTGCCGGTCGGTGACGGGACATAGCGCACGCCCGTGAAGGCGTCGATCGCGGTATTCGCATACAGGTTGGTCGCGCTGCAGCCGCCCAGCTCGGTATTGGCAATGATCGAACGATCCTGGCGGTCGATGCTGTTGCCGCTGGCATCGGTGAACAGGTCCTTGGCGCACTGGAGGTAGTCGCGGTCCCGGAAGCGGAGCGGCTCCTGGATGTAGTACTCGGCCGCGGCGGAGAGGCTGCCATTGCCAAAATTCCAGCCGTTTGCCAGCGACACGGAGAACGTCTCTGCCCCGCCATGCTGGGGAACACGGCCGGTGAAGCCGAATTCCAGGCCGTCGAAATTCTTGCGGGTGATCAGATTGACCACGCCCGCGACAGCGTCGGACCCGTAGATCGACGACGAACCGTCCTTGACGATCTCGGCGCGTTGCAGGATCGACTGTGGAATGACGTTCAGGTCGAACGCCAGCACCTGGCCGCGGGTACCGGCCGGGCCGGGGCGCTGGCCGTTGAGCAACACCGCGGTGCGCTGGGCGCCCAGGCCGCGAAGCGACACGGTCTGCACGCCGGTGCCACCCTCGACCACGAAACCAGCGAACTGGTTGCTGATCTGGGTGGAACCCGCAGCGACGCTGGACTTCTGCAGGAACTCGGCCGTATTGACCTGGCCAACGTCGGCGCTGACGTCGGCAGTGAGCACCTGCACTGGCGAAGTCGTGTCGTACTCAAGGCGGCGAAGCAGGGAGCCGGTCACGGTGACCTTTTCCAGCTCCTTGACCTTGTCCTTCTTGGCCTCTTCCTGTTCCTCGGGCGTCGACGAGGCCGGGGCCGGGGCTACCTGGGCCATGGCAGCACCGCCGTACAGGCAACCCAGCATGGCGATGCACAGCGGCAGCTTGCGGAACTTGGTGCTCTTTCCAGCCTGACTCATGTTGAAGCCCCCGGTTATGAACGTAGGCCTCTCGGCCAATTGTTTAAATTGCGTAAACCGAGTATAGGGCCCCTCGTCACACTGGCGCAACAAAGTTCAGGTAGCAGTCAGATCAGATGAATGCGACGTGCGTCACAAACCACCCGGTCCGCAGTCGTCACGCAGGAAATCCTCGATCAGCTTCAGCGTCTGCGTCTGGTGCGAGTAGTACCAGGGCAAGCTGTGTGGCATGTCCGGGATGAGTTCGAACTTGGCGGGCACCGTGCCCTTGATCGCATTGAAGAACCCGCGCGCATGGAAGGCCGGGGTGCGGACATCGCGATCGCCGACGTACAGCAGGACCGGAATGCTCGCCTTGGCCGCATTGAGCATGGGGTCCATGCCCTTGACCGTGTTGCCTTGCAGGATGCGTTGCAGGCGGTTGTCGCTCCAGCTCATGCCGATCTTGGCGAGGTCGGTCACCGGGGCGCCGGAAATCGCGCACTGGTAAGGACTGTTTGGGCGCACGGTCGCGGCCGCGGCGGCAAAGCCGCCGTAGGAGTAGCCGAAGATCGCGAGCCGCTTGGCGTCGGCGATGCCCTGCTTGACCAGCCACGCAGCGCCGTCGTCCTTGTCGTCCTGCATTTCCTTGCCCCATCGGGCGTCGCCAGCGAGCCAGAGCTTGCGGCCGAGGCCATTCGAGCCGCGGTATTGCGGGCGCAACACGGCATAGCCTCGCGAGGTCAGGAATGGCACCCAGCCAGACCGGTCCCAGCCCATCGCATCGCGCGACCATGGCCCGCCATGCGGATGGATGACGGTGGGCAACGGGGCGTCACCCTGTTTCCAGCCCACCGGCAGATCGAGGATGGCCGGGATGCTCAGGCCGTCGCGCGCGGGGTAGTTGACCCAGCGCTGCTCGCCCACTTGCTTGTCATCGATCCAAGGGCGCTCGCTGCCCAGGCTCACCACGGTCTTGCGGTCCAGCAGCACATGGTAGGCCGGCGCAACTTGCGCACTGGCCGTGCTGAACAGGACCCGCGACAGCGTGTCGTTGTAGCCGGTGATGGTGACCGTCTGGCCTGGGTAGCCCTTTCCCAGCAGCGCGTGGATGGCCTGCATCTGCGGCTCGACGTAGGTCACTTCGCGCTGCGGGCCGTCCACCACATAGCCCAGGATCTTGTTGAAGTTGCTGGGCTGGGTTCCGAGAATCAGGCCGCCGATGGAAAATTGGGGGTGTGAGAGCAAGGGTTCGTTGTCGAATTTCTTGTTGCCGGGGTCGTACATCCAGGCCTGGACGTGGTCGGAGTAGCGGTCGGTCAGCACATAGAACTTGCCGCTGGCCTCGTCGATGCCGACAACCTCGGTGGTGTAGCGCTCGCTGAGCTTGGTGGTCAGCGGCGCCTGGGTTTCGAACTCCCCGGTCTTAGGGTTGCGAATCTGGATCCACTGCTCGTATTCGCCAGGTCCGGTCGGCTCCAGCTGGGTACGCGTCAGCACTTCGCCATTGCGCGGGTTGAACAGGCCCGGGCTTGCGCGCCCGCCGGCCTTGAACAGCAGCTTGGTTTCCCCGGTACGAAGGTTGTAGAGGTAGTAATTGGCACTCAGCGAGACCCCGCTGGTCTGGTTGATGATCACGTTGTCAGGGTCCAGCGGCAGGTTGTTGACCAGCGACGCGCTGCCCGCGATCTCCAGGCACTTCTGGATCGCTTCGCTGACGCCGAGCTTGCGCGTGTTGTCGGCGAACGCCTCCTCGAACTTCTTCTGGCTGGTGTCGGTCAGGTAGGGCTTCAAGACGAAGGTCTTAGTCGACCCGTTGACGCTGCCCTCGCCGCAGCCGCCAAGTTGGCCGGTCCATTCCTGGCGACCCAATACCAGCACCCGGTCCGCCTTCAGTGCACTGGCGCCGATGAACTTCATGCGGTCGCCGGAGGGAGTGATCTTGGAGCCAGCCGCCAGGTTGTCCAAGTTCCAGGTGGCCAGGCCGGTCTCCTTGTTGTTTGAGCCGGGCATGGCGACGATGGCCACCAGGTTCTTGCCGTCTGCGCTCATCGACACCGACTGGATGTCGGGCACCTTGGCGAATGCTTCGATCGGAATGGGAGGCGCGGCGTGCCCGATACCGGTTGCCAGAAGCAGGCTGGCGGCGAGGTGGCTCTTCCCGTGGCGGATCCGCATTCGTGACTCCCCTGTAGTGTGCTTGTGGTGTGAGTGCGAGCTTACCAGCGCCGCAGTCACTAGAATCAACGGTTTGCGACGAGAGCACGTTCATGCCCCGCATCCCTCCCCACGCCGTCCAGGGCGAGCTGAAACCGCTTGCCAACGTCCGCAATATCATCGCCGTAGGTTCCGGCAAGGGCGGGGTGGGCAAGTCGACGACTGCGGTGAACCTGGCCCTCGCGCTTGCCGCCGAGGGGTTGGCTGTGGGCGTGCTCGATGCCGACGTCTACGGCCCCAGCGTGCCGATGATGCTGGGCCTGTCCGGGCGGCCCGACAGCCCGGATGGCAAGACCATCGAGCCGATGCGCGCGCACGGCATCGAGGCGATGTCTATCGGCTTGCTGGTGGACCAGGACACCCCGATGATCTGGCGCGGACCGATGGCGACCTCGGCGCTGACCCAGTTGCTGACCGAAACCAGCTGGGGCGACCTCGACATCCTGATCGTGGACCTGCCCCCCGGCACCGGCGACATCCAGCTGACCATGGCCCAGAAGATCCCGGTGGCGGGCGCGGTGATCGTCACGACGCCGCAGGACATCGCAACCCTCGATGCGCGCAAGGCATTGAAGATGTTCGAGAAGCTGGACATTGCAGTGCTCGGCTTGGTGGAGAACATGGCGGTGCACGTGTGTACCCAGTGCGGCCATGCCGAGCACATCTTCGGCCAGGGCGGTGCCCAGCGGATGTCGGTGCAGTACGAGGTGCCGGTGCTGGGCTCACTGCCATTGCAAATCGGCATCCGCGAGCAGGGCGATGCCGGCACGCCCATCGTGGCTGCCCAGCCGGAGTCCACTGCGGCGCAGGCGTACCGCGACACCGCGCGCCACCTCCTGGCGGCACTGGAGCTGCGCCCGAAGCTGCGAGGTTCGATCGGCGTGTCGCTGCTGGGTGGCTGAACGGGTTCAGCCGTGACCTCCGGCATGTTGCGTTGCACAATGCATGTCTGCTAACAACTGCGCTCTAATCGGACCTCCAGCGCCGGCGGTCGGCGCCTTCCGTGAGGTCGTCTCGATGAAGCGTTGCAAGTCTGCGGTCCTGTCCGCTGCTGTATTGATTGCCCTTGGCCTGTCAGCCACTGCCACTGCCACGGCCGGCGGCCGTCCTGACCTGGTAGCCAACGGCCTGCGCGCCGGCGTGCCGCACCAGCAAAGCGAATTGTTGATCCAGTTCAAGGCCGGCGCGTCGGCTTCGGACCAAGCCGTGGTGCGCGGTGGCTTGGGCGCCCAGAAGATGCAGACCGTGCGTGGCGGCGGCAATGGCCGCGGCGAACTCTCGCTGTTCAAGCTGCCGGCCGGCATGTCCGTGGCGGAAGCGGTGGAGGCCGTGAGCTCGGATCCTTCGGTCGAATTCGCGGAACCCAACTGGATCTACACCCACAGCCTCAACAGCAACGACCCGCAGTACACCAATGGCACGTTGTGGGGCATGTATGGAGCCTCGTCCAACCCGGCCAACCAGTTCGGCAGCGGCGCCGGCGTCGCGTCCACCAACAACTGCAGTTCGGTGTGGGTCGGCGTCATTGACGAAGGTTACATGTACACCCACGAGGACCTGTCCGCCAATGCAGGCAAGAACCCTGGCGAGACAGCCGGAAACGGTGTTGACGACGACGGCAACGGCAAAGTGGACGATGTCTACGGCTGGGACTTCGACGGGGGCAACAACAGCGTGTTCGATGGCACTGGCGATGATCATGGCACCCATGTCTCCGGCACGATTGGCGGAGTCGGCAACAACAGCAAGGGCGTGTCCGGCGTCTGCCATTCGGTTAAGTTGATCAATGCCAAGTTCCTGGGCCGGAATGGTGGCACCACGGCCAATGCGATCGCGGCGGTTGACTACATGACCGACCTCAAGGACCGGCATGGCCTGAACATGGTCGCGACCAACAATTCATGGGGCGGCGGCGGCTTCTCGCAGGGCCTCAAGGATGCAATCGACCGCGCGGGTGCAGCCAACATCCTGTTCATTGCCGCAGCGGGCAATTCGGGTGACGACAACGACGCCATCGCCAGTTATCCGTCGGGTTACACAAGTGCCAACATCATCGCGGTTGCGGCGCTGGTCAAGGACGGCACGCTCGCCTCGTATTCGCAATACGGCAAAACGACGGTCGACATCTGCGCACCCGGGTCGGCGATCACGTCCACAGTTCCCGTGAGTTCGAAGGGCAAGGTGGTCTCGGGCTATTCAAGCTACAACGGTACCTCGATGGCTACTCCGCACGTTTCAGGTGCTGCGGCGCTCTACAAGGCAACGCACCCCACCGCGACCGCGGCGCAGATCAAGGATGGGTTGATGGCCGATGCCATCCCGACTGCCTCTTGCAATGGCAAGGTGGTCACCAACGGTCGCCTGGACGTTTCCAAGTACTGATCCATCTGCAGCATGCTTGACCGAAGGCCCGGCAATGCCGGGCCTTCGCATGTCTGGGCGCGGCGGGCAGGCCAACGGATAGAATGCGCGCTGCCCCGTGGGAACCACCGCATGAGCATCAAGTCAGACCGCTGGATCCGCCGCATGTCCGAGCAGCAGGGCATGATCGAGCCGTTCGAGCCAGGCCAGGTGAAACTGTCCGCCGAGCGCGAGCGCATCGTCAGCTACGGCACCTCCAGTTACGGCTATGACGTGCGCTGCTCGCGCGAGTTCAAGATCTTCACCAACATCAACTCGACCATCGTCGACCCGAAGCACTTCGATCCCAAGAGCTTCGTCGACATCGAGGCGGACGAGTGCATCATCCCCCCCAACTCCTTCGCGCTGGCGCGCACCGTCGAATACTTCCGCATCCCGCGCGACACCCTGGTGGTGTGCCTGGGCAAGAGCACTTACGCGCGCTGCGGGATCATCGTCAACGTGACCCCGCTGGAACCGGAGTGGGAAGGCCACGTCACCCTTGAGTTCAGCAACACCACGCCTTTGCCCGCACGCATCTACGCCAACGAAGGCGTGGCCCAGATGCTGTTCTTCCAGGCCGATGCCGACGACGTCTGCGAGACCAGTTACAAGGACCGCGGCGGCAAGTACCAGGGGCAGACCGGGGTCACCCTGCCGCGCACCTGATTGCACTTCCCGGAGCGCCGCCTCGGCGCGGCCCGGTCGCGGCCGCTGCTAGAGCAGATGCCGGCGCAGTGCGTTGACCCGTTCCACCAGCAGTTCCGGCGCGTACGGCCGGGCCGCCGCCATGCCCCACACCGGGCGCGGCCAGGCGATGTCGTCGCTGTAACGGGCGATCACGTGCACGTGCAACTGCGGGACCAGGTTGCCCAGCGCGGCCACGTTGAGCTTGTGTGGCTTGAACAGCACCTGCAGCGCGCGCGAGGCTGACGCGATCTCGCGGGTCAGTTGCTGTTGCTGCGCACCGTCAAGGTCCACCAGTTCCACCGCGCCCGCAATCCGCGGCACCAGCACCAGCCATGGATGGTTGGCATCGTCCATCAGGCGGAGCTCGCACAGCGGCAATTCGATCACCGGCGCGGTGTCTTCCGCGAGCTGGGGATGCAGGACGAAGTGCGTGGTGGCGAAAGGCGCGCGCGTCATGGCCGGGTGCTCAGTAGGCCGGGGGCAGGGCACGGTGGAGGAATCCCAGGGTCCGCTCCAGCGCGAGCGCCGCGCTGTGGGGTTCGTGGTCTGCGCGCTGGTCGCAGTTGAAGCCGTGGCCTGCCGGGTAGACGTGGATCTCCGCCTCCGGTTGCCGTTCGCGATGCAGTGCGATGTCCTTCGCCGGAATGGAGGCGTCGCGTTCGCCGAAGTGGAACAGCATCGGCGCGTCCAGGCGCTCGTCGAGGAACGGGACAGTGCGGGCGCCGTAATAACTCACCGCGGGCATGGAGAGGCGGGTATTGGCGAGGAAGGCGACGGTGCCTCCCCAGCAATAGCCAACAACGCCTACCTTGCCGGACCCGGTCAACTGTTCGGCGACCGCATGCACGTCCTGCAGTGCCCGCTCGAAACCAAGGCGCTCCACCAGCTCGCGCCCGCGGTTGACGCCCTCGGCGTCGTACCGCAACTGCACGTCATGCTCGAAATGGTCGAACAACGCCGGCGCCATCGCCACGTAACCATGGTCGGCGAAGGTCGTGCACACGGCGCGGATGTGCTCGTTGACGCCGAAGATTTCCTGGACCACCACCAGCGCGCCGCGCGGAGGAATATGCGGGTCCGCACGCCAGGCGCGGATTCGTCCGGTGGGGGTTTCGAGGGACGTCCACTCGCTCATGCGCCTTGGCTCCTGATCGCACGAGGGCCATGGTACGCCTCCGCGGACCGTCCGGCAGGCCGGCGCTATACTTCGCGCCCCGCGGCGGTCAGTCCGCCCCTTGTACCCCGCTATGTCCCTTGCCAACCCCAAAGTAGGTTTCGTCAGCCTCGGCTGCCCCAAGGCACTGGTCGATTCCGAGCGCATCCTGACCCAGCTTCGGGTGGAAGGCTACGACCTGGTGCAGGCTTACGACGATGCCGACGTGGTGGTTGTCAATACCTGCGGCTTCATCGACAGCGCGGTGACCGAATCGCTGGATGCGATCGGCGAGGCGATGGCGGAAAACGGCAAGGTCATCGTCACCGGCTGCCTGGGCAAGCGCGCCGAGATCATCCGCGAGGCACACCCCGGCGTTTTGTCGATCAGCGGCCCGCAGGACTACAAAAGCGTGATGGACGCGGTGCATGCGGCAGTGCCGCCGACGCACGATCCGTTCATCGACCTGTTGCCCGACTACGGCCTGAAGCTGACGCCGAAGCACTACGCCTACCTGAAGATTTCCGAAGGCTGCAACCACCGTTGCAGCTTCTGCATCATCCCGTCGATGCGTGGGGACCTGGTCTCGCGGCCTGTCGACGACGTGCTGCGCGAAGCCGAGAAACTGGTGCGCGGCGGCGTGCGCGAACTGCTGGTGGTGTCGCAGGACACCTCGGCATACGGCGTCGATGTGAAATACGCCGAGCGCGAATGGCGCGGCAAGCCGTACCAGACGCGAATGAAGGCGCTGTGCGAAGGCTTGGGCGAACTCGATGCGTGGGTGCGGCTGCATTACGTGTATCCGTACCCGCACGTGGACGACATCATCCCGCTGATGGCCGATGGCAAGATTCTTCCGTACCTCGACATCCCGTTCCAGCACGCCAGCCCCCGCATCCTCAAGCTGATGAAGCGGCCCGGCGCGGTAGACAAGACCCTGGAACGCATCCAGCGTTGGCGTGCGACCTGCCCCGAGTTGACCATCCGCAGCACGTTCATCGTGGGCTTCCCGGGCGAGACCGAGCACGAGTTCGAGCAGTTGCTGGAGTTCCTCGACGAAGCCCAGCTCGACCGCGTCGGTGCGTTCGCCTATTCGCCCGTGCAAGGGGCGAAGGCGAACGACCTGCCGGATCCGGTCGATGAAGAGGTCAAGCAGGAGCGGCTGGCGCGTTTCATGGAGCGGCAGGCC
Organism: Pseudomonadota bacterium; assembly: GCA_040385305.1. Lineage (GTDB taxonomy): Bacteria > Pseudomonadota > Gammaproteobacteria > Xanthomonadales > Xanthomonadaceae > Thermomonas. Next base: position 33,695 of record JAZKHR010000058.1, read on the forward strand.
GCCATCTCCGAAGCGCGGCTGGAAGCCAAGGTGGGCACGGTGCAGGCATGCATCGTCGATGCGATCGACGGCGACCTTGTCATCGCGCGCTCGATGGCGGATGCCCCGGAAATCGATGGCCTGGTGCAAGTCCAGGATGGCCGCGAGGCCGGGCTGCAGCCAGGCGACTTCGCGCAGGTCCGGATCATGGGCAGCGACGAACACGACCTCTACGGGGAAGTCGAGTATCCCGGCTGAGGGTCACTCCGGGTAGCGGACCTCGACGATGGCGAAGTGCGCGATGCCGCCGGGCAGCATGGCGTCGAATTCTTCGTCCGTCCGCTTCTTCAGCATGGCCCGTGCCAAGGGGGAGTCGATGCTGATCCAGCCCAGCCTGGCATCGGTCTCGTCCGGTCCGACGATGCGGTACACCGCGGAGTCACCGTTGCCGATGTTTTCCACGGTCACTTCGGCGCCGAAGAACACGGCCTCGCGGTCGGAGGGCGCGGCATCGACCACGCGCAGGATCTCCAGCCGCTTGCTGAGGTAACGCACGCGACGGTCGATCTCGCCCAGCTGCTTCTTGCGATACGTGTATTCCGCGTTTTCCGAGCGGTCGCCCTCTGCCGCGGCAGCGGCCAGTGCCTTGACCACCTCGGGCCGGCGGGTGCGCCACAGGTCGTCCAGCTCCGCCTTGAGGCGGTCATGGCCGACGCGGGTAATCAGCGCGGTGCTGCCCGCGGCAGGCGGGCGCCAACGGCCCACGGGTCAAACGTTTCGCATCAGCATCGCACTCAGCGCTTGCCGCCGAAGATGCCGCCCAGCACGCCGCGCAGGATCTGCCGGCCAATCTGGCTGCCGACGGTGCGAGCGGTCTGCTTGGCCATGGTTTCGACCATGCCCTGGCGGCGCTTGGTTCCGAACACGGCATCCCTGACGGACTGTCCCAACCCGCCTGGCTCGGCATCGTCCTGTGCCGTCTTCGCAGGGGGCGCCTGCGCCTGTGACGCCCTGGCCGCGGCCTTGCTCGCCAGCATTTCGGTGGCCGATTCGCGGTCGACGCGCGTGTCGTACTTCATGCCCACCGGACTGCCCGCGCGCACCTGCGCGCGCTCGGATTCGGTGATCGCGCCCATCCGGCAACGCGGCGGCGCGACCAGGGTGTGCTCGACGGGCATTGGCACGCCTTTTTCCTGCAAGGTGGAGACCAGCGCCTCGCCGGTGCCAAGCTTGCCGATGGCGACGGCCACGTCGAGTGCGGGATTGGACACGAAGGTTTCCGCCGCGGTGCGCACTGCCTTCTGGTCGCGCGGGGTAAAGGCACGCAGCGCATGCTGGCAGCGATTGCCCATCTGGCCGAGGATCTGGTCTGGCACGTCGTCCGGGAACTGCGAGCAGAAGTACACGCCCACGCCCTTGGAGCGGATGATCCGCACCACCTGTTCGATGCGCTGCTGCAGCGCGGGCGGAGCGTCGTCGAACAGCAGGTGCGCCTCGTCGAACACGAACACCAGCCTGGGCTTATCCAGGTCGCCCACTTCGGGCAGGTTTTCGAACAGTTCCGACAGCAGCCACAGCAGGAACGTGGAATAGAGCTTTGGCTTGAGGATCAGCTGGTCGGCGGCCAGGATGTTGACCACCCCGCGGCCATCGGTGGTGGTGCGCATGAGGTCAGCGAGTTCCAGTGCAGGCTCGCCGAAGAACAGCTCCGCACCTTCTGCCTCCAGGCGCAGCAGCGCGCGCTGGATGGCGCCGATCGATGGCGTGCTGACCAGCCCGTAAGACGTCGAGATGCCCTTGCGTTCCTCCGCGATCAGGCCCAGCAGCGCGCGCAGGTCCTCAAGGTCCAACAGCAACAGGCCGCGGTCGTCGGCCAGCTTGAACACGATGTCGAGCACGCCGCCCTGGGTGTCGTTGAGTTCCAGGATGCGGCCGAGCAGGGTGGGCCCCATCTCGCTGACCGTGGTGCGGACCGGGTGGCCGAGCTTGCCCCACAGGTCCCAGAACACCACCGGCGCCGCCTCGTTGCGGTAATCGGCGATGCCGATCTGGTCGATGCGTTGCTGCAGCCGCTCGCTCATGGTCCCCGCCACTGCCAGCCCGGCCACGTCGCCCTTCACGTCGGCCAGGAACACGGGCACCCCGATCCGGCTGAAACCTTCGGCCAGGGTCATCAGGGTCACGGTCTTGCCGGTACCGGTGGCGCCGGCGACCAGGCCATGGCGGTTGCCGTACCTGGCCAACAGGCGCACATCGCCGCCAGCCTCGGTGGTGATCGCCTTGCCGACCAGGATGTCTTGCGGGGAAGCCTGTTCCATTGGGACCTGCGGGATGCACTGCGGTCGCCGGATTCTATGCGCAAGCGCGGCGTGGGCGCATGCGCGAACTTTTCCCGATGCAGATGGTCGGGTTGCCCCTGCGCGCGCCGCGCAGCTACCCTGCGGCATCCCCCCGCAGTGTCCACGCCCTACATGTCCCTACGCGTTTCCGTGCTTGCCGCGCTGGTGGCTGCTTCCATCGCCGCCGTTTCCGCTCCCGATGCACACGCCCAGTCGAGGCGCGACCAGGCGGCCGCAGCTGCCCTGCAGCAGCGCCTGGACGCCGCCGAGAAGCGTTACCGCGATGCCATGCTGGCCGAGGACGAGACGGCCGCGGCCGCGGCCAGCAGCGCGGCGCTGGACGAGGTCAAGGCGGTGATCGAGGCCTGCGGCAAGCAGCGCGGCTGTTCCACCACTGCCATGCTGGATACCTACGAGCGCCTGCTCAAGGCCACCCCGCGGCTCGACGAAACCATGTTCGACGAGCCCGAAGACCCGATCGACGAGAGCGACCTGGCCAACGCCCCGGTCCCCGAAGAGGCGGACGCCGCGTCCCTGCTGAGCGAGGAGGGCCAGCGCTTCGTTCGCATGGTGCAATTCAATCCGGCCGTACAGGCGGGCATCCGCCGCTGGCTGACCGACATGCGCCCGTCGCTGATGGACAGCTACGAGAACTACCGCTACATGCAGCACCTGATGTCGCCCGCGTTCAAGCGCAGCGGGCTGCCCGAAGCGTTGCTGTTCGGGATCATGGCCAAGGAATCCAACGGCAAGGTGCACGTGGGTTCGCACGCGGGCGCAGTTGGCCCCATGCAGTTCATGCCCGCCACCGGCAAGCGCTTCGGCCTCGGCAATGACGGGACCGGCTTCGATACCCGCTACGACCCACGCGCGTCCGCCGATGCCGCCGCTGCCTTCCTCAACGAGCGCATGGCCGGCCTCGGCAACAGCATCGAACTTTCGCTGGCTGGCTACAACGGCGGCGAGGGCCGCGCGGCGCGCGTGTTCCGCGAGACCGGCGGCCGCAGCTTCTGGGACGCGGATGTTTACAACCAGTTTCCGGCGGAGACCAAGGATTACGTGCCGATGGTGGTCGCGGCCGCGTGGCTGTTCCTGCACCCCCAGGAATACGGCATCCGCTGGCCTCGGGTCAGCACCCGCCCTGCAGTGATCCGGCTGGCGCAGCCGACCTCCATCTATGAGCTGACCATTTGCCTCGGCAATTACGGCTCGCGCGACGGTTACATGCGTGCGCTGCGCAACCTCAACCCGCGATGGGAGCCGGACAGCACGATCCCGGCCGGTTCCACCATCAACGCCACCACCCGCCTGGCCTGGCTGTACCGGTTCAATTGCACCGGGGGCAAGCGCGCGGCATTGGCAAGGCAGTTGGTGCAGAGCAACGTGAAGTCTGCGCTGGTGCGGGTCGGGGCCATGACTCCGAGCCCCCTGCCTGTCGCGGCGACGGTGGCGCCCGCGTCTCCCGCTGCGCCATCGCGGCCGACGTCGTACAAGGTGCAGCGCGGCGAAACGTTGACCAGCATCTCGCGCAAGTTCGGTTGCGACCTGTCGGACTTCGCCAAGGTCAACAAGCTGAAGGCGCCGAAGTACGCGATCCGGCCGGGGCAGGCGTTGAAGCTGGACGGCTGCAGGGGTTGAAGCCGGCTGTGAACCCTTGCACCGGCATCGGGGTGGCGAGGGCAGCGGGCGGGAAAGCATCTCTGCCAGCACCTCAAACACTTGAAACCCTGTAGGAGCGGCGCAAGCCGCGACCTACCCACCCATCTGGGCATCCCCAGGAAATGCCCGTACAACCCGGAGAACGTGCAGTAGAAGCTGCAGCCAGGAACCAGTCGGGCGACCACCACCCCGTCAGGGTTGCTGCCGTGGCTCAAGTCGTTCCCGGCCCCGGCTAGTCCCCCAGCGTTCGCAGGAATGCCCGGATGCGCGCGGCATTGGCGCCGACGTCGCTGCCGCCGACCCGCGACACCGAGCGCACGTCGATGCGGCTGCCGGCGCCTTCGGCCTCCACCCGGATCACCACGTCGTCCTTGAAGCCGAACCACAACGTGGTGTCGGTGGCTTCAATGCGGCCGCTGGCCGCATCGGCCGCGACGACCTCCCAACGCATCTTGCGGGCTGTTGCCAGCGCACGCTCGAACGCTTCGGCAGGTGCGGCATCCACGCGCTTGGTGCTCAGGTCGGGATAACCCTGTAGCTGGGCCTTGGCGATATCAGGCCCGCCATAGACGGCCGGGTTCGGCGCGTCGGCGCGCAGCGGCAGGATGGCGACGAATTCCGGCGGGCGACGGGTGTCGGTGGTGATATCGTGGATCGGCGGCAGCGAACGGGCCTTGCGCATCCCGTTCCAGGGCACGAACGCCACCCCAAGGGCGACCACCAGCGCCACCAGCAACGCGCCGGTCGCCGAGCGTCGGGTGCGCGGCAGGATCAGCATTACAGCGGCCAGGAGTGCCGCGCCCAGGCCGGTGTAAGCGGCCCAGCGCATCAACGTGAAGCCGGTCCTGAAGTCCCACAGTTCCAGGCGCGTACCGGGTCCAGCCACCAGCAGCAGTAGAGCAGCTACCGTGGCCAGGGCAATGGCGATGTGGGCGGGTTTCATGGCGTCTCGCAGGGCTGGGGACAGGCGCCAGTGTGGCGCAGGCACGCAACGTTTGGAAAGCGCGGATTCGCGCTCACGGGGCGCGGTCCTGCGTGGTGCTCAAACCCTATGTCTAGCGGGCGATTCCTGCTCCGCTCAGGGTGGCCAGCCGCTGTCCCAGCCGCACCGGCGTCTCCGCCGACAGTCCCTGTGCAAGATCGGCCGCGCCCCTCGGCAACAGCACGATCACCGTGCTGCCGTAATTGAATCGGGCCATCTCCGCAAAGCGCCCGAGCACGATGCCGCGACCGCGGTAGTCCTTCTTTTCGGTACGGTCCCCGTAGGCCGGAATCTCCACGCCACTCCACACGGTTTCCACGCCTGAGACCAGCAGGGCGCCGACCATCACCGATACCATCGGCCCGAAGTCGGTATCGAAGTGGCAGACCAGGCGCTCGTTGCGCGCGAACACGCGCGGTACGCCGGCCACTGCATCCGGCCCCACCGAGAACAACCGGCCGGGCACGTGCACCGTTTCACGCAGGGTCCCGGTCCACGGCATGTGCACGCGGTGATAGTCGCGAGGCGAGAGGTACACGGTGGCAAACACGCCGTCGCGGAAGGGCTCGGCTGCGGCTTCGTCGCCCAGCAGTTCGGCGGCGGTATAGGACTGGCCCTTGGCCTGGAAGATGCGGCCGTCCTTGATCTCGCCGCACTGGCTGATGCGGCCGTCGGCGGGCATCAGCAGGGCGTTCGGGTCGGCGTCAGGCGAGCGCGCGCCGGGCTTCAGGGCTCGGGTGAAGAACGCGTTGAAGCTCGGGTAGGCATTGGGGTCCGGCTGCGCGGCTTCGGTGAGGTCAACGCCGAACTTGCGGGTCACCGTGTCGATCAGCCATTGCTTGGTGCGCGGGTTGGTCGAATAGGCCAGCGAACGTGCCAGCGAGGACAGTGCGCGGTGTGGCAACACATAGGTGAGCGCGGTCAGCGGACTCATGGCCTGGCCTTGGTCAGTGCAGCGAGGTCGCTGGCGATGGCGGCGACATCGAACGGCGGTTGCACCACGCCGGCCATGCGCGCCTGCGGATCGAGCACGGCGAAGCCGGCGGAATGGTCGATGCTGTAGTCGTCGGCGCGGCCGCTGGGGCCGGGCGCCTTCATGAATACCAGCGACAGCGACCCTGCGAAAGCTTGCAGTTGCGCCACCGGCCCGGTGGCAGCCAGGGTCTCCGGGTTGAAGGCTTTTGCGTAGCGGCCGGTGAGTTCCGGGCTATCGCGCTCCGGGTCGGCAGACACGAACAGCACCCGCGGGCGCGATGCCGCCGGCAGCGACTGCCACTGCTTCTGTGCGCGCGACAACTGGGCGAGCGTGGTCGGGCAGATGTCGGGGCAATGGGTGAAGCCCAGGAACACCAGGGTCCAGTGGCCCTGCAGTTCGTCGCCGGTCAGCGGCGTGCCATCCGATTGCTGCAGGGAGAACGCCGGCAACAGGCGTGGCTCGGGCAGCAGGGTGATGCTGCGGACCGCGGGCAGCGTGGCCACCGGCGGCGCAGCGAAGAAACGCTGCGCCGCCAGCAGGCCCAGTCCGGCGGCGAGGGCGGCGATGACAAGCAGGATGAGGGCGCGGTGGGACATGGCGGTTTGCATCGGGAAGCAGCCGCCATGATAGCGGGGTGCCGCCGCTATACTTCACTGCTAGCCATCGCGCGCGGCCGCCATGTCCGAAGAACTGCAGACCATCATCGACCTGATCCGCTACGGCGGCAGCCGCTTCAACGCGGCGGGCCTGACCTTTGGCCACAGCTACGACAACGCGCTGGACGAAGCCACCCAGCTGACCCTGCATGCGCTGCACCTGCCGCACGACCTCAGCCCGGTGTACGGCAATGCGCGCGTCACCGAAGCTGAAAAAGAAGAGGTGCTGGGGCTGTTCCTGCGCCGCATCGAGGAGCGTATCCCGGCCGCCTATCTCACCGGTGAGGCGTGGTTCGCGGGCCTGAGCTTCAAGTCCGACCAGCGCGCGCTGGTGCCACGATCGCCGATCGCGGAATTGATCGAATCCGGCTTCCAGCCCTGGCTCGGCGACCGCGAGGTGCGTAGTGCACTGGACCTGTGCACCGGCTCGGGCTGCATCGCCATCGCCATGGGCCACCACAACCCGGACTGGCGGGTGGATGGGACGGACGTCAGCGACGCTGCGCTGGCACTTGCGAACGAAAACAAGCAGCGCTTGGAGGCCGGGAACGTGCGACTGCTGAAGTCGGACCTGTTCTCTGCCCTTGGCGGCGAGCATTACGACCTCATCGTCACCAATCCGCCCTATGTCACCAACGACGAAACCGATGCCCTGCCGCGCGAATATGCGCACGAGCCGGAGCTCGGTTTGCGTGCGGGCGATGACGGCCTCGACCTGGCCCTGCGCATCCTGCGCGATGCGCCCTTGCACCTGGAGAAAGACGGACTGCTGATCTGCGAAGTCGGCGAAGCGGAGGAAGCGCTGGTTGCGCTGTTGCCCGAACTGCCGCTGGCGTGGATCGAGTTCAAGGTCGGCCAGATGGGCATCTTCGTCGCCGAATGCGCGGACCTGGTGGCGCACCACGCCCGGATCGCAAAGCTGGCCGATGCACGCGAACGTGCGTCGCGGGTGCCCATGGCCAGCCTGCTGTGACCAGTTGGCGCATGGATCGCCGGACGTTCCTGCAACGCAGCGCCTTGGGGTTGGCATTGACGGCCGCGGGTGTCACCGGATGCCTCAAGGCACCCAGCCCGAAAAAAACCAACGTCCTGTTCATCGCCATTGATGATTTGAATAGCTGGATCGGCTGCTTGAGCCACCTGCGCGAGGGAATCCCCACCGCCCGGACGCCGTGCATGGATCGCTTGGCGGCTCAAGGTGTCTTGTTCAGCAATGCGCACACGCCAGTGCCTTGGTGCATGCCTGCGCGCAATAACCTGTTCGCGGGCCTGTATGCCAATCAGTCGGGCATGTTCGTGGATGAGTTGATCCGGGATCTGCTGCCGGCCATCAAGACGTTGCCCCAGCACTTCATGCAGCATGGCTACTCGGCCCTGGCCGCGGGAAAGTTGTTCCACGATACGCAGCCGGAACGTGAATCCTGGTCGCGTCTGGAGCAATTCAACCGGCCGCCATCGCAAAAGGCGCAGAAGCCCCGGTTGACTCCGGTCCCGGGTCTTGAGGGGGCAGATAACCTCGATTGGGGCCAGATCGCGCTCCCCGAAGCCGAATTCGCGGATGTCAAGATCGCTGACAGGGTCATCCAGCACTTGCAGGCGCAACACGATCGGCCCTTCTTCATCGGGGCGGGATTCCGTTTCCCGCACCTGCCCTGGTACCTGCCGAAGGAATTCCTGGATCGTTATCCGCTCGAGTCCATCACGCTGCCTTGGGTGAAGGACGACGATCTGGAGGACGTCCCCGCGGCGGGCCAGCGAATAGCGTTTGATTCGCCGTTCGTTGACACGCCGGATTGGATCCAGTCCGACCACCACCACATCACTCGGGCCAATGCCTGGAAGAAGGCCGTGCAGGCTTACCTCGCAGCGGTCGAGTTCGCCGATGCCCAGGTGGGTCGGATCGTTGATGCGCTGGATGCGGGTGCGCACGCGCAGGACACACACGTGGTGTTGTGGAGCGACAACGGGTTCCACTTGGGCGAGAAGCTGCATTGGCGCAAGTTCACGCTGTGGGACCAGGCGACGCGTGTGCCGATGATGATCCGCGCGGCGGACCGGCGTGCCGCGGGCAAGGTGGTGGACGAGGCCGTGAGTCTCGTGGATCTTTATCCAACCCTGGTGGACATGTGCGGATTGCCGCTTCCGGGGCACAAACTGTCGGGTGAATCGCTCGCGCCATACTTCGGGTCGGCGGAGTACAGGAAAACCTCGCCCTCGATCATCACCTATGGCAAGGGCAACGATTCGGTCGTGGATGAGCGCTGGCGGTACATCCGCTACGCGGACGACACCGAAGAGCTCTACGATCATGCGTCAGACCCGAATGAGTGGACCAACCTCGCCGGCGTCTCCCGATGGGCCCCGCAGCAGGCGCGATTGTCTGCATGGCTGGGGGAAGTGCGCGCTTGAATACTTTCGGCCATCTGTTCCGGGTCACCACCTTCGGCGAATCGCATGGCCCGGCCATCGGCTGCGTGATCGATGGCTGCCCGCCGGGCATTGCGCTAGGCCCCGAGGATTTTGAACACGACCTTGCACGCCGCGCTACCGGCAAGACCCGCCACACCTCGGCGCGGCATGAGGCGGATGCCATCGAGATACTCAGCGGCATCTACCAGGGCCTGACTACCGGCACGCCGATCGCACTGCTGATCCGCAACACGGACGCGCGCAGCAAGGATTACACGCGCATCGTCGAGCAGTTCCGGCCCGGCCACGCGGACTACACCTACTGGCACAAGTACGGCATCCGCGACCCGCGCGGCGGCGGTCGCAGCAGCGCGCGCGAGACCACCATGCGCGTGGCGGCGGCGGTGATCGCGAAGAAATGGCTGGCGGAGAAGTTCGACGTGCGCGTGCGGGGCTGGATGACACAGATCGGCGAGGTCGTTCCCAACGGGTTCGATGCCGAGGCCATCGAGACCAATCCTTTTTTCTGGCCCGATGCAGCGCAGGTACCTGCGCTTGAAACTTTCATGGACGCGCTGCGGAAGTCCGGCGATTCGGTCGGCGCGCGCATCGAAGTGGTTGCCGACGGCGTGCCGGCTGGATGGGGCGAACCCATTTACGGAAAGCTGGACGGTGACCTTGCTGCGGCGATGATGTCGATCAACGCGGTGAAGGGCGTGGAGATCGGCGACGGCTTCGCGTCGGCGGCGCAGAAGGGCAGCGTGCACCGCGATGAAGCCACGCGCGATGGCTTCCTGTCCAACCACGCCGGCGGCATCCTCGGCGGCATTTCCAGCGGCCAGCAGGTGCGGGTGTCGGTGGCGTTCAAGCCGACGTCCAGCTTGCGCCTACCGGCGCGCGGCGTCGATATCGACGGCAACGAGGTCGACATCGTGACCACAGGGCGCCACGATCCCTGCGTCGGCATCCGCGCCACGCCCATCTGCGAGGCGATGCTGGCACTGGTGCTGATGGACCATGCGCTGCGGCATCGCGCGCAGTGCGGGGATGTCGGTGATATCACCCCCCGCATTCCGGCAAAAGCGGGAAAATGAAACTGGCGAGCGTCGGCGAGACCGTCGGGTGGATCGCGTAGCGGCATTGCCGCGAAGCGAACACCCGGCGGTAGGCGCCGGTGCACCACAATGAGCGACGAAAGGAAGCCATGAGCAACAGGAAATTCAAGGTCGCCGTAGTCGGCGCCACCGGCGCAGTGGGCGAGGTGATGCTGTCTGTACTGGCAGAACGCAAGTTCCCGGTCGGCGAGTTGATCGCGCTGGCCAGCGAGCGTTCGGCGGGCGGCCACGTCAACTTCGGCGATGAAGAGATCGCGGTCCAGGACCTGGCGACTTTCGATCCCGCAGGCGTGGACATTGCCCTGTTCTCTGCAGGCGGATCCATATCGAAGGAATACGCCTCGAAATTCGCCGCGGCCGGCGCCGTCGTGATCGACAATTCCTCCGCGTTCCGCAACGACGATGACGTACCGCTGGTGGTCAGCGAGGTCAACCCGGAGCAGGTCGGGAATCGGCCGCGCGGCATCATCGCCAATCCCAATTGCTCGACCATGCAGCTGCTGGTGGCGTTGAAGCCATTGCACGATGCCGCCGGCATCCAGCGCATCAACATCGCCACCTACCAGTCGGTGTCTGGCACCGGGCGCAAGGCGCTGGAGGAGCTGGGCAAGCAGACCGCGGGCCTGCTCAACTTCAAGCCGGTGGATGCCCACGTGTACCCGGTGCAGATCGCGTTCAACGTGATCCCGCACGGCGGCGATTTCCTCGACAACGGCTACACCACCGAGGAAATGAAACTGGTCTGGGAAACCCGCAAGATCCTGGGCGACGACAGCATCCTGGTGAATGCCACGGTAGTGCGCGTGCCCGTGTTCTACGGTCATTCCGAGGCGGTCAGCATCGAGACACGCGACAAGCTCAGCGCCGCCGATGCGCGGCGCCTGCTGGAAGCCGCGCCGGGCATCGAGGTCGTCGATGAAGCGGTTGGTGGTGGCTACCCGACGCCGGTCACGCACGCATCCGGCACCGATCCCGTGTACGTTGGCCGCATTCGCGAGGATATCTCGCATCCGCGCGGCCTCAACCTGTGGGTGGTGGCCGACAACATCCGCAAGGGCGCTGCGCTCAATGCGGTGCAGATCGCGGAGCTCGTGATAAGAGGTCCCGTTGCCAGCGAAGGCTGAGCGCGGCTAGAGTCGCATCGGGGCGGGAAGGGGATACACACGCGTGATCAAGACAGTGCGGTTAGCGATCGCCACGGCCCTGTTGCTTGCGGCGGGCAACGTGGCGGCGCTGGGCCTGGGCCAGATCGAAGTCAAGTCGCGGCTCAACCAGCCGTTGCTGGCAGAAATCCCGATCATCTCCACCGTTCCCGGCGAACTGGAAGCGCTGCAGGCACGGCTGGCCTCGCCGGAGACCTTCCGCCGGATCGGCCTGGCGCCGCCGACGGGACTGGCCGCGGACCTTCAGTTCAGCCTGGGCAGCGACGTCCGCGGCCGCCCGGTGATCCGGGTCACGACCACGGCCCCGGTCAACCAGGCGGTGCTCAATTTCCTGATCGAGGTCGACTGGGGCCAGGGTCGGCTGGTGCGCGAGTATTCGGCGCTGGTGGACGCCCCGCGCACCGCAAGCGCCCCCGTGCAGCCTGCAATCAGTGCGCCGGTCGTGGGCGCGCCCAACGTTGTGCAGCGTCCGGCGCCGGTCGTGGCTGCCCCGGTCGTGGCTGCACCGCGCGTGCCACCGCCACCGCCGGTCGTGGCGACTGCGCCGCCGCCGGCAACAATGCCGCAACCTGCACCTGCGCCGGAGCCGGCAACCGCTAGCACCAGCGTCCAGCCCTTGCCGCCGTCTGCAGCCCCCGCTGCAGTTGCCGCGCGACCCGTCCCGGCCAGGCCCGCTGCGCCCGCACCGCTGCCCGCCCAGTACGGCCCGGTCAAGCGCGGCGAAACCCTGTCCCGGATCGCCAGTGAACTGCCGGTGCGCGCTGGCTACACCCTCGACCAGACCATGCTGGCGTTGTTGCGGGCCAATCCGGATGCCTTTCTCGGCCAGGACATGAACCAGTTGCGCCAGGGCGCGGTGCTGCGCGTGCCCGGCAGCGGCGAGGTGGCAGGTGTCGACGCCGCGGAGGCCGCGCTGGTCGTCCGTGAACAGATGCGCGAATGGCGGCAGGCGCGGCGTGCCGTGGTCCAGCCAGACCAGGTTGCGACGGTCGCCCGGGCTCCCGCCGCCGCCGCCGCAACCGAGCCGACACCTGCAAGGCGTCCGGCTGCACCCGCGCAACCGGCGCCCGCAAGACGACAGCCTGCGCAGGCGCGGTTGGCAATCGTGCCGCCAACGGCACCGGGAACAGCCACGGGAACACGATCCGGCACCAGCGCCGGTGGCGAGGGCACCATGCTGCAACAGCAATTGCGTCAGCGCGATGAAGACCTGGCCGCGCGCCAGGCGGAGATCGGCGAGCTCAAGGACCGGGTCGCCCAACTCGAAAACCTGCAGAAGCAGCAACAGCAGTTGCTCGCCTTGAAGGACAGCGAGCTGGCAGCCGCCCAGCAACGGCTTGCCCAGACCCGCAAGGCGGAGGCCGCCGTGGCGGGCGCGCTGCCCGCGACCGCCACGACGCAACCCGTGGGCCAAGCTGAGGCCACCGCGCAGTCGGCCCAGCCGGATGCGACGACGTCCCCATCCAGCGCAATGCCGTGGATCTGGGGCAGCCTGGCGCTGCTCGGCCTGGCGCTGCTCGCGTGGGTGTTGCGGCGTCGTTCCGCACCCGTAACGGTCGCGCCACGTCGTGGGTTCGACAGCGAAGCGCTGGCCGCGAGCATGGCTCCTCCGACGCAGGACGACGTCACTTCCTCCGCAGCGCAAGGGGCCGCGATCCCGTCCTCGCTACCGGAAGCATCCACCTCGGCGGCGCTCGAAAGTGATTCCGTGGTGCACCGGAACCAGGGGCCTCCGACCCCGTCACCACGGGGCGAGACGCCAGCATGGCACTCCGCGAATTGGGTCAAGGCCGCGCCTCCGCCCGCGGCCCCCGTCCTGGCGGCGTCGACCCCGAGCTTCGTGCAAGCACACCAGCCTGCCGATCCGGCGTCCCAGGCCAGCGCCGCGCAGCGGCTGAAGCTGGCGCTTGCGTTCCTCGATATCGGCGACGACGCTTCCGCCAGGCAGTTGCTGCGCGAATTGCAGGATGACGCCGACCCCACCGCACGTACCGAAGCCGCGCGGATGCTGCGCGAGCTCGGTTGACCCCGCAAGGCTGCGCATGCGGCTGGCGTTGGGGGTTGAATACGACGGCAGCGGCTTTTCCGGTTGGCAACGGCTAAGCCCCGCGGGATTGATGGCGCCGGATGGCAGTCTGCAGACTGCCTTGGAACGGGCCTTGTCGCGGGTGGCCGATGCGCGCATCGACACCATTTGCGCCGGCCGCACGGATGCGGGCGTGCACGCCGAATGCCAGGTGGTGCATTTCGATACCGACGCGTTGCGCGATCCACGCAGCTGGGTACTTGGCACCACCGCCAACCTGCCGGGGGCGATGGCGGTTCGCTGGTGCGTGCCCGTCGGCGATGACTTCAATGCGCGTTTCGACGCACGCGCCCGGCGCTACCGTTACCACCTCGCCAACCGGCCTACGCGACCGGGCATGGGCCGCCAGTACCTGGGCTGGGAACGCATGCCGCTGGACGTCGATGCGATGCATGAGGCGGCCCAGGCGCTGGTTGGCGAACGCGATTTCTCGGCGTTCCGCAGCGTGAATTGCCAGGCCAGCCATGCGCGGCGTCACCTGCATGACATTTCCGTGCGGCGTGCTGGCGACAGCGTGGAGATCGAGGTGCAGGCCAATGCGTTCCTGCACCACATGGTGCGCAACATCGTGGGCTCGCTGCTGATGGTGGGGCGGGGTGAGCGGACCACCGGATGGATCGCGGAACTGCTGGCCGCAGGAGACCGCTCGCTGGCCGGGCCAACCGCGCCCGCCGCCGGGCTGCTGTTCCTTGGGCCCCGTTATCCGCGAGAATGGGGGCTGCCGCCGGAGGTCAGCGACGCGAGCCTGCGCCGCTGAATCCATCCGTGTGGATGCGTTCGTACCCTCCACGTCCTATCCGGAATTGGCCATGACTGATCCTCTGTTCCGCACCCGCATCAAGTTCTGCGGACTGACACGCGTTGGCGACGTGCGCCTGGCAGGCGAGCTGGGCGTGGATGCGATTGGCCTGATCTTTGCAGCCCGCAGCCCGCGGCGCCTGCTGCCGGAGGCTGCACGGAGCCTGCGGGATGCCATGGCGCCGCTGGTCGATGCAGTCGCCTTGTTCATGGACAACACCGTGGCCGAAGTGCGCGAGGCGATCGTGCAGGCGCGGCCCACGCTGTTGCAGTTCCACGGCAGCGAAGACGATGCCTTCTGCCGGCGCTTCGGCCTGCCCTACCTGAAGGGGATCGGGATGCATGGCGCGGAAAAGGGCATGAGCGGGCGCGTTCTGCATGCGCGTTATCCGCACGCGGCGGGGTTCGTGTTCGACGGCCATGCCCCGGGCGCAGCGGGGGGCAGCGGCATGCGCGTGGACACCGCGACCATCCCCGATGACATGAGCAAACCGTTCGTGCTGGCCGGTGGGCTCGATGCCACCAATGTGTATGCGGCGGTGCGGAGTGCCAACCCGTGGGGCGTGGACGTGTCCAGCGGCATCGAGAGCTCGCCAGGGATCAAGGATGGCGCCCTGATGCGGCGCTTCGTGGAGACGGTACGGCGCGCTGACTGCGTGCAGATGACCGATGCCGGTGACGAAATCAAGGAGTGCACTGCCTGTGGCCGCTGAGTTGATGGATTTCCATGCCTATCCCGATGTCGAAGGCCATTTCGGCCGCTATGGCGGGCGCTTCGTCGCCGAAACCCTGATCCGGCCGCTGGAAGAACTGGCGGCGGCCTACGACGCCGCCCGGGTGGATCCGGCCTTCATCGCCGAATTCGAGGCCGACCTGGCCCATTACGTCGGTCGTCCCAGCCCGATCTACCACGCCGAGCGGCTGAGCCGCGAAGCCGGTGGCGCGCGCATCCTGCTCAAGCGCGAGGACCTGAACCACACCGGCGCGCACAAGATCAACAACACCATTGGCCAGGCGCTGCTGGCGTCGCGGATGGGCAAGACCCGGATCATCGCCGAGACCGGCGCCGGCCAGCATGGCGTCGCGTCGGCCACGGTGGCCGCGCGGCTGGGACTGGAATGCGTGGTGTACATGGGCGCCACCGATATCGAGCGGCAGAAGATCAACGTCTACCGCATGCAGTTGCTCGGGGCCACGGTTGTGCCTGTGACCAGCGGCTCGGCCACGCTCAAGGATGCCCTGAACGAGGCCATGCGTGACTGGGTGACCAATGTCGACGGCACCTTCTACATCATCGGAACCGTGGCCGGGCCGGACCCGTACCCGCGCATGGTCCGCGATTTCAACTCCGTTGTCGGCCGCGAGGCGCGTGCGCAGATGCTGGCGGAATATGGCCGGTTGCCCGACGTGGTGACGGCCTGCGTGGGCGGTGGCAGCAACGCCATCGGCATCTTCCACGCCTTCCTCAATGATCCCGGCGTGCGCCTGGTCGGGGCCGAGGCTGCTGGCGACGGCATCGACACCGGCCGCCATGCGGCATCGATCGCCGCCGGCCGGCCCGGCGTGCTGCACGGTAACCGCACCTACGTGATCTGCGACGACGATGGCCAGATCACCGAGACCCATTCGGTCTCGGCTGGCCTTGACTATCCCGGGGTCGGACCCGAACACGCGTTCCTCAGCGACAGTGGCCGTGCCGATTACGTGGGCGTCACCGATGAGGAAGCGCTGGCCGCGTTCCACCTGCTGGCCAGGACCGAGGGCATCCTTCCGGCGCTGGAGTCCAGCCACGCCATCGCCCAGGCGATGAAGCTGGCAAGGGACCTGCCGAAGGACGCCATTGTCCTGTGCAACCTGTCGGGTCGGGGGGACAAGGACGTGCACACCATCGCCGGGCGGCAGGGGCTGCACTTCTAGGCGGAACTTGGCCGCAAGCCGCCGCTTGGGCGACAATCGCGGGTTCAACCTTTCCCACAGGAACCACGCCATGGCCGACCAACAGGCGCAGCAAGACCCGCAGGCCCAGCCGGCCGACCCGGGCAACCCCAACAACCTGGATCCGGGGTTCTTCACCAGCGTGAACGAATACCTGGAAGTGACCAACCGGCAGGCCCGCGAGCACGGCCTCAAGCGCGTCAGCCTGGCCAGCCTGTACGCCGCGGCGCGCTTCAACTCGCACGTCTTCCTGAGCAGCGTGCAACCGGGCCAGGCCGCCGCCGATCGCGCCCATTTCCTCGATTACATGAGCACCATGTACCGCCGCATGCTCAATGAGCACCTGGATGGCCTGGGCCAGGAACGCAACATCGACGTGGGCGAGTCCGAGCTGGCAGCCGAATACGCCGCGGCAGGGGTGCAGGTAGGCAAGCCACCGGCAACGCCGGCTGGCGACTACGTGGCCGCCGCAGCTTCCGTTCC